>NZ_BPIM01000001.1:2926931-3268409 GCF_026004115.1 Meiothermus sp.
TTCCCGGCTTACGACGTCAGCCTCTCACCGCTTTACGGTGTAATCAAAAAAGCCCTGCGGCTTCGCAAGAACTGGGTCAACTACCGCACCCGCGGCACCACACGGGACGTCTTGTAAGCTGCTTAAAAATCGAATGATCTGGATTTGTCTTCCTGAACATCAGCGTTTTCGAAGTGGCGCGCTCGAGCTTCTGCTCCGGCTGGCCGAGCGGCTAAAGGACGACCTGCGGGTCTGGGAAGCCTTGCTGGCGCGCCTGCCCGAGCAAGACCCCCGCTACCCCGCGGCCCGATCCTGGGTCAAGAGGCTCAGCGCCCGGTACCGCTAGGCCCGCCTGAGCGCACCACCCCTGGGGGCAGGCAGTCGGGGCGGGTGCAGGCGTAGCCCAATTCCTTCCAACCCAAGGCCAGCACGAGCAGCAACAACAAAAACCACCTCACCCTGCGCATACCCTCACCCTAGCAAGGGTAAGGTAACCAAAACCGTCAAAAGGTAACCAATATGAGAGAGAAGGTAACCAAAATGAGTTAAGAAGGTAACCATTCTGAGAGGGGGTTTGGTTACCTGGGGGGTGCTAGGGTGGAAGTGCCCTAGGGACTTCAAGCGCAAGGGGGTGAAATCGTATAGTGCACAATAAATTATGACAAAGAGCATGGTGGCAAACGAGATACGACAGAGAGGTTTGGTGCATATGGAAACCGTAAAGGATCTCGAGGCTAAAATGGCGGTTGCGACTGACCCGGCGAAACGGGAGGCAGACGAGCTTTTAGTCGAGCGCCTGAAATTCGACCATGAGTTTGTTACACGCTTGCTTCTGAATGCTGATGTCAAGGGGCTTATCGCCGAGGCAGGCTTTGAGCCTTCGCCCAAGATGCTCGGCTATGTCGAAACGGCCATTAAGAAGATCCGCACCTACATCACCGATCAGGTTCACGGCCTGGAAACTAAGAAGGAACAAATCCATTCCACAGTAGCCGTAATTAACAGCGGCAACAGTGCTGTTGACTGGTGAAAAAAAGTGATGGTGTTTATGTAGTCCAAGAATAGGGCTCACCAACAGTCCATTCTTGGACTACATATTGGCTCCTTGGGAGCCAACGTCCGATGAACAAAGAGGTGGTCATGGACGAAGTGCTCTACTACCCCGAACTTGTGCGCCTAGATGCTACCTGGCGCTGCAACCTTCGCTGCAAGCACTGCCAAACTGGTATGTTCCGTGAGCCGGGAAGTCACTACAGCGACCTTTCAACTGAGGAACTAGAGGAATTATTCAAGCAACTAAGTCGACTGGGTACCAAACAGGTCGGATTCCTTGGCGGGGAACCCCTGCTTCGGCATGACCTGGTGAGCTTGGCGAGAACCCTTCACAGCTTAGGTATACGTCCTTCCATCACCTCTAACGGATGGTTGATCAATGATCGTATAGCGTACGTGCTAACGCAGGAGGTACCTGTAGACATAGCTGTGAGCCTGGACGGCCCTGACCACTCAAGGCACGATAACATTCGTGGTAAAGGAAGCTTTGAGAGAGCCGTCAAAGCGCTTCAACGATTGGTTAAGTACCGTGGGAGATCGCGTACGGTCTTAATCGGCATCAGTGCAGTTATCCATCGATATTGTCAAAGTAACGTCACCGGATATCTCGATCTAGCTAACGAACTCGGCGTGGACTACATGGTGATGGCTATTGTGCATCCAGTGGGTACTGCTAAGCAATACTGGGATGAGCTGAGTATCGACCAGGGACAGATTCTCCCTCTGACCCGCACTATTTTGAAGTACTTCCAGTCAGGCGAATTCAGCTTTTCACTGCGTCTTAACTTTCTTACCCCCGCTATGCGTGATGTGCTGAGCGGTGAAGGCTGGTCCTTGGGAGGTATTGCACCTTACTACGACCGCGCCGGCTTATATGAATGCTATGTTCAGTGTGACGGTCGGGTTTTCCCTTCACAGAAAATATCCGAGATGGTTCCAGAAGCACTAGCCTCTGCTGCTCATCTTGGCCTCGACTTTTCGGATAACTCGATTCGCAAAAAGTCTATGCAGGCTATCTGGTTCGGTCCTTCCTTTGAGGCTTACCGTCGACTGGTTCTAAGCAAGGTGCATATTGCCAACTATCAGTCCTGCCAGCGTTGTCCATTCTCGCAAAGTAGCTGTTTCCCCACAGCCGTGCCGTTTTTAGAAGGCGCCCCTCATGCGCAAGATTTTTGCGCATACCTCTATAACTCAGGTCTCGGTCCGTTTCGCTCAAAGGTTGCATGAACGGTGATCCTCGCTACCAGATAGCCTACTCATCAGGTATGGCTTTCCTCAACCCGCATGACCCGGATCTGTGGTTGCTGAGGCTGGCCAAAAGATTGCACCACGGAGCTACCGTGCTAGAGATTGGATGTGGTGAAGGGTTCGAGGCATCTGCGCTGGCTCTGCTGGGGCTGGAAGTTATCGCTATCGACGCGAGTCCCTGGGCAATCCGTCGTGCGCAAGAAGCTCACGGCAACAGCAGAGTGCGTTTCCAGGTCGGACTCTGGCCTGATGACCGATCAACCCTCGGTAAATCTTTTGACCTTGTAGTGGACATCGGCTGTCTACATACAGTCGAAGTCTCCCTAGAACGTGAGCGATACCTTAAGGCTGTCGGTGATGCACTCACACCTAAAGGCCAGTTCTACTTCCGCATCGGTACCGATGAACTTACTGCGAACGCGAACTCTGTTCGACGCCGCCCTCCCTCGCTGCCCGTATGGTGGGAACTGCCAACTGGAGAGACCTTTGTGCTGCCAGCGCCCGCTAGGGGCTGGCGTCCGTCCCAGCATGAGTTGGAGGCGGTCTTTGCGGATGCGGGTCTAAGGATTTTGAATTTTTCGCTTGTCCGGGGGATCACGTACCCCTGGGAATATGCCGGTATTGCGGTTAGAGAGCCTTTTAGCGAATCGGGGGTCTAACTTGAGAGCAAATCCCATCCGTGCCTGGTTAAACCGACACTACCCTGCGCTGGAGCATCCCCTGTACGTCCGGCTGCTCTGGGCCACCGCTTTCTCGAGCCTGGGCAGTCAGTTCACGGTACTGGCCCTGAGTGTGGCGGTTTTCACCGCCACCGGGTCGGTGGCCTCGCTGGCTGGCGTATGGGCGGTGCGGGTAGCCTCGAGGCTCCTGATCCAGCCTTTCACCGGCGCCCTGGCCGACCGCTGGGATCGGCGCCAAACCCTGGTGGGGGGCTACCTGCTGAGCGCGCTGCTCTCGGCCAGCCTGATCCTGGTGCTCATCGAGCCCCTGCTGGTCTATCCCCTGGTCTTCCTGATCCAGAGCGTGGAAGGCCTGGTGAGCCCCACCATGGCTGCCGTGGTACCCTCCTTGGTTCCCAAAGAGACCCTGGTCTCGGCCAACGCCCTTAGGGTGGTTCTAACCAAGGTTACCGCCTCGCTGGGCCCAGCCCTGGCCGGCCTGCTGTACGGCCTGGTGGGCCCGGTCTGGCTGTTCATCTTCGACGCCCTCACCTTTGCCGGTGTGGCCTACGCTGTGCTCGGCCTACCGTCGGCCCTGGTTACAGTTCCCAGCCGACGCGGCGCCTCCGTTTGGGCCGAAGCGGCCGAGGGGGTACGTTTTGCTGTGACCCGCCGAACAGTAGTCATAATTTTGGCGCTCTCCATGCTCACCTCCTTGTTCTGGCGGGTGGTGGAGATCGTGATGGTGCCCATCTCACTGGAGGTGGCCCAGATTGGGGCCGCGGGCCTGGGGCTCTTGTATACCAGCCTCACCCTGGGGGGCGTGGTCGGGGTGGCCACTCTGGGGGCCCTGAAGAAGGGCATACCCGGCCTTGCCTGGGTCGTCTTGCTCAACACCCTGCTGGCTGTACCCATGCTGCTGGGAGCGACCTTCCCCACGTTTCCGATGCTTCTGGCGGTTTTCTTTTTGAGCGGTATCCTGTTTGACATATCCGGCGTGGCCACCCAGTCGTTGTTGCAGGCGGTAGTGTCCAAGCATTTTCTGGGGCGGGTTTTCAGCCTGGTGAATGTGAGCCTGGCCCTGGGCGTGCTGCCGGTACTGGCGCTGGTAGATCCGCTGGTTCGTTGGCTGGGCTCTGCTGGGGCCTTGCAAATCACTTCGCTCGCTGTTTGCAGCCTGGGGGTTGTGCTGTACATTGCTGCAAAGGTTCGTGACGGTTCGGCAGAGAAAATGGAGGAGCCTGCATGATGATCACGACCCGCCAGAAGTGTGTGCAGCTGCGGCCCGTGGATCTCAGCGATGCCACTGCAATCCAGAGGTGGTACGCCGAGCCGCAGGTGGTGGAGTATGCCATCATACAGCCATTCCTGGGCTATTCCCTCAGTGAGGTACAGGATCTGATTAAGAAGTGGCTTGGTCGCGATGACCGCAAGCTATACGTGGTGCAAGCCTTGAAGCAAAATTGTGATGCAGGCCTGGTATTTCTAGAACATATTGACTGGAAAAACCGGGCTGCGAAAATTGCCTTGCTCATAGGCGAGCCCGAGCTGCGGGGGCTTGGCTTAGGCCAGGCCGCGCTTCGCTGCGTGGTTCAACTGGGTTGCCACGACTGGGGGCTCCATCGCTTGGGAGCTAACTGCCTAGCCACTAACCAAGCCATGATCCGTTGTCTCGAGCAGGTGGGTTTTGTTCAAGAGGGTGTGATGCGAGAGGCGGTATTCCGCCATGGGCGGTACCAGGATCTGCGAATATACAGCTACCTTCATCAATGAGCCTCACAGAAACTGGTGCCTTGTATGGTTCATCCGGCAGCATGGGGCATCACAGCACCAATGTTCCATACAGAGGTCTAGCGTTAGCAAAGTCGGGACAGGCTCTTCATACCAGATTCGGTTAGTTCGGCGCCGTATGGCGGCGAACTAACCCGACCGAAGTTATCCGCGTAGCGGAGGGCGATACCGCCCCTTGGAAGGGAGTGCTCTAGGATTCAAAAAGATAGCCTCTGGGGGTCTTTGGTTTGGATGATTATCTTTTTGAATCCGGTATCAGACCCTAATCACAAATCTTCCATACGGAGCTAGCGCCTCATCCACACTCATCAGCCTCAGCCCCTCGACGGTGGCCTGGGCCAGCAGGATGCGGTCGAAGGGGTCGCGGTGATGCCACGGCAGGCTTTGTACGGCCAGAGCGTGCAGCGGCGTAATGGGCAGGTGGGTGAACCCCTGCGCCTCCACCACCTCCAGGAAACCCTCCGGCATCCGCAACTTGCCCAGCGCAGCCTTCACCGCCAGCTCCCAAGTGGTTGCGGCACTCACAAAGACCTCGTCGGTCCGCTCAATCAACCGGCGGGCCTTGCGAGAGAGCCTTTGATCATCGGAAAGCCACCACAGCACGATGTGGCTATCGAGCAACAGGTTCAACCGGACCTTCCTCCACCCTCCGGGCAATCTCGGCGTTAGGTTCATCAAAGTCTGGGGCAATCCAGATCTTCCCCTTCCAGACCCCCGGCACCCGCCTGGGCTTGGGAGGGGCCTCGGGAGGTACCAGCATGGCCACCACCCGGCCATACCGCCCGATAAGTACCACCTCCCCCCGCTCGACCCGCTCCACCAACCGGGAGAGCTGGGCCTTGGCCTCGGCGATGTTGACCAGCTTTTTGTTCCAATCAGCAGCCTTGGGCATTGCGAACCCCTCTCTTGCTACGCAATGATAGAAGATATGACCATTATTGGTCAACAAATGTGGATACCGAAGCCCCAAATGACCGTAGACATTGCTCGGCCCTAGCCCTGATAACGAGTGGACTTACCATGCACCCACTTCCAGGCTGCTCCACTGCTCATCCCATACTTCCGGGCCAGGCTGCGAATGTAAGCCCAGACCTTCCTGTATTCCGCCATCAGCGCCTCCCGTACCGCCACCTTTCCTACCGGCCCCGGTTTTTGTCGAGGAAGAAAGTAGGTCATGTTACTTTGAAGACCCCGATTGCCCTGCACACGCCTGTGCGTGTGGAAGCCAGGTATGCTGGGCTAAGATGGAACAAAGCTACTTCTCACGTGATATTCAAACTAGCCCAACGGCCTTTAGCCCTCTGTTCACGCTTCTTAGCAACCTTGCTTCTACCCTCTAGCCGTGGTTCGACCTGCACTCATCGCTCTGGTTGTGATTGGTACGCTCTCGCTATTTTTGGTGAGCCGCCCGGTTCCAACACCCCCTACCCCCAACCGTGGGGTGAAACTCGAGAACGTCCGCCTGACCCTTTACCCCGAACAAGACCCCAAGGCCCGCTGGGAGTTCGCTGCCGCCCAGGTCGAGCAAGACCCCGGCTCCCGCGAGGCCAAGGTGACCGGGTTGCAGTCAGGGCAGCGTTTTGTGGAAAACCGTCTGGATATGCGGCTTTCTGCCCCAGAAGTGACCATCGACCGGGCCGACAACCTAAGGCTGCCCTACGCCCGGGTGGAAATTCTGAAGGGCTGCTATACGGTCAACCTGGGCAAACCAGGCGAAGTGCCGGTCACGATTGACCAGCGCGAGGGGTTCCGTGCGCCCAGCGTCTTCATCACCGCGCCCAGCCTGGAAGTGCAGGGTAAGGACTTCAAAAGCGATTTTGGTATCGAAAACCCCAGTTGGCGCGACCCCATCGAGAAGTTCATCTCCGGTGGGGAACAACCGCCCTGCCCTATCGAAGGGGGTAGCTCATGAAACGTCTGGCATCACTTCTTTTTCTCCTAACTTTGGCTGTACTGGCCCAGAGTAAAGAACAGCGCATCATAACCATCGAGGCTCCTGGTGGGCAGCGCTCGGGCAACCTGCGCAACGGCCCCTGGGTCTACGAGGCGGGCAAGCCCGGAGGGGTGATAGGGAAGGTAAAAGACCTGGAAATCAACGCTACCCGCGCTACGTTAGAGGCGCCCCAGGGCAAAACCATGCAAGAGGCAGAGGGGGAGCGGGTGGCCTCCTTTGAGGGGAGTGTGGTGGTCAAGCGTGACCGCATGACGGCCAGCGGGCCCAAGCTGATCTACCGCGAATCCAACGGGCGCGGTACCCTGGACGGCAACGCCCGCATGCGCCAGGAACCCAGGGACAAAAACAGCGACCCGGTGGAAGTCACCGCCCCCCGCATGACCTTCGAGGTGGACACCAATATCTCCACCAGCGAGGGCGGTGTGGTCCTCAAGAACGGCCGCCAGGAGGGGCGCTCGGAAGGAGTGTATTACGAGGAAGACCGCGGGCTGGCCGTCTTCAGCGACGCCAAGGAGGTGGTGCTGCTGCGCAAGCGCGAAGGCAAGGGCGACCTGGTGATTCGGGCTAAGGAAATCCGCAGCCTGACCGACGAAAAACGCTTGCTGGCCACCGGCGGGGTTACCCTGGTCGATGGCGACATCACAACCACCGGGGCCAGCCTGGTCTACAACGACAACACCGGCGAGGCCACCATTGTGGCGGGTCGGGTGGGCAACCAGAACGTGCCGGCCCGCAGCGTGAATGCCAAGGAAAAAGCCACCCTATCGGGCAACTCGCTCTTGCACAACGTCAACCGCTCCCAAGTGCGCGTGTTGGCCCAGGCACCCAGACTGCCGGTGAACGACTTTCGCAAGCTAAGCGAGCAATAATAAGAGTCATGCGCTGGCCCTGGCTGCTATCAGGACTGTTGCTGTTGGTAGCCCTGGCCCAGCAAGACCCCGAGCCCACCTTTCAAACCACCGCCGAAATTGAACGGCGCGGCAAGAAGATTGTGGTGGTTAAAACCGGGCCCGACAACCCTCCGGCCATCATCGAGCTGCGCGACCTGTATGGGGGGGTTATTGCTGCGCTGGATGTTGAAAAGAAGAGCCTGCGGGTGGGCGAGCAGGAGTTCACGACCGATAAGCTAACCCGCTTCTGGCACGAAGGTAAAGCGGTACAGTTTGGCGACCTGAAGGTTGGGCAACAGGTGCGCCTCGAGGCCGCCGAGCAAAACGACGGAAGCCTCAAGGCCTTCGACATTCAGATTGGGGGCAAGCGCGAGGGCCCTGCGCTGAGCCGCTCGCTTTTCGCCGATCCCCCGCCTTTTCGGGTGCAAATTACCTTTGGCGAAGACGCCCGGGCTTTTGGGGCCATTGCCCGTGTGGAACAAGTCCGCGAGGTCAACGACTACGTCTTCATGACCGGGGGCACCGCCCGGTACATCGAAGAAGAGGATCGCCTCGAGCTCGAGCTTAAACCCGGCCCCAGGGCGGTAGAGGTTCAGCAGGGCAAGAGCAAGGCCTGGGGCAGCCGCCTCGAGTACGACAACGAGAGCGGCGACGCGCGGGTGGCGGGGCCCATCGAACTCGAGCGCACCGGAGAAAAGCCCCTGCAAGGTAGTGCCGAACGCATGGTGTACAACGTAGATGACGAGATTCTTCGTTTATTCGGCGGGGTCAAGCTGGTGCAGGATGGCCGCACCTCTACCGCCGAAAGCGCGGTGGTGCGCGAGAAAGACAAGGTAGCCTATCTGTTCGGCAGCAAGGAAAAACCCGTGCGAAGCCAGAACAAAGACGGCTTTGTAGAGGGAACCCGGGTGCTTTATAACCTGGATACCAGCGATGTGGTGGTGCTGGAAGGGGTCAAGGGGGAGTTTCAAGACCCCTAGTCCACCTGGCCAGGAAACCTCGCCCCTACCAGCCCCTTTTCTGCATAACCGAGAGGCCCCCTGAGGCTGCCCGTAGCAGGCCCGACCGCGCCCGCCCTCAAGGGCTGTACTTGCGCAGGAAAGCGTCCGCACCGCCCAGATGGGTCTGGCTGGGCAGGGCGCCCTCGACCCGCACCGCCACCAGGACGTTCCCCTGGCCGTCCACCGCCAGGGCAGAGGCTTCGTCGCCGCTGCTGGTACTAAACTGCCTTGTCCAGGGCAGCGTTGCCGGAGGAAGGGCCACCCGCAGGGTGAGCGCGGTGGTCTGCACCTAGCCGCTGCTTTCGGCCTGGAGGGTGAGGTTGTAGGTGCCCGGGGCCACCCCGGCATCTACCCCCAGTGCCAGCCCCTGGGTGATGGGGCTGCTGCCGCCCACCTGCAGGCGGGTAACGGCGAAGCCCACCCCCGCCGGGGCGCCCACCAGCCGGAGGGTTACCGTGCCGGTAAACCCCCCTGGGGCAGAAGGGTCAGGGTGAAGGCGGTGTCGCCGCCCGGCGGAAGGGTCAGGGTGCTGCGGCTCAGGCGGATGCTGAAGCCCGGGCCCTGGGCCTGGGCAACTCCCAGCAGGAGCAGAATAGCAATCCATTTCATCTTGCTTGACATGGTATCTCAACCCCCGTCTAGCGCACCAGCCCCATACGGCACCTCCACCCCGCGCGGCCCTGTCGGGACAGACCTCGGTCCAAACGGGCTCAAGGCAGCGCGCAACCCACACCACAGCCCGGACTTGCCCTACACTGGTAGACGTGCGAAACCTGGTGCAGGTTCTGGTAGCAGTGGGGTTCATCGGCGCGCTGGCCTTTTTCTTTCTCTTTTACCCCACCCAGACTGTAGAAGTGCTGATCTGGACTTCGGGCGAGAAGCAAAACGTGCTCAAGCCAGCCCTGGAGGAATTCAACAAGCAGGGTAAAACCGTGTTGATTGGTTCTCGCCGCTACACCGTGCAGGCCAAAAGCGTCACGGTCAACTCTGGTGAGATGTACACCCACCTGGTTCGGCGGCTCAACCAGGGGGTGGCCTTCCCGGAGCGCACCGGGGGCGATCCCACGGTGGTCTCGCCCTCGACCTCGGACTGGCTGGCCCAGGTCAATCTGGACGCCCGCCGCGAGGTCTTCAACTTCGCCGAGATGCCCGCCATTGTGCGCACCCCGGTGGTGATTTTTACCTTCCGCGAGATGGCGGAGTGCCTGGGCTGGCCGGGCAAACCCATCGGCTGGTCTGATATCATCGCACTTAAGGAAAATTTACAGGGCTGGGCCACCTGCCCTGCGGCAAAAGCCGAGTGGGGACGCAAGCCCAGGGTAGCCTTTACCGACCCGGCGGTAAGCTCTACGGCCCGTTCAACCTTGCAACTTTTGTACCAGGCTGCTGCCGGAAAGTCGGGTTCAAACCTTACCCTGGAGGACGTGCGCTCGGCCAAGACCCAAAACTATGTGCGGCGCTTCCAGGCCACGGTAGACCATTACTACCCCGAAACCCTCAAGCTCCAGACCAAGATCTTCCAGGGGCCGCGCTTTGTACATTTTGCCCCGCTGGAGGAGTACAACCTGCCCTGGCTTTATCAGGGGCGGGTAAACGCCGAGAGTGTGCCGGGCGGCCAGGTGGTACAGCGGCCCATCACCGAAGCTGGCTACGAAGTAGTGGCGCTCTACCCCAAAGAGGGTACGGTCTGGCACGACAATCCTTTTGCCGTTCCAAACACTGAATGGGTCACGCCACAACAGCGGGCTGCGGCCCAGGTGGTCAAGGAGTATCTCCTGAGCGAGCCGGTGCAGAAGCAGTTCGTGGCCTGGGGGTTCCGCCCGGGTTCGAACCTGCCTTTTGCCGATGTGCTGGGCCCTGCTCTGGGCATCAACCCCAACGAGCCTAAAAAGCTGCTGGGAAGGTTGAATCCCGAGGTGGCCAGGGCCATTCAGAACAGCTGGGAGGATGTAAAGAAGCCTGGCGTGGCCGTCCTGGTGCTGGATACCTCAGGCTCGATGTCGGGTGAGCGCATTCAACAGGCCAAGGAAGGCGCCAAGCGTTTTCTGGATCGAGCGGCGCCCAGTACCCATGTGGGGCTGGTTACTTTTGCCAGCAGCGTGCAGGTGCGGGTTCCTATTGGTCCTTTGAACAAGACCCGGTTTGCCATTGTGGAGGCCATAGATTCCCTCACGGCCAGGGGCAACACGGCCATGTACGAAGCCATCAAGCGGGGCTTGGAACTGGCCGATAGCTACGAAGGGGTCTCGAGGGAGGCCATCCGGGGGGTGGTGCTGCTTTCCGATGGCATTGCCAATACCGGTTCTGTGGGCATTTCCGGCCTGCTTAAGCTAACCGACCTGCAGGAGCGAGAGGTTCGGCTCGAGTTTCCCGAGAGTGCCCAACTGCGGAATATCGTAGCCTCGGGTCTGGCCTTTACCCCTCAGAACACCGTGCACGTTTTTAGCGTCGGCATTGGCGAAGCCGACTGGGAAGCTTTGCGTCTGGTGGCCGAAGGAACGGGCGGGGTGGTGGTACGCGGCGACCAAAGCGACCTGGGGCCGGTGCTCGAGCGTTTTTCCAAGTATTTCTAGGGGTGATTTGGGTCAAAGCGAGCTTGAGCAACACAGTCGCGCAGCCTTCGTTCATGGTGTCCTGCATGAATATAGAAAAATTTGTTCCAGGCGAAATTTTTTCAGTTAATGCCCGAGCAGAAAACCAGCGGAGGACGTTTAGATCACCATAAGTTGTGTAAATGTTGTGTAAGTCGATGTTTATTTGTCACAACTGGCCGCCAATGCCCTATGGTAGATTTGACTAAGCTGCATTTGCGTCACTGAACGGGGTGGCCAGTTCGCAATGCGCTCTCAAGAAAGTCGAGGAGCGTCCGTGTTTTTTTGTTTAGCTGAAGCCCTAATCCCAGGAGGTATCGTGGTGATCTACAGTCACGTTAAGAACCTAGAGCAAATTAACACCACCTCATCGATTTGCGACGAAATCCTACAGACCGACATATTGGCTAGGCGGTTTGCGGGTGCTCTGGGGAGGGTTAGATGATGGGTAAGACGCTACGCGGCCTGGGCTTATTACCAGTGGGGTTAGTTTTCATTCTGGCTGGGATCGCCCAAGCTCAAATTCCTAGCCGTATTATTGTCAACCCCAGTTTTGAGATTCCAAACATTTCTGCAGCAGGTGTATGCGAAACATTTGGGGGAACCCTTCAGCGCTATCTGCCGGACAGCAGCTACACGGGCACCAACGAGGCCAACAAGGTACAGGGCTGGCGCACCACCGATGACCTTTACAACCGCACGAGCTTCAACTGCCCCACCTTCACCCTGCCCTATCGCCCGGTCGAATACTTTCGTACCCCCCAGCGCGGCAGCGCTGCCGATGGACAGCAGTGGGCCGAGCTCAATGCCGAGAACCCACGGCGGCTTTACCAGAATGTGTGTCTGGTAGCGGGTGAGTCGGTGCCTTATACCTTTAGCCACCGGGCGCGCTTCGATGCCGGAATCGAGACGGCTCGAGCGGCGATCTATGGCGCCGACGGCGTCACCTTGATCAGTGCAGGTTCCGACTTCACCGCCACCTCCACTAATACCTGGGATAACCGCTCGGGTGTATTGACCAACACTGGCCCCAGCGGGGTCTACCAGTACGGCTTTGAGGCCCGGATTGGGGCCGGGGGTACGGCGGGGGTCATTGGCAGCGGCCGGGCCAACGAAGGCAACTTCCTGGACAACATTCGCATTACCCTGCGCCCCCTGGCCGACGTGAACCGCTTCGTCGATGCCTCGGGCGCTACCATTACCAGCGTAGGGGAATCGGCGGGCACGGTTTTCCTGGAGGTGATTGTCAACGGTACCGTCACGGCCCCTGCTACCATCACCCTTACCCGCAGCGGTGCGGTCACTACCGCCGATTTCAGCATCGGCACCCCCAACCGGGGCAGTGCCAGCGCCAACGCCAACGGAGACATCAGCCTGAGCATTCCGGCAGGGGAGTATGACCCCAACGCCAGCACCGGCCCACAGATTGGGGCCATTCGCATTCCCATTACCATCACCGGTGATAGCCTGGTGGAGGGGGGAGAACCTCTAACCTATGCCATCACGGCGGTTAGCAATCCAGGTGCACCGGCCGGAACCGACCTGGTCACTAATATCGGCGGCCAGAGCGCCAAGTGTACCACGGCAGTGGGCAGCACCACCCTGACCATTCAGGATGAGGCCGACCTGGCCATACAGAAAACCGGGCCGGCCAGCGTGAATCAAGGCGATAGCGTCACGTACACCATCAAGGTCTGGAACCGTGGCCCCACATCTGTGGCCAGTGCAAACTTCAGCGACAACGTGCCTGCCACCCTGACGGGCGTGACCTGGACGTGCAGTGCCAGCGGTTCGGCTGTGTGCGGAACAAGTGCTGGCAGCGGCAACAACATTAGCGTGACCACCGGGGCGCTGCCGGTTAATAACGTGGCCTCGAATCCCACCTCGGGAAGCTACCTGACCTTTACCGTGACCGGCACGGCTGCCAATGCGGGTTCGCTGCCCAACACCGCCAGCATTGCCCCGCCGGTGGGGGTGATTGATCCGACCGGCGGCAACAACAGCTCAACCACGACCACCCAGGTCTTGCCGCCCCCGCCTAGTATTTCAGGCACGGTCTACAACGACAATAACGGCAACAGCAGCCTCGATAGCGGCGAGCCCCGCCTGGCTAATGTGCAGGTCGAGCTCCTGAGCGGAAGCACCGTGATTGCTACCCAGAGCACCGATGCCGCCGGTAACTATACCTTTACGGGCATAGCCCCCGGCACCTACACGGTGCGGGTCAGCACCACCGACCCCGACCTGCCTGCGGGCTCGAGCCTTACCACCCCCAATAACCTCTCGGTCACGGTGCCTTCGGGCAGCGCAGTAACGGGCCGGAACTTCGGCTTCCGCCGTTCGGCCCTGGACGTGATCAAGTCGGCGGGCGCGGCCCAGCAGATCAATGCCACCACCTACGTGGTGCCCTACACCATCGTGGTGGGCAACACCGGCCAGTTGGCCCTGCCCAACGTGCAGGTTACGGAAAACCTGAGCCAGACCTTCCCCGGTAGCTCGTCCATCGCCATTGTGGCTGGCTCCCTAAGCGCCACGGCAGGTGGGGGTGCTACCTGCACCCTCAACAACGCCTTCAACGGTACCAGCGATACCCGCTTGCTGAGCGGCTCCAACACCCTGAATGCGGGCCAGAGCTGCGCAATTAGCTTCTCGGTGCGGGTGGCCTACGCCAGCGCAGGTGCGGTGCCCAGCGTCCCGCAGAACAATACCGCCTACGGCTCGAGCCGCACTACCGGGCCCAACCCGGGCTATACCTTCCCCGGCGGGGTGCCCACCCCACCCACCGGGGCCATTGCCACCGACGCCAGTACCAACACCACGAACCCGGCCACCCCGGCAGGCTTGCCCAGTACCCCAGGCGGCGACAGCCCCAGCGCTACGCCGGTCTCGCTGACCCCCAACCCCGGCAGCATCCAGGGTACGCTTTACAACGACCTGAACAACAACGGCAGCTTTGACCCCACCTCTGACCCTCGCCTGCCGGCCGACATCGAGGTGCAACTGCTGGACAGCGGTGGCAACGTAATTGCCACCACCCAGACCGATGCCGATGGCAACTATACCTTTGCCAGTGTCAGCCCTGGCAGCTACAGTGTGCGGGTGGTCTCGAGCGACCCGCAGGTGCCCCGCTGGACTCGCGCCTAGCGCGCCCGCAACCGGTTCGGCGCCTGTCACAGTGACTGCGGGCACGCCCTCCACCCAGAACTTTGGCTTCCAGAAAGTGGCAGTCGACGTGATTAAGTCGGCGGGTACGCCGGTGCAGATTGGCCCCACCACCTACGAGGTGCCCTACGCAGTGGTGGTGGGCAATACCGGCAATGTGGCGGCGCCCAACGTTCAGGTTTCGGAGAACCTGAGTCGCACCTTTGGCGCGGGCAGCCCTGCCATCAGCCTGGTGGGTACCCCGGCCCTTACCGTGACGCCCTCTTCGGGGGCTACCTGCACCGCCAACCCTGGCTTCAACGGCACTACGGTCTTTGGCCTGCTGGCCGGAACCGACGACCTCGCCCCCGGCCAGAGCTGCACCATCAGCTTCCGGGTGCGGCTGGTTTACCCGAGCACCGCGGCTATTCCCAGCGCCCCCCAGAACAACCAGGTCTACGCCTCGAGCCTGCCCGGCAGCGGTCCCAACACCGGCCACACCTTCCCCGGTGGGGTGCCCACGCCTCCTCCGGGTTCCCTGGCCACCGATACCAGCAGCAACACCACCCACCCCGCCAGCCCGTCTGGCTTGCCAAGCAGCCCGGGCGGCGACACCCCCGGCAATACCCCGGTGACCTTCCCCAACCCCGGCAGCATCTCGGGTACGCTCTACCTTGACCAGAACAACAACGGGAGTTTCGATTCTGGCACCGACCCGCGCCTGCCCAACGTGTCGGTGGAGCTGGTAGACAGCGGCGGTAACGTGGTTGCCACCACGCAGTCCGACAGCGGCGGCAACTATACCTTCACCGGCGTGGCCCCCGGCAGGCTATACCGTGCGGGTGGTTGCCACCGATCCCGACTCTGGGCGGAGCTACCCCCAGCGCACCGGCCAGTGGAGCCCTGAGCGTGACGGTGAGCCCCGGCGCAGCCAGCAACAACCAGAACTTCGGTTTCAGCCGCACCGGGCTGGATGTGCTTAAGTCGGCAGGCCCGCCCACCCAGGTGGATGCCCGCACCTTTACCGTGCCCTACACGGTGGTAGCCGGGAATACCGGTACGCTGCCGCTGCCCAACGTGCAACTGACCGAGAACCTGGCCCAGACCTATGCCGACAATGCACCTACCATTACCGTTGTTTCCGGGCCGACCAAGACCACAGGGGCTGCGCCCTGCACCATCAACCCGGCCTTCAACGGCACCACCGATACCCGGCTTTTGACCGGCAGCGATACCTTCCAGGGCGGTCAGAACTGTACCCTGAGCTTTACCGTGCAGGTACAGTACCCCGACGCGGCCTCGGTACCCAGCACGCCGCAGAACAACTCGGTGTACGGCTCGAGCACCCCATCGGGCCCCAACCCCGGTCATAGCTTCCCGGGCGGCACCCCCACCCCACCGCCAGGCGCTACCGCCGCGGATACCAGCAGCAACACCACCCACCCCGCCAGCCCCGGTGCCCTCCCTGGTACGCCGAACGGGGACACCCCCAGCGCTACCCCGGTCAGCCTGGTGACCAACCTGGGCAGCATCTCCGGCACGCTCTACAACGACCTGAATGGCAACAAGAGCTTCGACGGCACCCCCGCCGATAGTCGCCTGGGGGCCGGTATCACCGTTGAACTGGTAGACGGCAGCGGCAACGTGGTGGCCTCCACCACCACCGATGCCAGCGGGAACTACAGCTTCAATGCGGTCCCGCCGGGCACCTACACCCTTCGTGTACCGACTGGGGCAGGTAATCCGGCCCTGGGCACCCTCCAACCCGTAGCCCCCGCCAGTGCGCAGATTACCGGGGTAACTATCGCCCCCGGTACGGTCAGCAACAACCGCAACTTTGGCTTCAACAACCCGCCGGTGGCTGCGAACGACAGCGCTACCACCCCCTTCAACACGCCCGTTACCTTCAGTGCGGTGGGCAACGACACCGACCCCGATGGGTTTGTTGACCCCAGCACCCTGGATCTTGACCCCAGCACACCGGGCGATCAGAAAACTCGAGCCATACCCGGCCAGGGCACCTTTACGGTGGACAGTAGCGGCAACGTGACCTTTACCCCGGAGCCCACCTTCAGCGGTACGGCCACCATCCCCTATACCCTGCGCGACAACACCGGCAATCCTTCGAATCAGGCCAACCTTTCAGTCACAGTTCAGCCGCCGCAGCCGCCGGTAGCCGTCAACGACGACTCGAGCACCTTACCCAACACCCCGGTCACCCTAGATCCCAAAATCAACGACACCACACCCAACCGGGGCGCCAGCATCGTGCCGGCTTCAGCTGGTCTTCCCGGCCTCCGGCCAGCCTGCGGGCAGCACCCGCTCGCCGGATGGCAAGACCCTCACGGTACCGGGCGAGGGCACCTACACCATCAACCCCGATGGCACCGTAACCTTTACCCCTCTGCCCACCTTCGTCGGGCCGGCGACTCCGGTCACCTATACTTTCCAGGACACCACCGGCCAGACCTCCAATCCGGCTACCATTAGCATTGATGTGAGCAGCCCGGCGGCGCTGGACGACACAGCCACCACCCCCTTCAACACCCCGGTCACCCTCGATCCCAAAACCAACGACCTGGTGGCCTCGGGGCGCAGCCTGGTGCCTGGTTCGGTGGTCTTCCCGGCCTCCGGCCAGCCTGCTGGCAGCACCCGCTCGCCGGATGGCAAGACCCTCACGGTACCGGGCGAGGGCACCTACGCCATCCAGCCCGATGGCACGGTCAGCTTCACCCCGGCTCCCACCTTTAGCGGTACCACCACCCCGGTGCAGTACACCATCGCCGACAACTCCGGCGCGGTTTCCAACCCGGCCAGCATTCGCGTGACAGTGGGGCCTCCCGCCGTTCCGGTAGCCACCCCGGACACAGCCACCACCCCCTTCGGGACGCCAGTTACCCTAAACCCACCCGCCAACGACACCGCCGGCCCCGGCACTACGCTGGTACCCGGCTCGATTGACCTTGACCCCAGCACGCCAGGCCAGCAGACCACCCGTACCGTACCGGGCCAGGGCCGCTTTCGATCTGAACCCCACCACCGGCCAGGTCACCTTTCACCCCCGACCCCGGCTTTGCTGGAACGGTGCAGATTCCCTATACCATTCAGGACAATCTGGGGCAGACCTCGGCGCCCAGCACCCTGACCGTAAATGTCACCCCGCCGCCCGCACCCGTGGCGCGCGACGACGCCAAAGCTGGCGACTTCAACCAGCCGGTGGTGGTACCGGCCCTGTTGAACGACACTGCCAGCCCCGGCACCACCCTGGTGCCTGGCTCAATTGACCTTGACCCCAGCACCCCCGGGCAAGAGACCACCCGCACCATCCCCGGCAAGGGCACCTTCACCGCTGCAGCCCGACGGCACGGTGCGCTTCGACCCGGTGCCGGGCTTTGAAGGTACGGCGGTGGTGCCCTACACCATCCGGGACAACCTGGGCCAGACCTCCAACCCCGCCAATATCGCCGTCACGATTCGCCCGCGCCCAGCTCCGCCTACGGCAGTGGACGACCAGGCCTCCACCCCCAGGGGCACGCCGGTCACGCTAAATGCTGCCGCCAACGATACGGCCAACCTGCCCAACGTGATTGACCCTGGCTTCCATTGACCTTGACCCCAGCACGCCAGGCCGGCAGTCCTCCCTTAACGTTCCGGGACGTGGCACCTTTGAGGCCCGCCCCGACGGTACGGTGGTCTTCACCCCGGAGCCGGGCTTTGTCGGCGTGGTGACCATCCCCTACACCATCAACGACCAGGACAACGACCCCAATACCGCGCCCCAGACCTCCAACCGGGCCAACCTGACCGTCACCGTAAGCGAACTGCCGGCGGCAGTCGACGACCGCGCCCAGACCCCGGTGAATACCCCGGTCAACGTGCCCGTTGCGGCCAACGACGTAACCAACCCCGGCCAGACCATCGTGCCCAGCACCATTGACCTCGACCCCGATACCCCCGGCCAGCAGACCACCCGCACCGTGCCGGGGCAGGGTACGTTCGCGCTACAGCCCGATGGCAGCGTGCGCTTCACCCCCGAGCCGGGCTTTGTGGGTACCGCTACCACGCCCTACACCGTGCAGGACAGCGCAGGGGTACGTACCAATCCGGCCAACCTGATCATCACCGTTACCCCACCGCCCCCCACCGCTGCCGACGATCAGGCCCGCACCCCCTTCCGAACCCCGGTTACGCTGTACCCCAGCACCAACGACACGCCGGGCGCGGGCGGGCAGTTGGTACCCAGCACCGTTGACCTTGACCCCAGCACGCCGGGCCAACAAACTGAACGGGTGGTGCCGGGCAAGGGCCGCTTCGTGCTCCTACCGGCCACCAACCTGAGCAATGAGTCGGTACAGTTTATCCCAGAAGAGGGTTTCACCGGCACGGTTAGCATTCCCTACACCATTCAGGACAACTTCGGCCAGACCTCGAGCCCGGCCAACCTGACCGTTACAGTAGACCCGCCCACCGCGCCCATCGCCAATAACGACCTGGCCAGCACCAAGCGGGACACCCCGGTCACCCTGAACCCGGCGGCCAACGACACCCCTGGCCTGGGCACCGGACTCGACCCCCGCACCATTGACCTGGACCCCAGCACCCCAGGCCAGCAGACCCGCTTTGAAGTGCCTGGACAAGGGGTTTTCGAACTTCAACCCGACGGCAAAGTGCTATTCACCCCGGCCCCAGGCTTCACCGGCACGGTACAGGCGCCCTATACCATTCAGGACCAAACCGGCCAGACCTCCAATACCGCCCGTCTGGTGGTGACGGTCAACCCGCTCCCAGCAGCCAGCAACGACAGCGCCACCACCCCCTTCAATACCCCGGTCACGCTGAACCCGCTCAACAACGACACCCCCAGCGATGGCGCCACCCTCGACCCCAGTACCCTCGACCTCGACCCCCTGACCCCAGGGGTGCAGGAGAGCTTCACCGTGCCGGGCAAGGGCACCTTCAGCCGCAATCCCGATGGCAGCGTGACCTTTACGCCCGCGCCGGGCTTCACCGGCACCGTGACCATTCCCTACACGGTTCAGGACACCAGCGGCAGCACCACCAACACCGCCAACATTGCCATTACGGTGCGGGCCCCTGCCGTACCGGTGGCCCGTGACGACAGCGCCACAACGCCCTACAACACGCCGGTCACGCTGAACCCCATTGCCAACGACTCTCCCGGCGCGGGCGCGACCCTGGATCCCGGCACCCTCGACCTCGACCCGGCCACCCCCGGCATCCAGAACCAGGTAATTGTGCCGGGCAAGGGTACCTTTGTGCGAAACCCCGACGGCAGTGTGACCTTCACCCCAGTCGAGGGCTTCACCGGCACGGTGGAGGTGCCCTATACCATTCGCGACAACGCTGGACAGGAGTCTAACCCCGCCACCATCCGGGTAGAGGTGCGGGGCCCCAACCTGGTGCTGGAGAAAACCGCCGTGCAGGGGGTGGCCCGGATTGGGGGAAGCCTCGAGTACATCCTCAAGGCCACCAACCAGGGTTCGGGCGCTTCCATGCGACAGGTCACCCTGAGCGACCTCTTGCCGGTGGGGCTGGAGTACCGCCCGGGCAGCTCGAGCCTCAACGGTGCAGCTTTCCCCGACCCCCAGATCACCAACGAAGGAGGTCGCCAGCGGCTGGTCTGGGTAGTAGGCGAGCTGGCCCCCGGCCAGTCGGCCAGCCTGCGCTTTGCCACCACCGTGACTGCAGCCGCCCCAACCAGCGGCCAGCTGGTCAACGCTGCCGAGGCCAGCGCCCTAGTGGGTAGCTCGCTCAACCCGGTGCGGGTCAACTCCAACGTGGCCACAGCCACCGTGCGAATCGAGGCCGGCGTCTTCAGCGACAAGGGCACCATTCTGGGCCGGGTTTACTTCGACAAGAACAACGACAACAACTACACCGCCGGGGTGGATGAACCCTTGCAAGGGGTGCGGGTCTACCTCTCCGATGGGCGCTACGCCGTTACCGACGAGCAGGGCCGCTATAGCCTGACCGAAGTGCTGCCGGGCCTGAACACCCTGCGGGTAGACCGCCTGACCGTGCCGTATGTGCCCAAGGCTATACCGGATGACCGGGGCCTGCGTGGCACCCGCCAGGTGCGGGTGGAGGGTGGTGGGCTCTACACCGAGGACTTCCTCTTCGAGAACCCCAGCAGCCAGACTGCCGTCACCCGCTCGACCCGCCTGACGGTGGATGGGCAGCGTCTGGAGAAGACCCTTACGCAGGTCTCGAGCAACACCTACACCGTCACCCTGACCCTGACCCTGAACAAGGCCGTAAACAACCTGCGTATTTCCGACCCGCTGCCCTCCGGTGGCAGCCGTGGGGCCATCACCGCGCCAAACCTGCAACCCAGCCTCCAGGGCAGTGAAATCCGCTTGGGCAACGTGCAACCTGGAACCTACATCCTGACCTACACCCTGAGCGGCAACATTCCCATAGACCGCCTGATTACCGACCCCGACCTGCTCTGGGAGGAGGTACGCTGATGAAAAGGCCAGTATTCTTCTCCATTCAAACAGGTTTACGGGCAGCAGTCCGTCCCGAAGGGAATCCAGCTTTAGTGAATGCCATGCAAAGCCACATCAAACTGGTACTGATTGCGCTGATGACCCTGCTCCCCTGGGTGGCAGCCCAGCCCGTTGCCCTGCCGCAGTCCAGCATCAACCTGCCGCTCTCGAGCGTGGGCAGCGAGGTGGGCTGGGACCAGCGGGCCGGAGGCCAGGACGACTACCGCCTGGCCGTCTTCGAACGGGCTGCGGGCCAGCCCTTGCGGGTGGAGCTCTTTAGCCCCGACATCAACCTGAACGATTACCGCAACAAGCGCGATGTGCAGAACTACTACGGCGACGAAATCTATGCCCCCAACGTCAAAATGCGGTCTGACTTTAAGCTGCTGGGACGGGGCACGTCCGCATTGCTGGCGGAGCGGAGCTACGGCAACGCCGAAACCCACCGCTACGATACCCTCTTCGAGGGTATCCTGGCCCAGGGCTACTACGCTCAGCCTGTGCGCACCTTCGGCAACGGCAAGAACGCCTTTGGCTTCCGCTTGAGCCCCGGTATTGCGGTGGAGGCCAGCCAGTTTACCGTGGTAACGCGGGGGCAGTTTGGCCGCGACCAAGTTGCGGCCCGCCTGACCCTGGGGCAAGCCGCGGTCGGCAAGGTATTCCGTATCGAAAACTTCGATGCCGACGGCCCCCAGGAGATGCGCATCTTTGTGCGCTTTCCCAACGGGCAGCGCCGCGAGCTTACCAGTTCGGGCGACGTGCAGTGGGCTAGCAACGAGTTCCGCGTGACCCCCGAGCTGCGGGGCGAGTGGGCCATCCTGGTGCGGATTCTGCCCACCACACGACAGTTCTCCAACTCGGTCAAGTTTCGCCTGCGCCTGGATAATCAGCCGTACTATGCCCGTGTGCCGGCTGAGCCCGGCCCGGCCCTGCCCCGCGTCGAGCCGCCACCCCCACCGCCGGCCCCCAAGATAGACCTGGTAGTAAGCAAGAGCGTGAACGTACCCCGTGCCAACCCTGGGGACGCTGTCCGGTATACCCTGACGGTGACCAATAACGGCCCCGATGCCGCCACCAGCGTGACCTTGACCGATGCCTTACCCAGTGGACTGGGGGAGGCTCGCAGCGAAGGGGCCCGCCTGGAGGGTAGTACCCTGACCTGGAACCTGGGCCGTATGGGGCCTGGGGAGCGCCGGACGGTGCAAGTAGAAGCCATCGCAGAGAGCCTGGGCACCTGGGTCAATACCGCCGAGGTACGGGCTGCCGAGGAAGACCCCACCCCTGAGAACAACCGCGCCCAGGCCCGCCTGGAAGTGGTGGCCCCAACCCCACCCCCGCGCCAGCCGGAAGTGGAGCTGGCCCTTACCAAGACGGTACAACCCGCCCGCCTCGAGCTCGGGCAAAACGCCACCTACACCCTGACCGTCCGCAACAACGGCCCCGATGGAGCCACCGGGGTGGTGCTCACGGATCGGCTACCGGTGGGGCTCGAGTTCATCTCGGCTACCCCTGCACCGGTGCGGGAAGGCAACACCCTGACCTGGAACATTGGTGGCCTTGCGAGTGGGGCAAGCCTGAGCTTTAGTGTGGTGGTGCGGGGCCAGGTAGCGGGCGAGCGCACCAACCAGGCCAGCGTTCGCTCGAGCGAGCGTGACCTTGACCCTGCCAACAACCAGGCCCAGGCTACTCTAGAAGTGGTGGCGTCGCCGCCTGCACCCCCACCTCCCCCTCCGCCGCCGGAGCCCAGGGCCGACCTGTCCATTAGCAAGACCGTGAGCCGCGCGCAGGCCAGCGTGGGTGACCGGGTGACCTACACCCTGACCCTGGTCAACAACGGCCCCGATGCGGCCACCAATGTCGTCCTGACCGATACCCTGCCCGCAGGCCTGGCCAGCATCACCGCCGAGGGGGCCACCCTGCAGGGCAACACCCTGACCTGGACGGTGGGCAGCCTGCCCAGCGGGGCCCGCCGCAACTTCACCGTGCAGGCCACCGCCACCCAGGCTGGAACCCTGGTCAATAGTGCCGAGGTGCGCCTCCGGGAGACCGACCCCGACCCCGCCAACAACCAGGCCCAGGCCCGCTTGAGCGTGGTTCAGCCGCCTGCGCCCCTGCCGCCGGTGGTGCGCGAGCCGGTGCGGGAGCGCGAGTCGGAAGTGACCCTGGCGGCCCGGCTGGCCTCGGCCCCGGCTGCGGGTGTGGTGATCCTCTCGGATCGGCTGCCGCAGGGTGCTCGCTATGTGCTGGGCAGCAGCCGACTTTTGCGGGGTGCACCGGCGGGGGTTCTCGAGCAGTCGGTGATTGCCAACCCCACCCGCGAGAACGCCGACCCCCTGGCCGATCCCCTCGTCTCGGGCGACCGGCTGTTCTGGGTGTTGCCTGGTTCGCTGCGGACAAACTACGTGTTGGGCTACCGGGTGAGCCATGCGGGGGCGCTCGAGTTCCCCCAGGATCGCCTGGGCGTGATTCTGCAAACCCCAGAAACCCGCTCGGCAGGCAAGCCCCGTACCCCCCAGGGCCAGCCCTTCCTGGGCAGCCTGGGCGATGTCCGGGTGGTGGTGGGTGAACCGGGTCTGCTGCAGGCGCTGGCCCAGGCCCAGCCCATCCAGCAAAGCGACCTGGCCGACTTCAGCCTGGTGCAGGGGGGTGGTGCACCGGCCACGGTTCAGATCTACCCCAGCCGCCCCCTTACCACCGATCGCGCCGATCAGCCCGAGCTCACCATTCTGGTGCGGGATGCCCAGGGCAACCCCGCCAACGTGGGCTATGTAAGTGTAAATGTTCGGCCCGAGCCGGAAGAGCCCGATGCCGAGACCGGCGTGCCCGGCTACCAGGTGCGGGTGGTGAACGGCGAGGCCCGTCTCCCCCTCTCCAACCTGGGCACCCGTCTGCAAGGCGGCAGCCCGGAACAGGTCGAAGTAGAGGTGATAGCGGGCGAGGTTCGCCGCCAGGCCCGCTTCCCGGTAGAGGCCGCCCTGCCGCGTCCCCTCGTTGTTTCCGGTGCCTTAGGCCTGCAGGCCAATCTGAACGGCAATGGTTTCAGCCTCGAGACCAGCCTGCGGGCCTTTGGGCGCGGAAGCGTGCTGGGCGAGGGCCTTTTCACCGGCGCGGTCAATACGGGGGCCGACTTTAGCGTGAATGGCTTCCTCTTCCGGAATGCAAACCTCCTACCCCCTGCCAACCCCTACCAGCGCTTCCCGCTTTTGGGCGACAGCTCGCAGATCGGCACCGACGCCAACTCCGCCGACAGCGTCTTCTTGCGCTTCGAGGTGGGGAAGAGCTACCTGCAATACGGCCAGCTCGGCACCGACTTCCAAGGTCTCCTGACCGGCTATAACGCAGGCTACAACGGCCTCAAGGGGGTGCTGCGTCAAGGTGACTTCAGTCTGAATGCCTTTGCGGCGCTGGTACCCAACGCCAACCGCCGCGAGGTGATACCGGGTGACGGCACCAGCTTCTACCGCCTGGGTCTCTTGCCCAGCGAGCGTCCGGTGGTCAGTAGCAGCGAGCTGGTGGTGCGGCTGGTGCGCGACCGTACCAATTCCAACCTGGTGCTGAGTCGCACCATCCTGCTGCGAAACGCCGACTACGACATAGACTATAGCGCAGGCATTCTGCAACTGCGGGCCCCCCTCCAGCCCACCGACCTGAACGGCAACCCCCAGAGCCTCGAGGTCGCCTACGCCGTCACCACCCCCAGCGGCATCGTGCGCGAGCTGCGCGGCGGGGTGCAAGCGGGCCTCGAGACGGAAAGCTTCGGCATCCGGGCTACTCTACTCTCGCTGGACAGCAGCGTCTCGGGCCTGGCCGGGCTGGGCTTGCGGCTGGGGGGCGAGAGCGCCCGCCTCGAGGCCGAGCTGGCCGCGCCCATCAACAACCTGAGTCAGGTAGCCGGCGCACTGAAGTTTGGTCTCAAAAGCGCGAACTTCGACCTGGAAGGCCGCTACCAGGATGTGCCGCCAGGCTTCCAGGACCCGCGAGGAGCGCCCGGTGCCGCCCGTGATATCACCCTAGGTGCGGCAGCCCGCTCTGGCTTGCTGGGCCTCTCCGGACGCTACAGCCTGAACCAGGACTACGTAGCCGGAACCACTACCCAGCAGGTGAGTGCGGAAGCCAGGGTAGGTGGCGAGAACCTGGCCCTCTTGCTGGGGGCCGGGGCCAGCTTTGGCCTCGACCCGCAGTCCATCAACAACTTCCAGTCTCAAACTGCCTTCCTCTCGCTGGGGGCAGAGGCCAGGGCCGGGCGCTTTGGCATTTCGCTGCGGCAACTGGTGGGCCTGGGCAATACCCCTGGGGCTACCGACCTCAGCCTGGATTACGCACTGACCCAAAGCTTCGGTTTACGCCTGCAAAACCGCCTCACCTACGCCGCCACCGGCCTGCGCCTGACCGGGGCGCTGGGGGTGCGGGGTAGCTTTGCCAACGACGAACTTCTGCGTACCCTGCTGGGCAACACCTCCGAGGCGCCCGACCCTGAAGGCCGTCAACTCGGCTCCACGAACATCTCGGCCACCTACGAGATGTCCAACCTGGACGGTGAGGCTGGACGCACCCGGTTGGGCCTGGACACCACCGTTCCGCTCACTAAGGAGCTGCAGCTAGGCCTTAGCACCAACGTTATCGTCGCCGACAACGCCCAGGGTGGGGCTAGTGCGGGCCTTGGGCTCCGCTACAACGATGAAAACCTGCAAGCTAGCGCTCGCGCAGAGTTCTCGGGTCAGGCCAGCAACCCGGGCATCAAGCAGGTCTACGAGTTTGGCCTGATCTACAAGCCCAGCAGCGACCTGATCCTCTCGCCCCAGGCCGCCTACGTGCGCGAGGCCAGCGGCACCGATGGCACCCGCTTTAGCCTGGCCGGAGCTTACCGGGGTGACCGCCTGAGTCTCCTGACCCAGAACACGCTGAAGGGGGGCTTCTACCGCGATGCCGACGGCGTGATCTTCGAAGGTGAGGTGCGCGGGGGCTACCAGGCCGACGAGCGCTGGTTCCTGCGCCTGGGCACCGCCTACCGGCTGGCCGACACGGGTATCTTTACCGGCCAGGTGGGCGGTGGCCTGACCTACTTCCTCACCGACACCTTTGGGCTAGGGGCCAGTGCCAGCTACTTATTCCAGCCCGCAACCCGCTCCGGCCAGCTTTCGCTGGGTGTGGAGGCCAGTCTGCGGGTAGCCACCGGCCTGACCTTCTCGGTAGGGGCTAACCTGCTGGGCACCGAGACCAGCCTGGGCGGCTTCCAGAGCCTGCCGGGGCTGTATTTGCGCCTGGACTGGCTTTTCGACGAGAGCCTCTTCGGGGTACCTGCCCGATAACCCTGTGTGTATGGGCTGTAGCCTGTCTTGAAGATAATCTGCCTCCGGGCGCACGGGTCTTGACCCGTCCAAAAGGGAATCTGTCCCAAGTCATACCGGATTCAAAAAGATAGTCATTCAAACAAAAAAATCCAGAGGCTATCTTTTTAAATCCTGGAGCACTCCTTTCAGTCGGGTTAGTTCGTCACTAAACAGTGACGAACTAACCGAATCTGGTATCACAGCGGGCCGAGCTTGTTTCGGCCCGGTTTTTTTCTCGCATGACCCAGCACCTCAGGAGCCGATTTGCTAGGCTGTACTTATGCTTTGGCGAATGCTGCGTGCAGGGGGTCGGCCCCCTGCCATCTGGATTCTGCTGCTGGGCCTGGGGGTGGTGGCTGCCCTGCTGTTGGTGCAGGGCCTCGAGCCCTACCGCACGGCCTGGCCGGTGCCCTTGTTCATTACCCTGGTGGCCTGGGTGGCTATGAGCGCAACCCAGCTCGAGCGCCGTCTGGCCTCAGCCATAGGGGACGACCCCCTGATGAAGAAAGCCCTGGAGCGCCGCAACGCCCTGGCCCGGGAGATTGGCTTGCTCGAGGCCCCCAGTTTTCGCCGCCAGGTTGAAGATGTCTTGCAGCAGGTAGACCAGGACATCCTGCCCGAGTTTGAGCGTCGCCTGGCCCGTTACCGCACCCTGGAATCTTCGCTGGCCGAGCAGCGCAAGGGCCGGGGGCCCCTGGTGGGGGCCAGCCCTGCCACCCTCAAAAACCTGCAGCAGCTTTCTGCGGCCCAGCAAGAAGCCCTACATGGGCTGCTCACCAAGCTTTCCGATATGGTCGCCAACCTGATAGGTCTTTCGCACAGCACCGAAGATCCCGAGACCCTACGCCGTGCCCGCTCACTGGCCGAGGATATGGCAACCTACTGGGAAGCCAGCGCCGAGGTTTTCAAAGATACGAATCCTGCTCCAAGTTCCAAATAGCCTGGGGCCACTTATTGGTTTGGTAACCAGGAACGATATATATGGCAGCCCCTCTCAATGAGCCGTAGATCGCAGTTTTGGGCAATCAACGTGCTTCAACACGTACTGCAAAACAAGTTACCTGTACACTTATGACACCGTCGTATTATCCCCCTCATACCAGATTCAAAAAGACAGTTTGCAAAAACCAAATACCCCATCGATTGTCTTTTTTGAATCCTGAATCAGTTGCCTCTTACCTGCAACCCGGTGCGCCCGATGGAGGCGTTCAGAACCACGCGTAAGAGCTTCACGTCCGTAACCCCGGCGGGCCGGTTGAGAGCGGGGCTGGTGTTTACGGTGCGCAGCGGCTCGAGTTGGGCCTTCACGAACTCGAGGTCGGGCTGGGCCCCCACAACCTTGTTGGTGAGCGCCGGGTAGTCACTCACAACCTGCGCAATCTGCCCGGCGGGGGCGGTGGTATCCCGCCAAAGCTGGTCTACTGGCTTGTTGGGGGCAGGGTCAGTGAAAAGCGGGTAGTGGTTACCGGCTCCCAAAACCTGGGTGTTTCTGCCGTCTCCGGTGAACTCGAGTCGGGAGGAATCGCGGTGGTCGAGCTGAGAAGAGATAATGCTCAAGCTCCCGGCGTAGCCGGAGGTGCGTACCAGCGGCTGACCGGGGAGGATTACCGACAACATCAAGCTGCCCAGCGCCAATCGCCCGCTGGACTGCGCCCCGAGGTCGATCAGCGGGGCCATGGCGGTGGGGTTACCTTCATACCACATGCCAGTCACGACCAGTCGTCCCCCCTGCCGCACCTCGAACAAGCTGGAGCCTTGCGAGGAAGCTCCCGTCAAAAAATCAACCCGCCCCCCGCCCCCAATAACCCGTACCCCCCCCAGAAAACTCGACATCCCGAAGGCGGTCATGGTTACCTCGGTCTGGCGCAGATTAAGCACCTCGAAGGCTAAGGCGGCGTTGTTGGGGCTGCCGGGCCCGTTGGAAAGCACCTGACTGCCGTAGACTCGCCCGCCCGGCCCGTCGGCCCCTTCGATCACCAGGGCATCAGCCCCGTTCATGCTGCCGCCCATCACCTCCAGGTCGCGCAGGGTGGCTCGGCTGGGTCCCGCAAGCCGCAACACCGGCCCAGACCCCGCTCCCTCCCAGGCCAGACTCGAGCCGCGATACCCGGCCCCGTCGCCCACCAGCGAGAGTTCAACTCCAGCGGGCACGGTGATGGTGCTACTGACCCGGTAGCGGCCTTTGGGCAGATGAACCACCGGTCGGCTGCCTGCGGGCAAGGTAGCAGCCTGGTTGATTGCCTGCTGCACGGCCTCCCCGGTGAAAGCTGTCACGGAAACTAGGGGTCGATCTTTACGGGGGACGAAGTCCCAGGGCTTGACCTCCGGAGGTGAGCCGGTGCTTTGGGGCGTCATGCTGTTGGGGTCGGCATAGAGTCGACCCCAATCCTCGTCCGCGCCCTGAACCAAACCGCCGACCTCAGCGGTGATCTGCTTTCCGGTCTCGTCCAGAAGCTCGAACTCGGCCAGGCTCACCCAGCCTCCCGGCTCCTGCCCAGGAACCTGGCCAAGGGTATTCTTAAGAACTCGCAGTTCGTAGAGGGCGAAAGCCTGGGGGGAGGCGAGGACGTACTCCTTGCGCTGCCCAGGGCTGAAGCGCTCTCCGGTGCGCAGGTCGAGCCGAACCCAGCTCGAGCCCCAATCGTTCGAGCCGAAGAGGGCGAAATCCTGGGGGTCGGGCCGGGCATCCGGCAGGCCCTGGGCTGAGCGCAGAGCATAACGCACGGCGGTGCGGCGGGTACCGGGCGGGGTGTTCCACTGGATACCTGCATCGTAGCGCCACATGCCCAGGGTGGTGTAGGTGGAGGGGCTACCGTCTACCGCGCGTTCGACAGGCTGGGCGATAGTGCCAAAGCCGTGGTTGAAGGGCTGCTCGGGAACGCGCACCGGCCAGTAGGTGGGGCCTGAGAAGGTGTTACCGATCAGGAGGGCGTTCTTGCCCGGCAGCCGCACAGCGGGCTGTCCGGCTGGTGCCTGCACCATGTTGTCCACGAGCACCACCGGGTCGGCGTCGGTGAGTTCAAGTGGGGTTTCGGTGGTGGCATAAACCCGGTTGCCTTGGAGGTAGACATTGGCCAGGAAGCCCCGGATGAAAGCTTTTGACCCCACCGAGAGGTTGTTCACCAGGGAACTTACCATGTTCACACCAGAGCGCAGATCGGCCTCCTTCGAGCGCACGAAGCGGCTCTCGTAAACGTGGAAGGCCCCGGCAGCGTTGAACATCGCGGTGGTGTTGTCCTCGAAATAGTTATACCAGGCGTAGATGTCGAGCGAGTTGTAGTTCTGGGTTGCCAACCCGATGCCACAGCGGTAGAAACGGCTGCGCAGCACGGCCTGCTCGGCCACCCCGTTCTCCTCACCATTACCGAAGTTGAGACAGGTGCCGCTGATGTCGCGAAAGATCAGGTCGCTCAGCTCCCCGTAGGTAGCGAACCCTCCGGCCCGCACCAGACCGTTCGCGGCCCGCCCCTGTCCGTCGAAGGTCAGGCGGCTGAGCTTGTCGTACCAGGCATCCCAGCGCATCATAGTGCCGCCAGAAGGGCCATCCCAGACGAGGAGGGTGCTCTCGGGGTGCTCGCCCACTATCTGGGCACCCAGGTAGTCGTCATGGGCGTTGCGCTGGGTGCGAAGGGTGGCAGTGATGCGGTAGCGCCCCGCCGGGAAGTAGAGCACGCTCCAGGGGTTATCCTTCACTGTCTTGAGGTTGTCAAGGGCCCGCTGGATGGCGGCGGTGTCGTCGCTCACCCCGTCCCCCTTAGCCCCGTAGTCCTTCACGCTTTTCCAGCTCGGGTAAGGGCCGCTGAACTCCTCGCCCCAGTCGGCGGCAGGGGGAGGTGGGGTGCCGGGCGGGGAAGGTGGAGTGCTGGGCGGGGGAGGTGGAGTGCCGGGCTTGGTCTGGGCGCAGCCACCTAGGAGTGCCGCCAGAGCCAGCAGGACGAGCAGGATACAACGAAGAGAGTTCACTTTGAACCTCCTAGGGCGGGGGTGTTGCATGAAACCATTCCACATAACCTCAAATCGAATCTATCACAAGGACGCTCAGGCAGCCCAGGAAGTGGTGTTAAGTTAATGTTTGATTAATACCGATTTACTCGGTCAGGCTGCGAGTTCTGGCAAAGGAGATAAATCAGGGGTATAGCGCCAGAGATAAGTTCTCGACGGCATTGGTAGAAGGTCATCTTGTGATTGATGTACTCAATCCGTGATGCCTGCCATCAGGAGCCCCAGCTTTTCCTCAGTGGCCTCGTTGGCTTTGAGTTCACCCATAATGCGGCCCTCAAACATGACCAGAATACGGTCGGACAGCGAGCGCACCTCGTTGAGGTCGGCAGAGACCAGCAATACGGCCATGCCCGCATCCCTGGCCTTGACTATATTTTCGTGGATGAACTCGATCGCGCCAATGTCCACCCCACGGGTAGGCTGGGCAGCCACCAGCACCCGGGGCTTGCGGCTTAACTCGCGTCCCACGATTATTTTTTGAGCATTGCCACCCGAGTAGCGGCGGGCGGCCAGCTCGGTGCTTCGGGGGCGTACATCAAACCGCTCCACAATTTCGCGGCCTTCCTGTTCAATGATGTCAGCATCAATGAAACCTAAGAAGCCTGCGTTGGGCCTCTTGTAGTGGTCGCCCAAAATCAGGTTCTCGCGGGTAGTAAAGTCCAGCACCAGACCCCTGGAGTTGCGGTCTTCGGGGATGTGCGATACGCCCCATTCACGCACGACTCGAGCGTTTGGCCGGAGGGTCTGCCCTTCGTACTCAATGGTGCCCTCATAAGGCCTCAAGCCCGTGATGGCCTCCACCAACTCGGTCTGGCCGTTGCCCTCCACACCTGCAATGCCCACAATCTCACCTGCCCGTACCTCAAACGAGACCCCATTAAGGCGGTGCTTTTTGTCTTTGCCGGGGATGGTCAGGTTGGAAACTTTCAGTACCGCCTCGCCGGGCTGGGCCTCGGTTTTGTCCACCGACAAAATCACCTCGCGCCCCACCATCATGCGGGCCAGTTGGGCCACATTGGTTTCGAGTGTGCTAACCGTACCGACTACCTTGCCATCCCGAATGACGGTCACACGGTTGGATAGCTTGATGACCTCGGCCAGCTTGTGGCTGATAAAAATGACGGCGTTGCCCTGGTTCACGAAGCGGTGTAAGAAGTCAAAAAGCTCGTCGGCTTCCTGGGGTGTAAGCACGGCCGTAGGTTCGTCCAGAATCAGGATTTTTGCTTTGCGGTATAGCGCTTTGAGGATTTCCACCCGCTGCTGCAAGCCCACCGGCAGTTCCTCTACAGGCGTATCGAGGGGCAGGTCGAACTCGAGGTCTTTCATCAAGCTCTCGACCTCAGCGCGGGCCTGGGCCAGGTTGAGCTGGGCCCCCTGGGTAGGCTCGGACCCCAGAATCACGTTTTCCAGCACGGTAAAAGGGTCTACCAGCATGAAGTGTTGGTGCACCATCCCAATGCCCTGGGCAATGGCATCGCCCGGTTCAGTGATGTTAACTTTCTGGCCATTAACCCAGATTTCACCCTGATCGGGTTTGACCAGGCCGTACACAATCTTCATCAGGGTGGACTTACCCGCTCCGTTTTCGCCCACTACCGCCAGCACCTCGCCCCAGCGCACATCCAGCGAGATATGGTCGTTGGCGAGCACCAGGGGGTAGCGTTTGGTGATGTTTTTGAGCTCGAGGGCCACCGCACCCTTTTCCTGCGGTTTGGGGTCGGAGACGGTATTGTTCATGCCCCTCATCATACAGTCAAGCCTTACGCTGTCACAGCCGAAGGCCAGTAATACCAAATTCACACGAACCCCTTGCCTTCTTCCCGGTGAGAGAAGGTGGCGACACCCCGACCACGCTATTTACAAACAGCGATAAGAACGTGATTGGCCGCATCTGGGGTGTCGCCCGATGAGGGAGCCTGGGACGCCCTCAAAGCTAACTGCCCAAGTTTGGTATAAACGAAAAGAGAGGAATTGAAAAACGCCCAGGGAGAATCCCTGGGCGCTATCTAGAGCCAGATTAGCGTTTGTCCGGCACCTTAATGGCGCCAGAGATGATCTGGCTGCGCAGCACAGCCAGGCGGTTGATGACCGCTTGAGGAATCAGGGCGCGGTTGTAGTCGTCGAGGGAGTAACCCACACCATTGTTGTTCAGGCCGAACTCGCGCACCCCACCCTTGAAGGTGTTCTCCTTGACCGCCTTGATTACATCATAGGTGGCCACATCCACCCGCTTGAGCATGGAGGTGAGCACATGGTTGAGGGTGCGGGGGTTGTTATCGGTGTCGCCCAGGTAGTTCTGGTTGGCATCTACCCCAATCATGAACATGGGGCGGGTGGTGGCAGCGGGGCAAGACTGGTTGTAGGCGGCGTAGCGGGGCACTGCCGAGCCGTTGTTGGAGATGAAACGCACGCCAGAGGGCAGCTCGTTTTGCTTCAAGCAACGTTGCTGCTTCACAAAGTCCAGCACGCCCAGGCCCGAAGCACCAGCGGCGGCATAGATAATGTCGGCACCCTGCTTGGACTGAGCGGTGGCGATTTCCTTAGCCTTACCGGGGTCGTTCCAGGCGGCAGGGGTGTTGCCCACATAGTTGATGAGCACGCGGGGGTTGGCGATGTTGCGCTCGCGCATACCCGCGATGGCCCCGGCCCGGTAGCCCTGCTCAAACTTGTGGATGAGCGGGATGTCCATGCCGCCCACAAAGCCCACCACGCCGGTGTTGGTGGTGCGGCCTGCGATGTAGCCTACCAGGTAGCTACCTTCGTGCTCGCGGAAGACCAGACCAACGGCGTTGTCGCACTTGCCTTCGCAAGGCACGGAGTCAATCACCGCGAACTTGATGTCCTTGAATTCCTGGGCATTTTTGGTAATCGAGGGCTCGTTGGCAAAACCCACTCCCACGATCAAGTCGAAGCCTTCCTCGGCAAAACGGCGGATGCCCTGGCCTACCTGGCCCGGGTCACCGGGCTCAAAGTCAAAGACCTTGACGCCTAGCTCCTTGGCAGCCCGCTGGGCACCCTCAAAGGTAGACTGGTTGAAGCTGCGGTCGTTTTTACCACCTGCGTCGAAAGCCATGCCCACACGGATTTCCTGGGCCAGGCCCAGCCCCAATGCGGTAGCCATGGCAACACCGAGCACTACGAGTTTCTTCATGCGATTCGCCTCCATCTACTTGTGAACAACACAAGTTCTGAACTGGCTGTTAGCCGAAGCGCATTATAGAGCAGAAATCATGAGGCTTGAAAGGGGCTTGACAAAAGAACAGGGCCGGTGCGTGAACCCTCGCAAACCTCAGCCAGGAGCACTTCAAGCGCTTAGTGTTGGAAAAAATGCTCGTAGGTAGGCTACCTGGCTAGGGGTTATACCCCCACCTGGCCTCCCCCGCTGGGGGAGGAATGCGTGGTTTTACTTTATGCACTGGCCCTGGACAAAAGAAGGAAGCATACCTCTGGCATTTTGAGACCGGCTACGACACCGATTTGAAGTGGCTTTGAGTTAAGATGGTAGCATCGCGTTATGTCTACGCCTAAACAGCGAGTTCAGGAACTACGGGAACAAATTCGCTACCACAACTATCGCTACTTTGTCCTTGACGACCCGGTTATTTCCGATGCCGAGTACGATCGCTTGATGCGCGAACTCAAGGCGTTGGAGGAAGCGCACCCCGAACTGGTTACACCCGACTCACCTACGCAAACCGTGGGCGCCCAGCTCTACGAGACCACTTTCGAAGCGGTGCCCCATCCAAGCCGCATGTTTTCGCTGGGCAATGCCTTTAGTCGCGAGGACATCGAAAATTTTGAGTCCAGCATTAACCGTGCTCTGGGCGCTGAAGAGCCGCGTGAGTATGTGCTGGAGTATAAAATTGACGGTTTGTCGGTCAATCTGATTTACCGCGATGGCGTGCTGCGTCGGGGCCTGACCCGGGGTGACGGCACGGTGGGGGAGGACATTACCCCCAACCTGCTCACCATTGACGATGTGCCGCGCCGACTGCAGGAGCCCTTAAGCCTCGAGGTGCGGGGTGAAATCTATCTACCCATTCAAGCCTTTCTGGAGTTGAATGCGAAGTTGGAAGAGGAGGGTGCGGCGCCCTTCAAGAATCCCCGCAACGCTGCAGCCGGTAGCTTGCGGCAAAAAGACCCCAGGGTAAGTGCCAGCCGGGGCTTGCGCGGCCTGTTTTATGGGGTGGGAAGGCCCGAAGCTTTTGGTGTGGCCACCCAGGTCGAGTTGCTGAAGAAGCTAGAGGAACTGGGGTTTTCGGTAGAGCCCCATTACCGTGTGGTACATGGTGTGGAGGGGGTTGAGGAGGGGTATCGGGCTATGCTGGCCCGTCGTCGGGCGCTGGCTTTTGAAGCCGATGGGGTGACGGTCAAACTCAATAACCTGGCCCTCTGGTCGGAACTCGGCTACACTGCCAAAACCCCCCGCTTTGCCATTGCGTACAAGTTTCCTGCCGAAGAGAAGCCCACGAGGGTATTGAATGTGGTGTTTCAGGTTGGGCGTACTGGACGGGTCACGCCGGTGGCTGAACTCGAGCCCATCACGCTGGATGGCTCCACCGTCAGCCGGGTTACCCTGCACAATGAAAGCTACGTGCAGGAGCTGGGCTTGCGGATTGGCGATACCGTACTGGTGCACAAATCCGGCGGGGTCATTCCCGAGGTGCTGCGTGTTTTGACCGATGCGCCCAGAGGCCACAAGCCCGTAGAATGGCCTCATCGTTGCCCAGAATGCAATACCGAGCTTGTACTGTCGGGCAAAATTCATCTCTGCCCCAACCCCTTGTGTCCAGCTAAAGCTTTTGAGTCTATCCGTCACTTTGCCAGCCGCCGGGCCATGGACATTCAAGGTCTGGGGGAAAAACTCATCGAGCAGCTTCTGGAGGCTGGTTTGGTCAAGGACGCCGCCGACCTCTACCGGCTCCGTAAAGAGGACGTAGCGGCCCTCGAGCGCATGGCCGAGAAGAGTGCCCAGAACCTGATCGAGCAGATAGAAAGCAGCAAAAGTCGCGGTCTTGAGCGGCTTTTATTTGCCCTGGGCATTCCGCAGGTAGGCGAGACCACTGCCAGGGCCCTAGCTAAGCGCTTTGGCCATCTGGACAATATCCTCTTGGCCACAGTGGACGAGCTTGATGCAGTACCGGACATTGCCGAAGTCACCGCCCAGGCTATCCACAATGCCCTTTCCAAACCCGAGATGCGCCGTTTTATAGAGCGCCTGCGGGCTGCCGGGGTTAGTTTTGAGGCCAGAGAGAGGCAAAAAAGCAACGTACTGGAAGGCCTTACCTTCGTGCTTACCGGAGAACTCTCCCGCCCCCGGGATGAGGTGGCGCGGGAACTCGAGGCCCTGGGGGCCAAAGTATCCGGCTCGGTCAGTAAGAAAACCAGTTACGTGGTCGCGGGGCCAGGTGCAGGCTCCAAACTGGCCAAAGCCCAGGAGCTGGGTGTTCCTGTGCTAGACGAGAACGGTTTGGCCCACTTGCTACGGACAAAAACTCAGCGGCATTGAATCCTCGAACTCATACCTCCAAGCGCGCCGAGGTTATACCGGATTCAAAAAGATAGTCATCAAACCAAAAAATCCAGAGGCTATCTTTTTGAATCCTAAGTACAACAACCTTAGGAATTTGCTCTACCCGAAAAGGGGAGCCCATAAGCTGCGCCGCTTTGAAGACCGGCCACTTCTTTCGCCGAAACCGTCACGACAAAAATCTAATGTGGGCGCACTTAGAGCACTCCTTTCAGTCGGGTTAGTTCGCCGCCGTATGGCGGCGAACTAACCGAATCTGGTATTACTTGCAAAGGTCGTTGCGGCAAATGTCTAGTACGGCCCAGTCGCGGCCTGGCTGATTGCGCACCACCAGCTTCACAAAAACACTGCCGCCTTCACTCCAGTAGCGGTCCCCTGAGCTGGCTTCGAAATCGCTCCGGGAAGCCGCACGCGGTAGTTTGTTGCGATTGTCGATCCAGTAGTCACGGTATATGAAGGGTTCCCCAGTGTAGGGTATAGCCAGGGTAATGAAGTCTTCCGGTGCACTATCATCAAAACGCAGCTTGAGTTTGTTGGGAACGGTTCCTGTCACGCCCAGGGTATAGGTACGGCCCTTGATGACGCTCGCGCCAAAATTGAGATTATCGCCGCTCCTGGGGGTACCCCACATTCGGAATACCGGATTGCTACCATCGTTGCGGGTCAGCGAGACTGGGGCGATATTGCCGCCGCTTTCGTTGTAGATGTAAAGCCGACCATAGCTGTAGTTGCAGATGCCCGCATTCCACTCGGCCTGCAATGTGCAGTTGGTGTCGAGCAGGAAGGGATTGTTGAGGACGATGGCACGACCCGGGCTCCCACTAACCGAGCCATCAACATCCACAAAAACCCCGCCCCGGTAGCCATCGGCGTTGTCGTCGTTGGCCACCTCCTCGGGGGTGGGCTCTGGTCTGGGAGGAAGGTAGACCGGCTTGGCGTTATTGAAACGCGCTCCCTGCGCAAAATTGCGGCTATCAATGGCAAAATCGGTAAAGCGCAGGTAGCTCATGGCCGCGGCCTCGCGCGTGGCGGTCTGGCCACCCTGGGCATTCTGGATTTGCAGGGGTTGGAAGTTGACAAACTGCACGTTGCGGAAGCCAATCTTGCCGTCGTAGAACTCAAAACCCCGGATGGGAAAGTTGTCCTGGATGGGGCCGCCATTGCTGGCTGCCCAGGGCCTGGGCAGACTGCGGCCATCCGCCCCACGAAACTCCCAGCTTTCGGGGAAGCCCCGGTTGGCACTATCGCCCACTATCAGCGAGTCTTCCAGGGTACTCTCCGAGGAGGCAAAGGTCACCCCTATGGCATTGTCGGCCAGTTTAGCTCCGACTACTTTATGATTAATACCCCTTAGCCAAGCGGCATTCCCGCGATTTTTGTAGGCGGTAAAGTTCTTGAACTCGGCCAAAACGGGCGGGTTCTTGGCGTCGTCGTACTGGTTCTGGCCGTCGGCGGGGTTGGTGCGGGGGTTGTAATAGGTGGGCTCGGATTCCAGGGTGTTTTTGTTGGGGCCGCGGTCTACCATCAGCCCGTCCCAGTTGGAGTGGGCGACATTGCCCGAGAACTCGCCGAGCGGGGTGCGGCGGGGCCAGATGGTAGTGGTGGCCGAAGGGCCGGTGGGGTTTTCGGGCAGGGCATACCAGAAGCCGGTGTGGTGCGAACCTGCGGCCACATTGTTGCGCACGATGTTGTCGGGGTGGCCGATCCAGAAGGTGGCGGGGTTGGTGTCGGTGGGAATGATCGGGCGTTCGCCCTGCTGGCTGTTGGGGCGCCGGGTCAGAATGCCCAGGTTGTTCTCGAGCAAGTTTTTGGTTTCGGCGCTGTCCTCGAGGAAATAACAGTGCCCCACAGCGTTGTAAGCCACGTTGCCCACCACTTCCACTCGGCTGGTGCCGTGAATGGTGACGCAACGGTTGAAGCTATTGTGGATGGAAGACTGCTTGAGGTACTGCCCCGGAGCGTCGCCCATCAGGTGCCAGTGGATGGGATAGCGGGCCAGTGTGTTGCGCTGGCCCATGCGCAGCAGCTCCACACCCGAAACACGCAGGGTGCCCCCCTGCATGGACATGATGTGACCTCCAAAACCGCTCTGGCTCGAGGCCTCGTCCCCCTGGATGGTGATGTTGCGGCTCAGCAAGCCCACCTCCCCGCGTTGATCCACCCCATAGGTAACCTCGCCAAAATGGGGGTATCGGAGGGCCGTGTCGAGGGTGATGGTGTTGCCTGCAATGGCGGTGATGGTTCTGACTTCTGCCTGTTCAGGGTTGAAATCGGTGGAGGCCAGCACGATGCGGTCTCCTACCCGCCATCCACTGGGATCCAGCACGGTTATGCGGTTAGAACCGGCAGCCACGCTCCCGCTCAGTTTGGTCCAGCCATTGCGGGGCTCCCCATGCAAATCCAGCACACCCCCCATTATCACGCCAATCACTTTGCTGCCCATGCCCATGATATTTTCGTTGGGGTTGTTGCCGGTAAGGGTCAGGACGGCTCGGTTGCGGAAGGGCTGGCTGGGGGTGCCGATCTCGAGCTTTCCGTGCACCATGATCCAGTCGGCGCTGAGCTGTAAATCCTTGTTGTCAAAGCGCAATACGCCGTAGATTTTAAGCCCCTTGAGTGCCGGCGGGTTGACATCAAGCGTCACGGCCAGGTCGGCGGGGATGTTCACCACCTCACCCTGACGGGGTACTTGTCCAGCGGGCCAGATTTTGGGATCCGACCATAGCCCCGACCGGGTGGGATTGGTGCCTGTATCTTGCAGCGAACATGCTGTAGCGCTCAGCAAGATTGTTAGCCAAAGCCAGTGTTTCACGGGTTCCTCCAGGTGTGGGTTATCGCGAAGAAATGCTGGTACAGCAGTAACATTCTAGACCGATGGTATGACAAATAGTGGTTGTAGTCCACTCGTTTGGCACTGATTAAGGCAGGGTTTAGCCTCTTAACGCCAGTATGAGAATTTTAGTAGTTTCTCAAGAGAGCAGTTTCGGCTTTCGCGGCCCTGGCCATAGGAAAAGCAGGTCGGTTCGAGCCACCTTATACCAGTTCTTTTGGGCGAGGCCACTGATTGGGGGAATGATGCCAGGCGCCTTTAAAGGTTGATTGCTCGTGTATTTCTCCATTTAGACCTTGACGCTAACGCCTGGTACTCGGTCAACCCCTAAAAGGCCTTGTGCATTTGCCAGCTCAAGGCTTACCTAGACAAAGCCTCGAGTCCACTCTATACTCATAAACTGCTGGTGCCGAGGAGTAGCGCAGCCTGGTAGCGCACCTGCTTCGGGAGCAGGGGGTCGCTGGTTCGAATCCAGTCTCCTCGACCAATAGACCCCACGATTCGTGGGGTTTTTTGACAAACCTTCCAAGGCTCTTCTCACGGGCTTCAAATAACGATTGGTGAAACTCAGTTCTGCGATAAACTGCTACCGGGTAGAAACTCCTGAAATGCAGCAGGGCCGGCAGCAGGTCATGGCCCCAGTACAACAGATAAGTCATGAAACGTTTGCTCGTCTTTTTGTGGGTTCTCACCATCGTCGGTCTGGTGGCGGGCCAGTCGAGCGTTTATCGCCTGCGGGTGGTTTCCTGGAGTTGTAAAGCCTTTGCTCGAGGGGTACTGGTGCAGGGTACGGTCAAGAATATTAGCTCCCGGTCTTTGCAAGACCTGAGGGCGAGCGTAAGGGTAATTGGGCCTGGGCTTCGCATGGCCAGCAATTCCGCTGCGTTGCAAGACCGCAACTTGATGCCTGGAGAAGTGGCCCCTTTTGAGGTGCGGATTCGTACTGGTTTTGACTCGGTCAATCGGTGTGAGTTGTGGTTTCGCAACCCTCGAGTGGTGCAAATTGCTTCCCTGGTTCCCAGCCCCCGCTGAGTATTTCCAAGGAATGCCGGACCCTGCAACCAGCCCGGCTCACATGGAGGTGTTGTATCTGTAAGCCCGCCGATGGGCCGATGGGTAGATGGGCCTCACGGCCTTCACATCCTCACAGGATCAGCCGGGAGGTGGACAGGAAGTATCGGATATGGGGCCTGGTTTTAGGAGTAACGTCGGTTCTTTGGTAGCATTGAGGTATGAACAAAGCCGTTATTTTTGTGGCGTTGACGTTGTTAATGGGACTGGGTCAGGCGCAGGGTACGGTCTACAAGCTTCGGGTCAGCGAGTGGAGTTGCGCCCTCAACACCAGCGGTGCCATGGTGGCACGAGGTACGGTGGTCAATCAGTCGGGGCAAACCCTGAACAATGTTCGAATCAACCTGCGCGTAACCGACAAGGAGGTTACCACGGTGAATGGGGTGCCCAATCGCCGGGTTTATGGCACTAATTCAGCCCCCATCGCGGTGCGCAGCCTGGCCAATGGGGCCAGCAGCCGGTTTGAAGTACAGGTCAAGCCCAGTCAAACGCGCAATGTGCAATGCCAGATCTGGTTCCGTAGTCCGGACATGGTGCAGATTCCGACTCGAGTTCCCGGGCAGTGATCCTGAGGGTGCTACGGTGCTGCGAATTCTGGGCGGAACGGCCAAAGGGGTTGTGCTAAAAGTACCGCAATCGGCGCGACCGAGTCCGGTACGGCTACGCAAGGCCCTGTTTGACTATTTGCGTTTTCGCTATCCACGCAGGGGTAGCTTTCTGGATTTGTATGCGGGCAGTGGCGCAATAGGGCTCGAGGCCGCCTCGGAGGGTTTTGAGACCACCTTGGTGGAAAAAGATCGTCTGGCCATTCAGTGTCTGCGTGAGAATGCTGCTAAAGCCCGCCTAAAGGTTCGGATTGAGGGGAAGGCTGTGGAGGATTATTTACTGGACGCGAAAAGGCGGGATTTGCGCTTTACCGTGGCCTTCATGGCCCCGCCCTACCCCCACAATCTGGTGCAGGATTTTGAGCGTTTGCTCGAGGCTGGAATTGTCGAACCGGGTGGTATTTATATTTTGCAGCATCCCACCGAACTGACCCTGCCAATGGGGGAGCGTAGAGAGTATGGCTTTAATACCATTAGTATCGTTGAAGCCAAAACGGTTGCAGATGAAATACAACCCACCACTCAGAAATAAATCCGTGCGTGGGGATTTGGCGGCCCTGCGGTCTCGGGTCAAGTACAATTGATGGGCATTATCCTGCAATAGACCTGTTTTAGTGAGACCCGGGCTCCGGCCCTGAATCCCCTTACGCTAGGTGCGTTTGACGCTTTGCGACCCGTTATGTGAAGATACTCCGCGAAAGCGAGGCTTTATGCATGTGGTTTATCCGGGGAGTTTTGACCCTTTGCACAACGGCCACTTCGATGTGATTCAGCGGGCCTCGAGGCATTTCGCCAAGGTAACCGTTGCAGTGCTCGAGAACCCCTCCAAACGCGGACTATGGCTTTTTACCCCACAAGAGCGGGTCGAGATTATCCGCCAGGCGGTAGCCAGCGCCCGCATGGCCAATGTGGAAGTGGATACCTTTAGCGGCCTGTTGGTAGATTACATGAAACGGATTAACTCCAAAGTGATTGTCAAAGGATTGCGGGCGGTGTCCGATTACGAAAACGAGCTGCAAATGGCTCACCTCAACCGCCAATACGGCAATCATCCCGAGACTTTGTTCATTATGGCGGCTACCCGCTGGTCATTTGTTTCTTCCACCATGATCAAGGAAATCGCCCGCTATGGGGGGGATGTGTCCAAGCTGGTACCGGCGGCTACTGTTGAGGCGCTTCGGGCCAAGCTCAACTCGGTAGAGAGGTGAACCGTGCAAACACATAAAAGCAGATATGGTAGTACCCTGGAGATTGGCCATATTATCGGTGGAGAGGAAGTCTTCGATGGCAGGCAGCTCGAGCGCCACAACCCTGCCGACCGGGCCGACCTTACAGCGCGCTTTCCCGAAGCTTCCAAAGAAACTGTGCGAAAAGCTACGTTAGCGGCCCAAAAAGCTTTCCAGGAGTGGTCGCGCACGCCCGCCCCTGTTCGTGGTGGGGTTTTAATGAACCTGGCTAGTGTGCTGACCCGTGAAAAAGACACCCTGGTGCGGCTGATGGTGCGCGAGGTGGGTAAGACCTTCAAAGAGGCCGGTGGCGATGTGCAAGAGGCCATCGATACGGCCATCTTCTTTGCCTCGGAAGGGCGCAGGCTCTACGGCCAGACGGTGCCCAGCGAGATGAAGAACAAAGAACTTTTTACCTTCCGCAGGCCCATTGGCGTGGTGGGCATGATCACGGCAGGCAACTTTCCCATTGCAGTACCGTCCTGGAAGCTAATTCCGGCTATCCTGACCGGCAACACCGTGGTCTGGAAGCCCTCCGACGACTCTCCCGCACTTTCCTATGTTTTTGTCAAGCTCTTCGAGGAAGCCGGACTGCCGCCTGGGGTTATCAATGTGGTGTTTGGCGAAGGCAAAGGATCTACGGGGCAGTGGCTGGTCGAACTGATGGACGAGGGCTTGCTCAACAAATTCGCCTTCACCGGCAGTACGGCGGTGGGGCGCTGGATTGGGGAGGTGGCGGGCCGCAATCTTCTGCGCCCGACACTGGAACTTGGCGGTAAAAACCCCCTGGTGGTGCTGCGTGACAGCGACCTCGAGCTAGCCGTGGAGGGGGCCTGGTGGAGCGCTTTTGCCACCGGCGGTCAACGCTGCACCAGCGCGGGCAACATTATTGTAGACGCGCCCATCTACGACGAGTTCAAAAAGCGCTTCCTAGAAAAGACTGAGGCGACGGTGGTGGGCAATCCCCTCGAGTTCCCCGAGGTGACCTATGGCCCCTTCATAAACACGCGCCTTTTTGAGCGTTGGATCGAACACTATTCCTGGGGTCGGGTGGATGGGGCCACACTCCTGTTTGGCAAGGCCCGTATTACCGGTTCCAACCCCTATCCCAGCTTCAAGGGCGACCCCGACGCTGGTACTTTTGGCTGGCCTACGGTATGGGAGGCCCGGCCCGGCATGAAGCAGTTTGAGCAGGAGATCTTTGGCCCTACCATCAACCTGGTGCGGGTAGAAGGGCTGGACGAAGCCATCTGGGCCGCCAATGCCCACCCTTATGGCCTTTCCAGTGCGGTCTACACCAACCGCCGCGACTGGGCCTACCGCTTTAAAAATGAAATCAAGGCCGGTATGACCAGCATCAACAATTCCACCGTGGGCGCCGAGGCCCACCTGCCTTTTGGTGGGGTGAGGGCAAGTGGGAATGGAGCACGTGAAAGCGGTATCTGGGTCATCGAGGAATATACCTACTGGCAGGCCGTCAACGAAGAGTACTCGGGTAAACTCCAACTTGCCCAGATGGACACTGCCTATACCCAGCCCCAGGCCCCAACTGACTGGGCCAAGTTGCTGGAAGTTTTGGAAGAATAAGGGAGACATGCCTGCGAAGGCATCTAGTGGGTACTCAAGGTTTTGTTTTGAATCGGTGGTGGGAAAACACCACTTGCCCACACTGCGCTAACTTTGTGAAACCCTAACCGACTGGCACCCTTCAAGGCGTAACATAAAACCGGAGGAATACCTATGCGCAACTGGATTGCACTGATGCTGGTAGGCGTTGCCCTCCTGGCGGCCTGTGGCCCTACGGTGCGGGCCGACCCTGGCGAGGTAGTCTACGATGTGGGTAGTGGTTTTCCCCTTGGAAGTGTTCAGGCTGTGGGGGCCGGACATCCGATTATCGTACGGCTATCCCAATCGGTGGCCTCCTACTATGCCCTGGAAGCCCGTCCGCTTCCAGGCTATGGGCGCTGGGTACAGCGTTTGGGAACGGGTTCTACGGCCATATATGTCTCCCAACGGCTCAATGCCCAAGGACAACCGGAAGCAACCATCGAGATGCGCTGGACCTTTGCAGTTCGGGCCGATGGCTTTGGCGCAGTTCGCCTCGAGACCCTGGCCTCGGAAGCCATTGATGTGGGTTTGGTAGAGGGCCCGGCTTTTGCCCGGCTCGATCGTGAATTTCGCCGGGTGGCCAGCGCTCGGTAGGGGTGCTGGGCCTATTTGCGCAGTCGCAAGCGGTGGGTAAGTTGGGCGTATTCCTCGGGGGTGTGGGCAGCGCAGAACCGATCCAGGTAGGGGAGGGCGGTCTTCATGCAGTTGGCGTGGGGGTTGTAGCCTTCGCTCTTTAGCAAAGGGTTCAGCCAGATCAGGGCTGCGCTGCGCTGGTGTATCTGTCGCAGCGCATAGTCCAGTACTTCCGGTGCACCGGTGTCCAGGCCATCGCTGGCAATGATTACGATGCTGTCGCCCCGGATTAGGCCCCCGTACTTTTGCTCCAAATGGAGTAGGTTCTCCCCGATTTGGGTTCCACCCCCCCAGGCCTGACCCAACCGGCTGAGCCTAGGGCGTTCGGAAAAGCTTCCCGCTTTCTCGAGTTCAGGGGTAATGCGCTTCAGACCCGTTGAAAAGACAAATACCTCGACCCGGTTACAGCGCGTGCGCAGGGCAAAGGCAAATTGCAAGAGCCGGTCGGAGTAGGATTGCATCGAGCGGCTTCCGTCCAGCACAAACACAAAGCGAGGCTGGCGCTTGGGGTGGTGCTGCCAGGCGGGATAAAGCGGCTCACCCCCGGTGTGCAGGGCTTTTCTCAGGGTGCGTCGAAAGTGGAAACGAGTGCCCCTGGGTGTGCTAACCCAACGGCGGCTACGGCCCAGCCTGACCTGATTAACCAGTTGCGCCGCAGCATGGAGCATGGCATCCAGGTCTTGCTGGAGAATCTCAACCTCCGGGGTCTCGCTCCCTTGGGTACGGCTAAACATGGCCTTGAGCAGAGGGGCGGCCCAGTCGTCGGTATCGGCGTCTTCAGCCAACCTGGCTTTGCCCTGCGCCAGTGGGCTTCTTGGGTCTAGAAGGGTCTCGGAGGGGTTGTTGCGGGCAGGCTGGCTTTTCTGGCCGGTCTCGCCCTGGTTGCCGGGGCTTGCCTTGTGGGCATTGGGCTGGGCCTCGACTCGCTTGCGGCCGGGCAGAAAAAACTGGAAAAACAGGTCGTCAAAGACCCGTTCTTGCTCGAGGTTGCTACAAAAAACCAGTTTCAAAGCCAGCCTTACTTCCTGGAGGCTGCCCAGCTGAACGGCTTCTAGCGCCAGCAGGGCATCCGCTACTTCTCCAGGGCCAAGGTTGAACCGCTGGGTAGTGTGTCGCAGGTGTTCGGCAAAGGCAATCAGGTTCTCGGGCAGATTACCATACGGAAAACGCTGGGGTTCGATAGTGCTGGACATCGGTTTAACCTGATTTCAAGCTGCCAAACAGCTAGAAGGGCCTCTTTGATATACCACGTCATGCTCCCGGGCCTATGCCACCAGTTCGGCAATGCGCTTTTTGTGGGCCTCCACCAGGGTCAGGTCGTCCTTATCCTTTAGAATCACACCCCAGGTTTGCTCCAAAACCCCCATATCCAGCGCTTCCTGGTGCAACGATACAAGGGCCTCTGCCCAGTCCAGGCTCTCGGCCACGCCGGGGGCTTTGTTCAGGGGAAGTTCGCGCAGGTGCGCTACCACCGTGGCGATTTTCTGGGCCAACCGCACGTTGATACCCGGCAGCTTAGTGCAGATGATTTCGACTTCTTTCTCGAAGCTAGGGTAGTTTTGCCACAGGTACAAGCACCGCCGCCTCAGGGCATCTGACAACTCTCGAGTACGGTTAGAAGTAAGAATCACGTAGGGGCGGTGGGTGGCTTTTACGGTACCCAGCTCGGGGATGGTGACCTGAAACTCGGCCAGAAGCTCCAGCAAAAAAGCCTCAAACTCTTCGTCGGTGCGGTCAATTTCGTCAATCAGGAGCACCGGAGGCTTGTCCTGCGAGATGGCCTCCAGCAACGGGCGCCGCAGCAGGTAGGCTTCGCTAAAAATCTCGGCCTCGCGCTGGGCTATGCTCGAGCCGCTGTTCTCGGTCAGGCGAATGTGCAGCATCTGCTTGGGATAGTTCCACTCGTAGAGGGCTTGAGCGGTGTCCAACCCTTCGTAACACTGCAAGCGAATAAGTCTGGTATTCAGCACCTCGGCCAGGGTTTTGGCTACCTGGGTTTTGCCGACCCCGGCAGGGCCTTCGACGAGCAAAGGTTTGCGCAGGGCCATTACCAACCGCAAGGCAGTGGCCATGGGCAGGTCGGCGATGTAGTTGCGCTCGTGTAAAACGGCCTGGATGCCCTCGACGGTGGTAAGCAGGGGGTTAATTTCGGCCTGGCTCATGCCCTGCCTTTCAGATATTTGTCGGGATTCTTGAGGAACTTGGCCCGGCAGTTGGGGCAGCTGAAGTAGTAGGTCTGGCCCTGGTATTCTGCGCTGACCGCTTTGGCGATTTCCAACAATTCGCCACTGGTTGGGTCTATGGCCGTTCCGGGCGGTAGGGGAGCGGGGGAGGGGGGAGCGGCCGACACCTCAGCCGCAACCGACACCACCTGCTGTATCTCCCTCATGACGCTTGGGTCGTTTTGGGGTGAGAAGGACATGGGCTGGCTCGAGGTCTGGGTGCTGGCAGGAACTTTTTCCATTGCAACCCCAGCGCTATCGGCCCACTCCTTGCCGCTTTTGTGCAAGATAATTTCGGCCAGGATCGAGATGGCTACCTCGTCGCGCCCACGTCCGCCCAGGTCGAGTCCGGCGGGGTATTTGAGTCCTGACAAGGCGGTTTTGGGGACGCCCAGAATCTCGAGGTTATCCAGCACCGTAGCGCCGCGCTTGCGGCTGGCGACGAGCCCCAGGTAGGCGGGATTGGGCATCCACCTGGCAATTAGGGCCAGTGCGTCTTCGTCGTAGTGTCCCTGCGAGGCCACCACGATGCTGGTTTTGGCAGGGTTCTGGTTGGGTAGCCAGCCCTCCAGCGCACGCCAGTCCAGCACCTGGATGTCGGACTCGAGGCTCACCCCGGCCAGCTCTGGCATATCGCAGGCCAGCGTGACCCTGTAGTTCATCCGTGCCGCAATATGCGCTGTCGTGAGGGCGATTTGGGAGCCGCCCACTACCAGCAGGCTGGCCTTGGCAACGAGGGGTTCAATGTACACATCCACCGCGCCCTCGCTCGAGCAGGTCATGGGTATGATGACCTCTTCGGCGTGTTCCAACACCACCTTGGCGGCGGCTTCTGGAGTGATTTTGACCAGACGCGGCTTACCAAGCCGCAAGACCTCGAGGGCCTGCTTACGCACAATTTCTCTGGAGCAAGATCCCCCCACATACCCCTCAAAGCGCCCATCCTCGAAGATCAGGGCTTTATCGCCGAGGTGGGAGGAAACTGGGGCCTGCCGCGAAACCACCGTGGCCAGGGCAAAAGTCTCGCCCTTGCGCCTTAGTTCAGCGATTTTGCTGAAGATGTCCATTTGCTTTACAGCGTAAAACGAGCAGGCTCAATGAAATCTTTCGCTGGCCACAAATGCGCCATTTTAGCTCAGATTTGTCCTGAGCCTGGCGTGTTGTGGAAAGCAGCTAAACTTCGCTCATTTTTTTGCTCATGTTGGCAAACACGGTCTCGATGAGCCGCTTGGCTTGGGCGTCGAGCACCCGTCCGCCCACTGTAGCTGCTGGCCCGCTGACGGTTGCTTGACCTTGCCAGTCCAGGAGGGTGGTTTGGTCATCTTGACCCAGGATGTCAGCACTGGCGGTCAGATCTACCGCACTGCCCAGGCCACCGCCACGAATACGTACCATCACTTTATTTTCTTCGGGATGGGGGTCAAGTTCGATATTGAACTTGAAAGAACCCCGCACAGGCCCTACAGCTACGCCTACCGTAGCCACCATATTTCTTTCATCCTTGAACTCTACTGCCTTCAAGTCAGGCAAGCAGGAGGCGACTTTGTGGGGATCCTGGATAAAGCTCCAGACCTTCTCGGGATTGGCTTGAACATTCTCTTGACCGCTGTACTCCAGTTTCATACGCTAACCTCGAGGATAGCCTATAGCTGATAGCCAACGGCAAAACCAATCTGGGTCGCTATTAGCCATGAGCTATAGGCTATTGACATTCCTCACTAGAACGAATCCACCCCGGCCTGCCGCAGCACCTTCCACACCTTTTCGCGGGTGATGGGCATGTCAATGTGGCGCACCCCCAGGTGGGCTAGTGCATCCACCACCGCATTCACAAAGGCAGCTGGGCTTCCGACCGTGGGTGACTCGCCCACGCCTTTGGCCCCGATGGGATGGTGGGGGCTGGGGGTGACGGTGTGGCCGGTCTCCCATTTGGGGGTCTCGAGCGCGGTGGGCAGCAGGTAGTCGGTAAAATTCGACGAGAGGTTGTTGCCCTGCTCGTCGAAAGCGATTTCCTGCATGAAAGCCATGGCAAAGCCTTCGGTCAGTCCGCCGTGTACCTGCCCCTCCACAATCATGGGGTTGATGATGGTGCCGCAGTCGTCAATGGCTACAAAGCGACGCACCTTGACCTCGCCGGTGCCCTTGTCTATGTCCACCACACAGATGTAGGCCCCGTGGGGGAAGGTCAGGTTGGGGGGGTCGTAGTAGTAGGTGGTCTCGAGGCCCGGCTCCATGCCAGGGGGCAGGTTGGTGTAGGCCGCAAAGGCCACCTCGTTCATAGTCACGCTCTTGCCTGGTACGCCCTTGACCACAAACTTCTTGTCCACCCACTCCACATCGCCCTCGCCCACCTCCAGCAGGTGCGCGGCAATCTTTTTAGCCTTCTCACGGATGCGCCTTGCGCCCAGCGCCATGGCGCCTCCTGCGGTGGGGGTGGAGCGGCTGGCATACGTACCCAGGCCGTAGGGGGCGGTGTCGGTATCGCCCTCTTCCACGATGATTTTGTCCACATCCAGGCCCAGCTCCTCAGAGACAATCTGCGCCCAGGTGGTCTCGTGGCCCTGACCCTGGTGGCGGGTGCCGGCCCGCACGATGGCCGAGCCCGAGGGGTGAACCCGGATTTCAGCCCCGTCGAACATCTTGATGCCCAGGATGTCGAAGTCCTTGGAGGGCCCGGCGCCCACAATCTCAGTGAAGGTGGAGATGCCAATCCCCATCAGCTCGCCTCTGGCCCTTTTCTCGGCCTGTTCCTTGCGCAGCTCGGTGTAGCCAATGCGCTCGAGGGCGACCTTGAGGGTTTTCTCGTAGTCGCCCGAGTCGTAGGTCCAGCCCAGGGCCGAGGGGTAGGGGAACTGGGAAGGCTGGATGAAGTTTTTGAGGCGCAGCTCGGCGGGATCCATCTTCAGCTCGTGGGCCAGCACGTCCATGCTGCGCTCAATCAAATAGCTGGCCTCGGTCACGCGGAAGGAGCAGCGGTAGGCCACCCCGCCCGGGGCCTTGTTGGTATAGACCGCATCCACCTCGGCGTAGGCTTTCTGGAAGTCGTAGGAGCCGGTACAGATGGAGAAGAGGCCCGCCGGATACTTGCTGGGGTCGGCAGCGGCGTCGAAGGCCCCGTGGTCGGCCAGGGTGTAGACCTTCATGGCCGTGACCTTGCCTTCCTTGGTTGCTCCAATCTCGATATCCATGTGGAAGTCGCGGGCAAAGCCGGTGGTGGTGAGGTTTTCTGTGCGGGTCTCGACCCATTTCACCGGCGCCCCCAGCACAATGCTGCCCACGATGGCGCACACGTAGCCGGGATAAACGGGTACCTTGTTGCCGAACCCACCCCCAATATCCGGCGAGATGACCCGGATGTTGTTTTCGGGAATGCCCGTCACCAGCGAGAGCACCGTGCGAATGGCGTGGGGAGCCTGGCTGGTCATGTAGACCGTGAGCCGCCCGGTGGCCTTGTTCATATCGCCGATGCAGCCACACGGCTCGAGGGGGGCCGGGTGGCTGCGGGGGTAGACCATGTGCTGCTTGATGCGGACTTCAGACTGGGCCAGGGCTTTTTCGGTCTCGTCTTTGGAGCCTACGTCCCAGGTCCAGATGTGGTTGTCGTGACGGCGGGGGCCATGCGCACCCGTCATATTGCCCTTGATATCCTCGCGCAAGACCGGGGCATCGGGGGCGGTGGCCTTGAAGGGGTCTACCACCACCGGCAAGGGTTCGTACTCGACCTGTACGGCAGCGGCCCCGTCAGCGGCGGCCTGGCGGCTCTCGGCAAAGACCGCTGCGACTTCCTGGTACTGGTAGAGCACCTTACCATCGGCCAGCACCATCTGTTTGTCGCCAGCCAGGGTCGGTATCCAGGCCAGGCCAGCGCCGGCCAGCTCTTTGGAAGTGATGACCGCTTTGACACCTGGAATCTTGAGGGCTTCGGAGGCGTCAATGTTTAGAATCTTGGCGTGGGCATAGGGGCTATGCACAAGGGCCATGTGCAACATGCCGGGCAGGTTGATGTCGTCGAGGTAGTTACCCTTGCCCACGATGAAGCGCGGGTCTTCCTTGCGTTTAATGGCCTTGCCGAGCCCCTGGATACCCTTGGGCTCGAGGTTCGCGGATTCAACTGCCATTGGTGCTCCTTTCAGTTGCCTGGGTAGCAAAAGACCGATAAGTTATTGCTCGTTTTGTTTAGTCGTCTGCTGCTGCGCCTGCGGGTTGTTGCAACATCTGAGCAGCCTGTTGAACTGCTTTAACAATGTTCTGGTAGCCCGTGCAACGGCAGAGGTTGCCAGAGAGCCCAAAGCGAATCTCTTCTTCTGTGGGGTTGGGGTTGTGTTGCAGTAAAACGTGGGCCGACATGATCATGCCGGGGGTGCAGTAGCCGCATTGCAAACCGTGCTGATCGTAAAAGGCTTGCTGAAGCGGGTGTAGCTTTCCACCCTGGGCCATGCCTTCAATGGTGGTGATTTCGTGGCCCTCGGCCATTACCGCAAACATGGTGCAGCTCTTAACCGCCGTTTTGCCGTCCAGCACCACCGTACACACCCCGCAAGACGAGCTATCGCAGCCGATGTGGGTGCCGGTAAGCCCTGCATCGCGGATGGCATGAACCAGCAGGGTGCGGGGTTCTACATTGAGCTTTTTTTCAACGCCATTGATTTTCAGGGTGATTTCCATGGTTGCTCCCTTGGGTCATCAGGCCACTACCACATTCAAGCGCCGCAGGGCCTTGATCAGGCCCCGGCCCACCAGTACCCGGGCCATGTCTTTCTTGTACTCCGCAGAGCCCCGTGCGTCGGGGTTAGGGTCGGCGATTTTGCGGGCCTCCTCGGCAGCAGCCCGGATCAGCTCGAGTGAAGGCTTCTGGCCGCGCAACAGGTTTTCGCCTTCAGCTACCCGAAGCGCCATATGGGCTACCGCCGTGATGCCGATACCGGCCTCTTTGATGGTTCCATCTGGGTTGAGCTCGATTTGCACGGCGGCGGCGGCGGTGGCGTAATCGCCTACCTTGCGTTCAATTTTTTCGTAGGCGCCCGAGGTGAGGGAGTTTGGCATTGGGAAACGTGCTTCTACTGCCATTTCCCCTTCGCCGATGGAGGTAGCGAAGCTGTCCACTAAAAACTGATCAATGGCTTCGACTCGAGGCCCATTTTTGCCTTGAATGACCATTTGCGCGCGAGCCGCAATGGCAGCAGCGGCCCAGTCTCCAGAGGGGTCGTTATGGCATAGCGAACCCACCACCGTACCCCGGAAACGCACGATGGGGTCGGCTACGACCCTGGAAACATCGCTGATTAGATGATACTTGCGTTGTATTTGTTCGTTGAACTCCACGTCGGTATCGCGTACCAGTGCACCCATGCGGAGCATCCCGTTTTCCTCGTGCATATACCCCAGGTTGGGGAGCTTGTTTATATCCACCAGCACGGAGGGTTGGGCCAGGCGATAGCGCATGGCCGGGATAAGGCTTTGCCCCCCGGCCAGCACTCTGGCGTCGTAGCCAAGTTCAGCCAGGTGGCTGATGGCTTCCTCGAGGGACATCGGGCGCTTGTACTCAAAGGCCGCGGGTATCATGTTGTCCAACCTCCCTTTGGTTTTTTCGCTTTTGCAAGCATGGCCAATCTAAAACCTTGCAGTCAGATTGAGCATGCTGGAGATTACAGTTTGCACCTGAGATCCGGCTTCGACCAGGCAAGGGGTTGTCTTGTGGGAGGGGCCTTGCGGATTCTGAAAGGTCAACATCCGTAGGTTGCAGAGCCTTGGCAGTGCTATTTTGATTTGTGGATCGCCTGAAAGTTTTTTACGGAAAGCCCAACCTCTTTTAGCCAGACCTACGTAACATACCCCGATCACTTTCTCGGCGAGTACCCCGTCTATGCCACCGATCGACGCAATTGTGCTCTCTGCCGGCAGGGCCTCGAGGTTTGGGGTTCCCAAGTTTCTGCTGCCCGCCGGACAGGGCCATATCCTGTTGACTCGAGTTCTGGAGCATGCCCTGTACGTTGCCGATGGGCGCATTGCGGTGGTTTTGGGGCGTGAAGCCAGGGTGGCTCGGTTTGCATTGCAACGGTGGCTGGCAACACAGCCGGGTGACCTTTCCTCGAGGGTTTTCACCGTCCTCAACCGCCACTACCGATATGGCCAGAGCACCTCGCTCAAAGCGGGTATGCGGGCACTTGCCGACGCCCAGGGAGTTCTGGTGTTTCTGGCCGACATGCCCGCAATGGAAGCGGAAAAACTCACACAGCTCAAGCGGGCCATCTACCACCGCGACCCGCAAAAGCTTGCGGTGGTGGCCAGCGAGCAGGGCCAGATACGCCCACCTGTTTTTTTGTCCAGGCAGCTATTTCCTGAAGTTCTAAAACTCAAAGGTGATCAAGGCGCTAGAGCAGTTTTGAATGCCCATCAGGAAAAGATAGAACGGGCGGAGTGGGGCTCCGGGCCCTGGTTTTTTGATATTGATGACTGGCAGACCTACCGGGAGTTGGCCTGGAAACTGGGTTGGGCCAACGAATTGTTTGTGCCTATACCCCGTGAGAAAATTTCTGCCTCGCTAATACAAGCACGGGTGGACGCGGCCCTGGCTTCAGAAACAGTGCCCTGGCTCACGCCTGGGTTGCTGTTGCTGGTCTCGAAAAGTGATGCCCACTGGCTCGAGCTGTCCTTAAGTTATCGAGGTGTGCAGGGGGTCATTCTGGGACCTGCCCAAACACCCGCTGCTTACCTGGAACTGGTTCGTAGGGCCAGCCTGGCGGCCCTGGCAGCAAATAAATAAGCGCAGGATTGCCAATACCTTGCAGAAGGATTTGTTGAAGCCTTCTGTAGCGCAAGCCGGGCCATTACATGCCGTAAGAGCATTTATCACAGCCTGCCAGTGCTTCAGGTCGTAGACTGGGCCTTAGGGAAGACATGGTGCATAAGGTGAATAAGCATGGCCCCACCTGGGTACGCCAACCCAAGGTTTATTTAAGCCTTGACAACCTCCATCAAGGATTAGCATAGAGGCCGTGGTGGTGCAGCGCGATACCGACCCAACAACCGCCGTTTCGATGTCTGCGCTGTCAAGCATCGAATCTTTGCTACGAGAATCCGAGGCGTGCCTGGCCCAGGCACCCCAGGAAGCATCCCGTCTGGCTCAGGAAGCCAGAACCCTGGCTCAGCTGCATCAGGTGCTATCGCTCGAGGTTCAAGCCTCTTTCACCCTGGCCAGGGCTCTTCATTCGCTGGGACAACTGGGCGAGGCTGTCCAGATGGCCCAGGCAGGTGTAGGGCTGGCATCCACATTCGATGAACCCACGCTCAGGCTCGAGGGTTTGCGGCTATCCGCCACCATTTTGCGAGAGCAGGGCGACCTCAACCAGGCCTCGAGCTACCTCGACGAGGCCGCTTTGCTGGCCCAGCAAGCCAATCTACCCGCTGCCGAGGCCGACTGCCTCAACCAGCAGGCCGGAATCCATCACTCCAGGGCCGAGTATGCCCAGGCTCTGGACAAGCTCACTAAAGCCCTCACGCTCATGCGAATCCAGGGCAATCAAGTTGCCGAGGCCAATGTCCTCAACAATATCGGAATCCTGCGCACCGAACTGGGGCAGTATCCGCTGGCCCTCGAGGCATTTCTGGAGGCCTATCAACTGTACCGCCACGAAGGGCATAGCCCTCGCAACCGGGCGGGCAACCTGGCTTCCATTGGCAATCTCTACATGGAAATGGGAAATTTCCAACAGGCCGACCGATACTACGAGCTGGCCCTGGCCGAGATCCGCCGCACCCAGGAGAGATTTATCGAATTGCAGATTCTGCAGCTAATCGCGGAACTGGCCTTCAAGCGCCAGGATTACGCCAGGGCCAGGGATACGCACCAGGGTGTAGTAGTAGCCAGCAAAGAGTTGGGGCTGGAACGGATTTTGCTTACCTCATTAGAAGGGCTGGCCAAGGCGCAGATGGCGCTGGGTGAGCCCCAGGTTGCCACCCAGACGCTGTTGGAAGTGCTGGAACTGGCCCGCTCTAAAGACTGGCGTGCCACCGTTCTGGACGTACTGCTCAGCCTGGGGGAGGTCTGCGTCGAACTGAAGGATCTGCGCCAGGCACAGGAGTACGGCTTGGAAGCCCTGGAACTCTCACGTCAGGCCGAGCGTAAACGCAGTACCTACCTGGCCCACCGCCTGCTGGCACGGGTGCACCGTGCAAGCGGGGAATATCTCCAGGCCATCGAACACCTGGAGGAGTACCATCGCCTCGAGCGGGAAGTCTTCAACGAGGAAAGCGAGCGCCAGCGCCAGACCTTGATGAACCACCTCGAGCTCGAGCGGGTGCGTAACGAGGCGGAAAGCTTGCGGCTGAGAACCGAACTCGAGCGCCAGGCTCGCGAAGAGGCCCAGGCCAAGGTCTTCCAGCGCACCCAGGAGCTCGAGTTTGCCCAGCTCGAAATTGTTTCTCGCCTGGCCCTAGCCGCCGAGTTCCGCGACGATGCCACCGGCGAGCACACCTACCGGGTAGGCCGCAACGCGGCCATGATTGCTAAGGAACTCGGCTGGCCCCAGCACGAAGTCGAAACCCTGCGCCTGGCTGCGCGCTTGCATGATGTGGGCAAAATCGGAATCCCGGACGCGATTTTGCTAAAGCGGGATCGCCTGACGGTGGGTGAGTACGAGCTGATGAAAGACCACACCACTATTGGCGCGCGTATCCTGTCTGGGGGACGCTCCAAAATTCTTCGACTGGCGGAAGAAATTGCCCTGTCGCACCACGAACACTTTGATGGCAGCGGTTATCCACGTGGGTTGGTTGGGGATAGCATTCCCATGTCTGGGCGTATCGTGGCGGTGGCTGACGTGCTGGATGCCCTTACCCACGAGCGCCCCTATAAGCGGGCCTGGTCGGTGGCTGAAGCGCTGGCGGAGATCAAGCGTCAGAGCGGACGGCAATTCGATCCGACCGTGGTCGAGGCTTGCCTGGCGGTCTTTGCGGTAGTCACCGCCGATGTGGAAGAGCATATGCAGCGCCTGGACTCCGACCTTTCGCTCTCGGTACAGCTGGAGAAAGCCCAACTGGGCTGGGTGGATGAAGAAATCGAGCAGCTCAAGCAAAACTTTGAGCAGTTGCTGGCTGAGCGCACCCGCGAACTCGAGCAAGCTCGCCGTGAAGCCCAGGTACTGGCCCGTCGCATGGAGATGATGGCGCATACCGACGTACTGACCGGTCTGGGCAACCGCCGTGCCTTTGAGTCGGACCTCGAGAGTGAGGTAGCGCGTGCGCAGCGGGTCGGTTACTCGCTCAGTGTGCTGGCCCTGGATGTTGATACCCTCAAGCAGCTCAACGACTCCGAAGGCCACGAACGCGGGGATGCTTTGCTGCGTACCTTCGCGCAGGCCATGCAAGAGTGCTTTTTCGAGCTGGGGCGGGTGTACCGAATCGGCGGAGATGAATATGCTGCCATTCTGCCCTATGTAGATGCACGCCACCAGGCCGAGATTCTGAGCCGGATTGAAACGGCTATACTCAATACCAAGAGCCAGGGTTTTCCAACGGCCAGCGTTAGCTCCGGAATGGCTTCTATGCCCGATGAGGCTACCTCCGATGGCGACCTGGTACGGCTTTCTGACCAGCGCATGTACCAGGACAAGCTCGAGCGCCGCAGGGCCCGTGAAGCCAATCCCAATTCAACACGCGACTAAAGCGAAGGGGTTGACAGAGCTTCCCTACCTCTCTAAACTCACCTTTATCCGCGCCGGGGCGCGGCCACAAATAAGCAAGTTCTTTTATCCAGAGCGGCGGAGGGAATCGGCCCAGTGAAGTCGCAGCAACCCACAAAAGAGCTTTTGTTCATGACCAAAAGTTTTTTTGCAAGGTGCTAATTCCGGCTCGACTGCTGAATGTTGTAGGCACACAACGTTCGAGACTTGGCATAGTCTGGCAGTCGAGAAAGATAAGAGAAGGGAATGCACGCATCGTGACCCCCTTCCGGCCATAAAAGAACGCCTGGTAGGGGGTTTTGCTATAGCAAAACTCCTACCGAAAGCGCCCCAATCCCATCGCGGTAGGAGATGATTATGTCGCAAAAACACCGTTTCGAGACCCTTCAGCTCCACGCTGGCTACAGCCCTGACCCCATCACCGGCGCCCGCCAGGTGCCCATCTACGCCACCACGTCCTATCAGTTCAAGGATGCCGACCACGCCGCCCGGCTTTTTGGCTTGCAGGAGTTTGGCAATATCTACACCCGCATCATGAACCCCACCACCGATGTGCTGGAAAAGCGCATTGCAGCGCTGGAGGGGGGGGGTAGCAGCCCTGGCCACCAGCTCGGGCCATGCTGCGCAATTTCTGGCCATCACCAACATCGCCCAGGCTGGCGATAACTTTGTCTCCACCCCCAACCTGTATGGGGGCAGCATCAACCAGTTCAAGGTCACCCTGCCCCGCCTGGGAATTGAGAGCCGCTTTACCGACAGCGCCGAGAGTGTGGAGGATTTTATTCGACTCTCGGACGATAAAACCCGCTTCTGGTATCTGGAGTCGCTGGGCAACCCGGCCCTCAACATCCCCGACTTCGAACTGATTGCCCAGGCTGCTCAGGAACGCGGAATCGCCCTCTTTGTGGACAACACCTTTGGGCATGGGGGTTACCTTTTCCGCCCCCTTGAGTGGGGGGCCAATGTCGTGACCCACTCCGGCACCAAATGGATTGGGGGGCATGGGGCGGCCATTGCGGGCCTGATTGTGGATGGCGGCAACTTCAACTGGGACAATGGGCGGTATCCACTGATCACCGAGCCGCAACCGGGCTACCACGGCCTCGAGTTACACAAGGCCCTGGGGAACCTGGCCTTCATTATCAAAGCCCGCGTAGACGGCCTGCGCGACCAGGGGCAGTGCCTGGGCCCCTTTGAGGCCTTCTTGTTGCTGCTGGGCCTCGAGACCCTCTCGCTGCGCTCAGAGCGCCACGTAGAAAACACCCTGGCCCTGGCTCACTGGTTGCGCGAGCAAGACGAGGTGGCCTGGGTCAACTACCCCGGCTTAGACGACCACCCCAGCCATGCCAAGGCCCAAAAGTACTTCAAGGGAAGGCCAGGGTCGGTGCTGACGTTTGGTCTCAAAGGCGGCTATGAGGCGGCCAAAAACTTCATCAACCAGCTTGAGCTGGTTTCGCACCTCGCTAATGTTGGCGATACCCGTACCCTGGCCATTCACCCGGCTTCCACCACCCACTCCCAGCTATCGCCGGAAGAGCAAGTCCGCGCCGGGGTCAATCCGGAGCTGGTGCGCATCAGCGTGGGGCTGGAAGCCATCGAAGATATTCAGGCCGACCTCAAACAAGCCCTGCGCTCGAAGGTAGGCGTTTGATGCGTTCCAGTAGGGCGCTGCAGGGTTTGTGGAGAGGAAGGCTGCCATGACCGACTTGCTGGTACAAGAGGCCTGGGGCGACCACGAGGCCTTGTTGATCAAGCCACCCAAGAGTCGGGGCCGGGTGCCCCCACCGGTGCCGGCTCAGGCCCTGGTTGCGGGTGGTTTTCGCCTCGAGTACGGCGGAGCCCTGCCGGAGTTGCTCATGCGCTACGAGACCTACGGACAACTCAACCTCGACCGCAGCAACGCGGTGCTGGTGTTTCATGCCTGGACGGGCTCGGCGCACCTGGCCGGCACCTACACCAAGGAGACCCTCAGCAGTCTGCCCAGGCTCGACCAGGCTTTTGGGCCCGATGGTTGGTGGGACGAGCTGGCGGGGCCAGGTCGAATGCTCGATACCGAGAAGTATTTTGTGATTTGCGCCAACCATATTGGTAGTTGTTACGGCTCTACCGGCCCGCTTTCGCTTAATCCAGCCACAGGTCGCCCTTATGGCCCCGATTTTCCTAAACTCACTGTGCGTGACCTGGCCCGCGCCCAGGCCAAACTTCTGGACTTCCTGGGCATCGAAAAGGTCACCCTGCTGGGGGGTAGCTTGGGCGGTATGGTGGCCCTCGAGTTTGCCCTTCTTTATCCACACCGGGTCAATCAACTGGTGGTTCTGGCGGCCCCTCCCTTGCATAGCCCCTGGGCCCGCGCCTTCAATCGGCTCTCGAGGGAGGCGGTGCTGATCGACCCCGGTTACCAGGGGGGCCGCTACACCGAGCAGCCACTGGGTTTGCAGCTCGGTAGGGCCCTGGCCATGCTTTCCTTCCGTTCACCCGACTCCTTCCGGCTGCGCTGGCAGCATCACCCCGAGCGTGGCGAAAGCTACGTGCTGTACCAGGGGGAGAAGTTCGCCCGGCGGTTCGATGCGAATGCCTATCTGGTGCTTTCCGAGGTTATGGACACCCACGATGTGGGCCGGGGGCGGGGTGGGGTCGAGGCGGCTTTGAAGCAGCTTCGGAGTATCCCAAGCTTGTTTGTGGGCATCAACTCCGACGTCCTTTACACTGCCCAGGAGGTTCGGGAGATGGCTGCTTTGAGCGGAGCTATCTACCGCGAGATTCACAGCCCACATGGTCATGACGCCTTTCTAATTGAAACGGATCAGGTTGAGCGTATTCTGGGCGATTTCCTGTAAACAGAGGCCCGTTGGACAAAACCCCATCTTCCTCCCCCAACGGGGGAGGCTAGGTGGGGGCATAACACCCAGAGAGGCCACCTACCTGCGGGCATTTTTCAACACCAAACGTCTGAAGTGCCCCTGGCTGAGGTTTGCGAGGTTTCACGCACCGACCCTGCCTAGGGGCCATACGTACTCCTCAAATATCTCATCTTGTGCTACTATTTTGCACAGCAGCTTGAAGATTCAGGGTGCTTATTGCGTTTATGTGCGCTAATGTGCTAGCATGATATTTGTGTTTTGTGGCCTGCACCCCTGGTGTGTTCCACAAAAAGCGTAAGAATCAGCCGCCGCAGGGAACTTTTTCGCCTGCGGAAGAACCCTGTTAGCTTACGAAAACCCCCCACAAGGCCCAGAGCAAGCTGGATCCGTGCTTGAAAGTGCGGAGAAGAGCCACGGGTTATGAGGTGTTTTGATGAAGATAGAGCGGTTCGGCAAGATTACAGAAGTTATTCCCCTCCCACCCCTCACCGAAATCCAGGTTGATTCCTTCACCAAAGCCTTACAGGCCCATGTTCCCGCCTCCAAGCGGGAAGCCATTGGCCTACAAGCCGCCTTCAAGGAGACCTTCCCCATCGAAGAAGGGGAGAAGGGGCGGGGGCTGGTGCTGGATTTCCTCGAGTACCGACTGGGCGACCCGCCTTTCAGTCAGGATGAGTGCCGGGAGAAAGACCTGACCTATCAGGCCCCGCTGTACGCCAAGTTGCTGCTGGTGCACAAGGACACCGGCTTGCTTAAAGAAGACGAGGTCTTCCTGGGCGACCTTCCCCTTATGACCGAAGATGGCTCGTTTATCGTCAATGGGGCTGATCGGGTGATCGTTTCGCAGATTCACCGCTCGCCAGGGGTATACTTCACCGCCGACCAGACCCGCCCTGGTAAATATGTGGCCTCGGTCATTCCCTTGCCCAAGCGGGGCCCCTGGATCGACCTCGAGTTCGAGCAGTCTGGCGTGGTGGTGATGAAGGTCAACAAGAAGAAGTTCCCGCTGGCGCTTCTTCTAAAGGTTTTGGGCTTCACCGCCGAAACCCTCAGCAAGGAACTCTCGGCCTACCCCGACCTGCTTCCGGGTCTATTGGAAGCCCAGTACCGAGGCAACAAAGCCCTCGAGATGGGCGTGGACGAAGCGCTGCTCAAACTCTTCACCGAGTTGCGCCCCGGCGACCCGCCCAAGCGCGACAAGGCCATCACCTACCTGCACTCGCTGCTCTCTGACCCGCGCCGCTACGACCTGGGGGAGGCAGGCAAGTACAAAGCCCAGCAAAAACTGGGCATCAAGCTCTCGGGCCGCATGCTCATCAAATTTGAGAACGGCGAGTTCAAGGACGAAGGCCTGCTGCCGGTGCTCAAATACCTCTTTGCCCTGCAAAGCGGTGAACCCGGCTACGAAGCCGACGATATTGACCACCTGGGCAACCGTCGCATTCGCACTGTGGGCGAGCTTTTGGCCGACCAGTTCCGGGTAGGTCTTTCGCGCCTGGCCCGCGGCGTGCGCGAGCGCATGCTCCTTGGTACACCCGAAAGCGCCACCCCGGCTAAGCTGGTCAATAACCGCCCCCTGGTAGCCGCCATTCGCGAGTTCTTTGGGCGCAGCCAGTTGAGTCAGTTCAAAGACCAGACCAACCCCCTCTCGGAATTGCGCCACAAGCGGCGTATTTCAGCGCTGGGCCCAGGCGGTCTGACCCGGGAACGGGCGGGTTTCGATGTGCGCGACGTGCACCGCACCCACTATGGGCGCATCTGCCCCATCGAGACGCCCGAGGGCGCCAACATCGGCCTGATCTCCTCGCTGGCTTCGTTTGGTCGTATCAACGATCTGGGCTTCATCCTGACCCCCTACCGCAAGGTGGAAAACGGCAGGGTGACCGATAAGGTCGATTTCATGACCGCCACCGAGGAAGACCGCTTTGCCATTGCCCAGGCCAATACCCCCCTCAAACCCGATGGGCATTTCGATACCCAGCAGGTGGTGGTGCGCAAGAAGGGCGAGCCCATCGTGATGCGTCCTGAAGAAGTCGAATACATGGACGTTTCGCCCAAGCAGATTTTCTCGGTCAACACCAACCTGATTCCCTTCCTCGAGCACGACGATGCCAACCGCGCCCTGATGGGCTCCAACATGCAAGCCCAGGCGGTGCCCCTGCTGCGAGCTCAAAGCCCGGTGGTTATGACCGGCGTGGAAGAGCGGGTGGTGCGTGACTCCCTCACCTCGCTTTACTCCCATGTGGATGGCGTGGTGGAGTATGTGGATGGTTCCAAGATTCACATCCGAGGTGAGGATAAGGGACTGTACGAGTTCAACCTGCGCCGCTTCACCCGCTCCAACCAGGGCACCGCTCTTGATCAACGTCCCCGGGTCTCCAAGGGTCAGAAGGTCAAAAAAGGCGACCTCCTCGCCGACGGTCCCGCCTCCGACGAAGGCCGCCTGGCCCTCGGGCAAAATGTACTCCTGGCCATCATGCCCTTCGATGGCTACAACTACGAGGACGCCATTGTTATTTCCGAAGACCTTCTGCGCCGCGACTTCTACACCTCGGTGCACATCGAACGCTACGAGATCGAGGCCCGCGACACCAAGCTAGGCCCCGAGCGTGTTACCCGGGACATTCCCAACCTTTCCGAAGCTGCTTTGCGCGACCTCGACGAAGACGGGGTGGTGCGAATTGGCGCTGAGGTCAAGGCGGGTGATATTCTGGTGGGCCGTACGAGCTTCAAGGGTGAGACAGAGCCCACCCCCGAAGAGCGTCTTTTGCGCAGTATCTTCGGTGAAAAGGCCCGCGATGTGAAGGATACCTCCCTGCGGGTGCCTCCCGGCGAGGGGGGCATTGTGGTGCGCACCCTGCGCTTACGTCGGGGCGACCCTGGGGTGGAGCTCAAGCCCGGTGTGCGAGAGGTAGTACGGGTGTATGTGGCCCAGAAGCGTAAGCTGCAAGTGGGCGACAAGCTGGCCAACCGCCACGGCAACAAGGGCGTAGTTTCCAAGATTCTACCCCCCGAAGACATGCCGCACATGCCCGATGGTACCCCGGTAGACATCGTGCTCAACCCACTGGGCGTTCCCAGCCGCATGAACCTGGGGCAGATTCTGGAAACGCACCTGGGATTGGCCGGCTATGAGCTTGGCCTCAAGTTTATTACTCCGGTGTTTGACGGCATCGCCGAAAGTGAAATTAAGGAGATGCTGGGCAAGGCCTTCGACAAGAAGTGGGAGGCCCGTACCAAAGCCGGTTTTGGCCTTGACAACCGCGAGCGGGAAGTGCTGGCCAGAGCCGCCAAGCTGGGCCTTGTGGACGGTACGAAAGACCCCGCCGAACAGTTACGCGAAGTGGCTCAACAGGGCAAGAGCGTGCTGTATGACGGACGTACCGGTGAGCCCATCGAAAGCCCCATTGTGGTGGGAGTGATGTACATCATGAAGCTTTACCACATGGTCGAGGACAAAATGCACGCCCGCTCGACGGGCCCTTACTCTCTCATTACCCAGCAGCCCCTGGGCGGCAAGGCGCAGTTCGGGGGTCAGCGCTTTGGGGAGATGGAGGTGTGGGCGCTGGAGGCCTACGGTGCGGCGCACACGCTGCAAGAAATCCTCACCATCAAGTCCGACGATATTGAGGGTCGAAACGCGGCATATGAGGCCGTGGTCAAAGGTGAAGATGTGCCCGAGGCCAGCGTACCGGAAAGCTTCAGGGTGCTGGTGAAGGAATTGCAGTCGCTGGGCCTGGATGTCGAGACCTACGACGAGAATGCCAGGAATCTAGACATCTTTGAAGGGTTGGCTAGCCGCCGATGATGATGCGGTTCACTAGCCAGCAACTACCACTCGGCCTATGACTTGAGACACAAGTTCACGGAGTGAACGATGATTAAACGAGAAGTTCGCAAAGTAAGAATCGGACTGGCCTCCCCCGATAAGATTCGGAGCTGGAGCTATGGCGAGGTTGAGAAACCCGAGACCATCAACTACCGCACCCTGAAACCCGAACGCGATGGGCTTTTTGACGAGCGCATTTTCGGGCCGCAGAAAGACTACGAGTGCGCTTGCGGCAAGTACAAGCGCCAGCGCTTTGAGGGCAAGGTGTGCGAGCGCTGCGGGGTGGAGGTCACCAAGAGCATTGTGCGGCGTTACCGTATGGGGCACGTGGAGCTGGCGACCCCGGTGGCGCACATCTGGTATGTAAAAGATGTGCCCTCCAAGATTGGCACCCTCCTAGACCTTTCGGCTCAGGAACTCGAGCAAGTCTTGTACTTTGCCAAGTACATTACCATTGACCCCAAAGGGGCCATGCTGGGCGGTGTGCCGGTGCAGAAGCGCCAGCTCCTCACCGACGACGAGTACCGGGAACTGCGCTTTGGTAAGCAAGAGACCTACACCATTCCGGCCGGGGTGGAGACCTTTGTTAAAGACGGTGAAGAGGTCAAAAAGGGCCAGGAGCTGGCACCGGGGGTAGTGAGCAAGATGGATGGGCTGGTGCTTTTCCGCTTCCCCCGTCGCATCCGGGTGGAGTACGCCGACAAGGAACAGGCCCGCCTGACCCTCCCCAAAGCTGCCTGGATCGAGCAGGACAAGTACAAGCCGGGCGAACCCCTGGCCGAGCTCGAGGCCTCCTACCAGATCACCTCTGAGGACTCCGGTGTGGTGGATGTGGAAGAGGTGGGCGATGGGGCCCTGGTCAAAATCCTGGACCCCGACACCAGTACGGTTAGCGCTATTTATCTGATTCCCGCGGGAATGCACCTCAAGGTGGGTCAGGGTGAGCTGGTGGGCAATGGCGACGTGCTGGCCCAGGGCAAGGGCCAGCTCAAGATGCCCAAGGGCCTCAAAGTGGAAAAGCTCGAGGCCGAAACTGCCAAGAAGGAAGTACACCTGAGCTTTACCCTCGAGCGCCCCCGTGTGGCCGACTATCCCCTCCAGCCCCACATGCACGTGCTGGCGGCCGAGGGTGCGAGCGTGCGCAAAGGTGACAAGCTGGTGGGCGCCATCGAGCCTGAAGAAGAGGTTCACGCCGAGGCCGATGGGGTGGTGCACCTGCACGAGCCGGCCTCCATTGTGGTGATGAAGGCCAAGCTTTACCCCTTCGAGGACGATGTGGACGTGACCAACGGCGACCGGGTCTCGCCCGGCGATGCCCTGGCCGACGGCGGCAAGGTGACCTCGGAAATTTATGGCCGGGTGGAGGTGGACTTCATTCGCATGGCCGTGCGGGTCATCGAGTCCTACGACATCGATGCCAAAATGGGGGCCCAGGCTATTCAGGAACTGCTCAAGGACATTGACTTGAGCGTGCTCGAGGCCGAACTGGTAGAAGAGATGAAGCACCCCAGCCGCGCCCGTCGGGCCAAAGCCCGCAAGCGGCTCGAGGTGGTGCGGGCCTTCCGCGACTCCGGCAACCGCCCCGAGTGGATGGTGCTGGAGGCGGTGCCGGTGCTGCCCCCCGACCTGCGCCCCATGGTGCAGGTGGACGGAGGGCGCTTCGCGACCAGCGACCTCAACGACCTCTACCGTCGCCTGATCAACCGCAACAACCGTCTGCGCAAGCTGCTGTCGCAAGGCGCGCCCGAGATGATCATCCGCAACGAGAAGCGCATGCTGCAAGAAGCCGTGGATGCCTTGTTGGACAACGGGCGGCGCGGCACCCCGGTCACCAACCCCGGCTCCGACCGGGCCCTGCGCTCGCTCACCGATATCCTCTCGGGCAAGCAAGGCCGCTTCCGCCAGAACCTGCTGGGCAAGCGGGTGGACTACTCGGGCCGCTCGGTGATTGTGGTGGGGCCGCAGCTCAAGCTGCACCAGTGCGGTCTGCCCAAGCGCATGGCCCTGGAGCTCTTCAAGCCCTTTTTGCTCAAGAAAATGGAGGAGAAGGGCATCGCTAACAACGTCAAGAGCGCCCGCAAGATGCTGGAGCGCTCCCGCGACATCAAGGACGAGGTGTGGGACGCCCTGGAAGAGGTTATTCACGGCAAGGTGGTGCTCCTGAACCGGGCGCCCACCCTACACCGGTTGGGCATTCAGGCCTTCCAGCCGGTGCTGGTCGAGGGTCAGTCCATCCAGCTTCACCCCTTGGTTTGCGAGGCTTTCAACGCCGACTTCGACGGCGACCAAATGGCCGTGCACGTGCCACTCTCGAGCTATGCCCAGGCCGAGGCCCGCATCCAGATGCTCTCGGCCCACAACATCCTCTCGCCGGCCTCGGGTGAACCCGTAGCCAAGCCGGCCCGCGATATCATCCTGGGCCTGTACTACATCACCCAGCTCCGTCGCGAGAAGAAGGGCCAGGGCCTGGAGTTCAAGGCCATCGAAGAGGCCTTGCAAGCCTACGAGGAAGGCAAGGTGGCCTTGAACGCCAAAATCAAGGTGGCGGGCAAAGAAACCAGCGTGGGTCGCCTTAAGTACGTCTTTAGCAGCGTGGACGAAGCCCTCCTGGCCGTGCAGAGCGGGGTCGTGGATCACCAGGATGTGGTCACGGTGCGCCTGGGTAATAGACTGCTGGAAACCTCACCGGGACGCATGCTTTTCTTGCGCATTGTCAGTGAGGCCGTTGAGGACGCAGCGGCTGCGGAGGAGCTGGTGAACCTCGAGGTTGCCCAGGAAAAGAACTCGCTCAAAGACCTGGTTTACAAGAGCTTCCTGGTGCTCGGGGTGGAAAAGACCGCCAAGCTTCTGGACGCGCTCAAGTACTACGGCTTCGTGCTCTCGACCACATCGGGCATCACCATTGGCATCGACGATGCGGTGATTCCGGCTGAGAAAAAGCAGTTCTTGCAGGAAGCCGATGCCAAGCTGGCCCAAATTGAACAGGCTTTCGAGCTGGGCTTGATGACCGAGGAAGAGCGCTTCCAGCAGATTCTGCAGCTCTGGAGCCAGACCACCGAGAAAGTCACCAACGCGGTCTTCAAGAACTTCGAGGAAAACTACCCCTTCAACCCGCTCTACGTCATGAGCCAGTCGGGGGCCCGCGGCAACCCCCAGCAGATTCGCCAGATTTCCGGCATGCGGGGCCTGATGGCCAAGCCTTCGGGCGAGACCTACCCGGTGCCGGTTAAGGCGTCCTTCCGAGAGGGTCTCACGGTGCTGGAGTACTTCATCTCGACCCACGGGGCCCGCAAGGGCGGTGCCGACACCGCGCTGCGTACCGCCGACTCGGGCTACCTGACCCGCAAGCTGCACGACGTGGCCCACGAGGTGATTGTGCGGGAAGCCGACTGCGGCACGCCCGACTACATCTCGGTGCCGCTTTTGCAGTTCGACGAGGCCTTCCGCAACAAGCGGCTGCGTAAAAAGAGCGATATCGAGTCGGGGCTATATGGCCGCACAGTGGCCCGCGAGTTTGAAATCAAGGGCAAGGTGTTTGCCGAAGGGCACCAGCTGAGCCTCGAGGATGTAAACCTCATCGTTAAGGCCGCAGAGGAGCGCCTAATTGAAGAAGTGCCGGTTCGTTCGCCCCTGACCTGCCGCACCCGCTACGGGGTCTGCCAGCACTGCTATGGCTGGGATCTGTCGGCGGCTAAGCTGGTCTCCATCGGCGAAAGCGTGGGGGTGGTGGCTGCTGAGTCCATCGGGGAGCCCGGTACCCAGCTCACCATGCGTACCTTCCACACCGGCGGGGTGGCTACCGGCACCGACATTACCCAGGGCTTGCCGCGCGTAATCGAGCTCTTTGAGGCCCGGCGCCCCAAGGTCAAGGCGGTGATTGCCGAGATCGACGGCACCATTCACATCGAAGAGCACGAGGACAAAACCAGCATCTTTGTCAGCAGCGAGGGCTTTTCCAAGGAGTACAAAGTACCCAAGGAAGCCCGTATTACCGTCAAGGAAGGCGAAACGGTGGAGGCCGGACAGCCCTTGACCCGTGGGGCCATTGACCCCCACCAGCTGCTAGAAGCCAAAGGCCCTGAGGCGGTAGAGCGCTACCTGACCGACGAAATCCAGCGCGTATACCGGGCCCAGGGGGTGAAGCTGCACGATAAGCACATCGAGACCATCGTGCGACAGATGCTCAAGTATGTAGAGATCACCGATCCCGGCGATAGCCGCTACCTCGAGGGCCAGGTGATCGAGAAGTGGGATGTGGAATCGGCCAACGAGGCATTGATGGCCGAGGGTAAAGCCCCCGCGAGCTGGAAGCCCATGCTGATGGGCGTGACCAAGAGCGCCCTCTCGACCAAGAGCTGGCTCTCAGCGGCCAGCTTCCAGCACACCACCCACGTGCTGACCGAAGCGGCTATTGCCGGAAAACTCGATGAATTGATCGGCCTCAAGGAAAACGTGATTCTGGGCAAGCTGATTCCCGCCGGTACCGGCTCCGACTTTGTGCGCGATACTCAGGTGGTTGACCAGAAGACCCTCAGGCGCCTCGAGGAGGCCCGCCGCGAGGCCGAGCAAGTGCCGGTTGGGTCGCGGCGTCCGGGTGTGCGTCCCGAACAACCCGCTCGCGAGGCCTAGACCGAGCTCGAGGTACAGGCTGTAGGTGTCGGCCTACAGCCTATAACCTGTAGCCTTTGTGATAGCCAAAAGCGGCTTCCAAAAAGAACGCAAACTCTAATACCGGATTCAAAAAGACAGTTCACAAAACCAAAAACCCCATAGGTTGTCTTTTTGAATCCTAGAGCACTCCCTTCGATCGGGTTAGTTCGTCACCCTTCGATGACGAACTAACCGAATCTGAGAGGCTGTCGTAAAAGGGGGCTATACTTGAGGGGTGGTTCTTCGCAGAGCCTACCCCAGCGACCTGACGGATGAGGAATGGGCCATCCTGGAGCCCTTGATCCCTGCCCCTAAAGCTGGCGGCCGTCCTGCCAGGGTGCCGAGGAGGGAAATAGTTAACGCCATCCTTTACGTCCTGGAGAACGGCATCAAATGGCGGGCCATGCCCCATGATCTGCCCCACTGGTCCACCGTCTACCACTACTTCCGCAAGTGGCAGAAGGAGGGCGTATGGGAGAGAGCCGTCCAAACCCTGGCCCGCCAGGATCGGGAACGAGAAGGGAGACAGGCTTGCCCCAGCGCCTTGGTCATAGACAGTCAGTCTGTGAAGACCACGGAAAAAGGGGGCCCCGGGGACATGACGGGGCGAAAAAGGTCAAGGGAAGAAAGCGGCAGATTTTGACGGACACGGGGGGCCGGTTGCTGAAGGCCTTCGTGCACCCCGCCAACGAGCATGACAAGTGGGGTGGGCAGGCCTTGCTCCTGGGGATGGACCTCTCCATGTGGCCCCGGGTGCGCAAGGTCTTTGTGGACTGGGGGTACCGGGGCCTCAAGGGGCTGGCTTCTTCCCTGGGGCTGGAGCTTGAGGTGGTGGCCCGTCCCTACGCGGGGGTGCGGGGGGTCTGGGTGCGGGAGGGGGAGGAGGTGCCGGAGATTCCGCGGGAGGAGGGGTTCAAACCTTTGCCTCAGCGGTGGGTGGTGGAGCGGACCTTTGCCTGGCTTGGGCGGAACCGGCGGCTGTCTAAGGACTACGAAGAGAACCCCCGGGTGAGCGAGGCCTGGGTGTATCTGGGCATGCTACGCTTGTTGGTGAAGCGGCTGGCCAGGGCCGCGTAGCTTCCGTGGAGGGCTTTTACGACAGCCTCTGATATAGAGCACATCCCTCCCTGTAGGTCGGCGAAAAAAGCATCTGCCTTCCAAGGGGCGCTATCGCCCTCCGCTACGCGGACAACTTCGGCCCTGTTGATTCGTTACCGTTCGGCAACGAGTCAACCGAATCTGGTATAAATTCATGCCATAGGGCAAATTGCTTATGAAAGCCAGCCTTTACCTCGCTTTCCAGCAGATTGGTGCCGATTTATTCTCGGCCGGACTGGCCTCGGCCACTTCGGGGAACTACTCGGTGCGGGAAGGCAATGGGCTCTGGATTACCCGCTCAGGCGCGCAGAAAGCCCATCTGACCCCCGACGACCTGATGTTTTTGCCCCTCGAGCCGGACCCTGAGCGAGACCAGGGCGCCTCGGTGGAGCGGGTGATACACCGGGCCATCTACCGGCAAACTGACGCAACAGCGGTGGTGCATGCCCACCCCCGCCATGCAATTGCGCTGTCGTTTCACCTCGAGTCCATCCAACCCATCGACCTCGAGGGCCTATACTACTTTGGCCAGATTCCGGTGGCCGCCCCCAAAACCGCCTCGGGAACCCAGGAAGCCGCCGAAGCTGTAGCCCTGGCGCTAAAAGAACACCCCGCTTGTGTGATTCGTGGGCATGGGGCCTTTGTCAAAAGCAGCCTGGAAAATCCCGATAAAGCTCTCCTGCAAGCCTACTCGCTCATGACCAGCCTCGAGGAAGCCTGCGAGGTGCTGTTTTTGGAACATTTGTGGCGAGGAAATATCGCCCGAGCTTCCTCGAAATAAGCGTTTGGAGTGCAGCCGAAGCGCTCTCCCGCTTGAGACTTGCAAATGAAAGGGTACACTAGCAGATGAAAGTACTTTTTGTGGAGGGTAAAAACCTCGATGTGCTGCGAGGTTTAGCGCGGCAATTTCCCCATCCCTACCGGCTTTTGTACCGTGCCGAACAGGAACTCTATCTGCTCGAGGTCTGGGCCCATACCCCTGAGATGGAGCGCGCTGCGGCCGGGCTGGAGGGTTTTCGCAGCTGGAGTTTTGAGTTGCTCGAGGAGGGGAGTCGTCAACCGGGATAGTGGGGGCTTTCAGTCACTGACTCTAAGCCGTTAAGGAACCTTATGCGTGAAGAAATAGATTTGATTGCTGTGGACGATGGGGTGGAGGTCTACCTCGAGGACACCGGCCCCTTGGATGCCCCGGCCATCTTGGTACTGCATGGGGGGCCTGGGGGAAGTAGTTATACCCTGCGCGAGGGGCTGGAGGAATACCTGGAAGGCTTCCGGGTGCTCTACCTCGATCAGCGGGGGGGAGGCCGCAGCCCCGCACTGCCGGAAGAACCGGGCCTTTTTACCATCGATGCACTGGTCGGCGATCTTTTTCATCTGCGCGATCACCTCGGCATGGATTCTTGGACCCTGCTGGGCCACGGTTTTGGTGGGCTGCTGGCCCTGGACTATGCCCGCCGTTTCCCAAAAACCACCGAGCGACTGGTGCTGATTAACCCCTGGACCAACTTTCCCTGGCTGGCCGGCCAGCTCTACCGGGCCTCGCTGGGGTTGCGGGGTATCGAAAGCCACGAAATCGAGTTGGAACCTGAAGACGCCTACCGGCTGCTCCAGGAAGCTTTTGCCGAGGTAGAACCTAAAGCGGCCTTTGACAAGCTCTTGTTTCCCAACCAGCACAGCCGCATGGAGTACGAATGGATGGCGGAGGGCTCTACCGTGATGGGCGCCGATACGCCTGGGCGGATGTTCGTGCTAAACGGGCTATGGCGCCTGGACTACACCCCTTTTTTGCTGGAAATACAAGTGCCCTGCACGGTATTGTTGGGTGCTTTGGATGCCAGTAGCTACCCCGAAGCCCAGACCATTACCGATCTGGTCGGCGGGCAGCTCGAAATTATTGAAGGGGCGGGCCACTACCCCTGGATCGACCAGCCCCAGGCTTTTGCCGAGGCCATTCACAGCGCGCTGCTTGGGGTGCACTAATACCGGAGTACCGAATTGTAAGACCGTTACGGTTTGTACGAGCAGGCGCCCTTTGTTCAGGCCCAATCTTAGCCCTATGCACACCCACGGGGCCTATTTAGCCGCACCCTTAAAGAGTGATTGACCTGAGGGGCTTCCGGGGTTGGGCTAAGTTGAATGAGCAGCCCTTCTTGCGTCTATTGCGCGAGGAAAAAGTCTCCAGGCGTGCTTTTGAGCGCTGGTTGGCGCAGGAGCAATACCTGTACCAAGCCATGCTGGACCTGCAGACCGCTTTGCTACGCCAGGCGCCGCAAAAACACCGCCTGATTATGGTCAACGCCCTGCTGGTCATGGTAGAAGAGCTGGACTGGCTGGCCGACCTCGAGCTGCCCCCCGTGCCTGTCCACCCCGCCCGCCAGCATTACCTGGATTTTCTGCAGGGTCTCGAGCACGTCCCTTATGCCATGGGTTGTGTAGCCCACTGGGCCAGGCACCGGGCTTTTTTCGATGCCTGGAGTTCCCACCCGCCCCAAGAGGCACCAGGCGGTCTGGCCGACCAGGTAGCCCAGCACTGGATGGCCCCTGAAGCGCAGGCCCTGCTGCACGATTTGGGTAGTCTGGCCCTCGAGGCTTGCGAAGAACTGCGTCCTGCGGAAGTGGATGGGGTCGTGGGCCGGGTGCTGCAACTCGAGCAGTCGGCCTGGGAGATGGCCCTGGAGTTTGCTCTGGAGGATAGCCTGGGCGAGGGGTCTGGTAAAGCCTAGCGCCTATGTGTTAAATCCGATACACAAAGCCCTTCAGATACTACTTAGCCTTAGTCCTGGGAGGTAACCCATGAAAAAGTGGATGCTGTTGCTGGGACTAATGCTGGTAGGCGGGGTATTGGCACAGGTGGCCAGTCTGGCAGAGAATATTCGCGGGTATGCGGGTTGGACACGGGTTAATGTCAATAAAATCAACACTGCTGGGGCCCACCCCTTGGGTAAGGATGTCTACGTTAATCTGCCCCCGGATCGGCTTGTGGGTGCGAATGGTAGCTACAATCTGCCCTTCGCCCAAGGCACCATTTTTGTTAAGGAACGTGTCGATCCTACCAGTTTGACCGTTACCAATATTTATGTGATGCAAAAGCGCAGCAACAGCGCAGGCGACTGGGCCTGGGCTGCTTATGAGCGTAAAGGCGATGCATTCCAGGGCGGTGCGCTTTCCAACCCGGCCATGTGCGTAGACTGCCATCGACAGGCCAGTGCCACCGACCAGGTTTTTACCTCCTGGGGTCGTCGCTAGTTAGGCACCATCGGCAAAGCCCTCGAGCCAGGCCTCGAGGGCTTTCAGGTTGACCTGGTAGCGCCCACGGGTTCCTTTGACAAGCCCCAGGTTGCGCAGCTCGCCCAGGGTGTGGGTCACCGTTACCCGGGTGATGCCGCACATGGCCGCCAGGTCTTCTTGCTTCAGTTCCATGGGCAGATCGCGCCAGGGCGAAAAATCGGGCATGCTGAAGCGCTGGGCCAGCCAGGAAAAAGTCCGGCCCAGACGAAAAGCAGCCGGTGCCGACGCGACCTCGAGCTGGGCCTCTAGCTGACCTACCCGTTCTGCCAGCACCTGGGCTAACCGCAGGGGAACATTGGGCAACTCGCGGGAGACCTGCTCCATCTGGCTTTTTTCTACCGGACAGACCATGACCCGGCTCAAACAAACGCCGGTGGACGAGTGAATTGCAGCCTGATCCAAAAAGTTGATACCCAGCAGATCTCCGTTTCCAGCCACGTACACAATGCGTTCCTGGCCCCCCCCGGCGACCCTCGAGAGCTTTACCTGGCCTTCAATCAGGATGAGCAGGCTCTGGCAGCTGTCCCCCTCACGGTGCAGCAACTCGCCAGGCTGAAAGACCCGCGGCGGGCAAATCTGCCCCAGCCGCTGCCGCTCGTGTTCGCTCAGGCGTTCTAAAAAACCAGGTTGATGAAGATAAGGCATGTCTTATCCGGATTGTACCGGATACCCCGTCGGTCCTGCTTCGCACTCGGGGGTTAGGTTGTCCGCCAGGGGAAAGGCAAAGCGTGAGCAGAACCAATGCCGTTTGGGGCCTCTGGCTAACAGACCCCTAAGGTCTTGAAAACCAGTGTGCAGTAGTGCTTTGAAAGGGACTCGAGGGTCAACTTACCGCCAGGCCGGTACCAGTGATAGGTCCAGTTCAAAGCCGACAGGACAAACAGAGTCGCCAGCCGTACATCCTCTACCTGAAACTCACCTTCTCTGACCCCGGCTTCGATAATCCTACGGAAGTGCGACTCGTAGTCGTCCCGGCGAGCTTTGATTCGGCTTTGCAACTCGGGGTTGAGAAACTTCCATTCGTGAAAAAAAACCGTAGCGTTGTCCAACTCGCGCACAATCACCGCCAGATGCCCTCGAATGAGGTGCTCGAGTTGTTCCTTGGGGGATAGATGGGTCGGAATCGCCCGCGCGTTGCTTAAGAACTCATCCGCTGCGCGGTTCACCAACTCAAATAACAGCTCCTCTTTCGACTCGATGTGGGCGTAAAGGCTACCCCCTTGCAGATTAACCGCTCGAGCCAAGTCCCGCATCGAGGTAGCGTGAAATCCCTGGCGACTAAATAGCAGACCGGCGGCATCCAGGATTTCATCCCGTCGGGTCACCTTTTCCAGCTTATCGTCTTCAAACGAACGGTTGTTCGACACCTTGGCGCAGAGTATAGGTTGTGTTCAGGGCAGCGTCAACGTATAAAAACAGATTTTGAAACCTCGAGGTCTCTGAGTTTGCGCTTCTTGACGCATTAGAGTGCCACGTCTACAATACTTTTTGCTGTTGCGGCGCGGTGAGCGTAGCTCAGCCGGTTAGAGCACCGGTCTGTGGAACCGGGGGCCGTGGGTTCAAGTCCCATCGCTCACCCCAAATCAGGGAATAGAGGTCAGGGAACAGGTAAAACTAAACCTAACCCCTGCTCTCTATCCCTACCTGCGCGGATGGTGGAATTGGTAGACACGCAAGACTTAGGATCTTGTGCCGCAAGGTGTGGGGGTTCAAGTCCCCCTCCGCGCACCACCGAACCCCGGAAGATTCTGGGGTTTCTTGTTTTCATGAGATCGATTCCCAAGACCGCGAGGTGCAGACCTTGTGCTCGAAACAATCAAGATAATACCAGATTCGGTAAGTTCGTCACCCTTCGGTGACGAACTTACCCGACCGAAGGGAGTGCTCTAGGATTCAAAAAGACAACCTATGGTTTTTTTGAACTGTCTTTTTGAATCCGATATAAAACCCCCCTCCCATCGGGAGGGGGGTGGGGATGAAGGGCCCTTACGGCAGGAACGACCAGCCGTTGCGATACTTGAGCAACAACATTTTTTCCACCAGCACCTTGTTGAAGTCGCCTAGCACGTTGGGCAGCATGACCTGGAACTGGCGCGGCGGGTAGAGGTGGTTGCCCAGGATGATCACTTCTTTGTTGCCCGCATCCATTACGCACACCGCCGGCATGCTGCCAAAGGATTTGCAGTGCAGGTTGTTGACATTGCCATGCAGGATTTCACGAATGTTGTGCGCCGCAGTCTTGGCCATTTCGTCGGTGGGGAAGCCGGTTTTGGGCACACCAAAGGCCACATCGCCCTTGAAGGGGTTGGGCACCTTGGCCGCGAGCCCCACCGCAAAGACGTTGGGATAGTGGCTACTTTGGTAGCCGTCAGAGACTTCCACAAAGCCTTTGGAATCCACCAGTTCTGGGGTTTTTTGCATCACCTCCACCCCTTCGAAGGGGGGTACCAGCATGGTGAACTTGGAAGGCAGTACTTCTCCGGTGGAGAGCACCACGCCGTCCGGACGCACTTCGGTGATGGCCGCATTGGCCCGGTAGTCAATGCCTTGCATCTTCAAGAACGTTTTAAGCATGGCTTCACCGCCGGACATACCGCCAATGCCAAAGTGGCCGAGCTTGGGTTCGGGCGTGACCCAGGTAATGCTGACCTGGTTACGTTTGCCGGCTTTACGAACCTGGTGGTCGAAGTTGAAGAGGTATTCGTAGCCAGCCCCCATGCAGCTAGCTCCCGGAACTGCGCCGATCACCACCGGGCCTGGGTTTTCCAGGAATTTTTTGTAGGCTTCGTAGGTTTTCTCGGCATCGGGGGGGGTGAAAATGGAGTGTGAATAGCCTTTGGGCCCCAGTCCCGGAACGGCCTCCCAGGCCAGCCTGGCGCCGGTGGCGATGACCAGGAAGTCGTAGTCCAGAACAGTGCCATCGGCCAGCGCCACCTTATTTTCCGCAGGTTTGATTTGGGTGGCTTCGCCTAAGATAAACTCGATGCCCCCGCGCCGGAAGGTACTCTCTGCATCAAAAGTAATGTCCGAGACCTTGCGACGACCAAAGGGAACCCAGATGAGAGAGGGGATGTAAACAAACTCTTTTTGCCTCGAGACCACTACAATTCGTGCTTCTTTGCCCAGCTTGCGCTTAAGCTCGAAAGCACTGGTCATTCCGCCGAAGTTTCCGCCGATTACCAGTATGGTTTTCATGGTTTGCTCCTTGTTTCACAAGGTACTACATACCTATAGGGGGTATGTAGGGTCAGTTGTCCTGTCTGTGGAAAGAAAGCTTTGAGCGCAGCGTTCTTCAATTCTGTATGCAGTCCCTTTGCGTGCTACTTGGTCAGTACCCTTCAGATGTGAAAGAAGAGGAGTGATACCGGATTCAAAAAGATAATCATCCAAACCAAAGATCCCCAGATGCTATCTTATTGAATCCTAGAGCACTCCCTTCAGGCCCTGTTGGTTCGCCGCCATCCGACGCCGAACTAACCGAATCTGGTATTACAGGGGTGGCAAGCAACTTTGTCTTTCTGCCAGGGTTGGTGCATAAAGTAAAACCACGCCTTCCCCCCCCAACGGGGGAGGCTAGGTGGGGGCATAACACCCAGAGAGGTCACCTACCTGCGGGCATTTTTTCAGCACCAAACGTCTGAAGTGCCCCTGGCTGAGGTTTGCGAGGTTTCTCGCACCGACCCTCGTCTTTCTGCTTTGGGTGTACCTAAATCCTGCCATATGGTTGTAAACTAAGCACTTGGCGACCCCAGGGGTCGAACTTGAGGTGTGTTGTGGCAGAAATTCTGGAACGCGAAGGCTACAGGGTGAAAATCAAGGTAGAGGTTCCGGCCAGCCAGGTCGAGCAAACCTATCAATCGGTGCTGAACAGCTACGCCGGCCGGGTCAAGCTACCAGGTTTCCGCGCAGGTAAAGCCCCGGCAAAGGTCATCGAGGCCAAGATTGGTAAGGAATCTCTACTTGACGAGGTAAAGGAGGCCCTGCGCGACGAGACCTTTCCCAAGGCTGCGCAGGAACTATCGCTGCTGCCGGTGGGGGCCAGGGTACTTGAAGAGAGCCTGACTTTTGGGCAGCCCTTTGTGTATACCGTTGAAGTTGAGAACTACCCCGAAGTCAAGCTGCCCGACTGGCAAACCTTCAAGCTCGAGGTCGAAACGCCCGAAGTCACCGATGAAGTGGTGAGCCGCGCCCTGGACGATTTGCGCAGTCGCTATGGCGAAATGATAGCGGTAGATCGGGAAGCCCAGGAAAATGATCATGTTTTCATCGAGACCGATGATGGGGGGCGCTTCCCGGTGGTGATGGAGAACGCCCAGCCCCACGTTCGCGAGGCCCTGCTCGGCAAGAAAGCTGGCGACGAGGTGATGGTACCGGTCAAGGATGGCGAAACTGTTGTGCGCGAGGTCAAGACCAAAATTCTTGAAGTCAAAGCCTTGCAACTGCCTGAACTGGACGACGAATTCGCTAAAACGGTGGGTGAAGATAACCTGGAAGCCCTCACCAACAAAGTTCGGGAGAGCCTCAAAGCCCAGTTTGAACGCGAGGCCCGCAACGCCAAGGCCAATCTGTTGCTGGATAAGCTTGCTGAGGCCATCGAAGCCGAGATTCCGCCTACCATGCTGGCCCGCGAGGAGCAAAGCCTGCTGCAAAGCCTGGCCGATGACCTCAAAGAGCAAAGGCTTGAAATAAAGGAATATATTGCCCAGCTCGAGAAAGACGGTAAGCTCGAGGAGTTCAAGCAAAACCTAAGCGAGAGCGCTGCCAAGCGCTTGCGCCGCTCGCTAGCCGTTGAGGCCCTGGCCGAAGAACTCAAAACCGAACTGAGTCAAGAGGAGTTTGAAGATTTCCTGAACGAGATGGCTCGCTCCTACCGCATCACTCCGGCCCGCCTGCAAAGCGAACTAGGCCGCGATGCCATTGCCCGTCTGCGTATTCAGCGTCTGCACGACAAAGCGCTTCTCGAAGCAGTGGCCAGGATTGAAAGCTGAAAGTCTGCTCAGCGTAAAGGCTCCTGGTGCGCTCCCGGCAGGGAGCGTACACTGCTTGGGATCCATAAGCCTGCCGACTTTGCATTGGTATTTGAGTAGCCCACATTGTGCGGTAAAAAATCGTTATGTGCGCCAACGCCCTCTTGACCTGCCATTCAGGCATACAATAGAGCCGATATGGTAGTTCCCTACGTCATCGAACAAACTGCCCGTGGTGAGCGCGTCTACGATATCTATAGCCGCCTGCTCAAAGACCGCATCATTTTCCTGGGTACGCCCATAGACGCGCAGGTAGCCAATACCATTGTGGCACAAATTCTCTTCTTGGCCGCGCAAAACCCTAATCAGGAAATCCGTATGTATATCAACTCACCTGGGGGGGATGTGGACGCCGGGTTGGCAATTTATGACACCATGCAGTTTGTCTCGGCGCCGGTCTCGACCATTTGTGTGGGTCTGGCCGCTTCCATGGGAGCGGTTTTGCTTGCGGCGGGGGCACCCGGCAAGCGCTATGCACTGCCGCACTCCAAGGTCATGATTCACCAACCCTGGGCTAGAGGACTGGGCGGACAAGCCACTGATATTGCCATCCAAGCCGAGCAAATCCTTAAGACCCGTAAAGTCCTAAATGGTATCATTGCTCGCCACACCAATCAGCCCATGGAAAAGGTCGAGCGCGATACCGAGCGTGACTACTACCTTACCGCCGAAGAGGCCGCCAGCTATGGATTGGTAGACCAGGTGGTTACCCGTGAGACGCAGTAAGCCTTCTTGTAGTTTCTGTGGGCGCAAACACCCGGAGGTCGCCCATTTGATCGAGTCACCGCTGGGCGAGGTCTTCATCTGCAATGAATGCGTGGAACGGGCCAACGACCTGCTGGAAGCCGAACCCAAGCAAAGCTTTGTCGGCCCCAGCCATCTGCCCAAACCGGCCGAGATTAAGAGCTTCCTAGACCAGTACGTAATCGGACAGGAATTGCCCAAGAAAACCCTTTCGGTAGCGGTATATAACCACTATAAGCGCCTGATGCACCCCGAGGCCGAGGTGCAAAAGTCCAACGTGCTCCTTATTGGCCCTACCGGAACCGGCAAAACCCTGCTGGCCGAGACCCTGGCCCGGATGCTGGATGTGCCTTTTGCCATCGCCGATGCCACTACCCTGACTGAAGCCGGTTATGTGGGCGAGGACGTAGAAAACGTCTTGCTGCGGCTTTTGCAGGCAGCCGATTTTGACGTTCAGGCTGCCGAGAAGGGCATTATCTACATTGACGAAATTGATAAGATTGCCCGCAAGTCGGAGAACCCCAGCCTGACCCGAGATGTCTCGGGAGAGGGGGTTCAGCAGGCCCTCTTGAAGATTGTGGAGGGCACCATTTCCAATGTACCGCCCCAGGGTGGGCGCAAGCACCCCCACCAGGAATTCATTAGCCTCAATACCAAGAACATTTTGTTCATTCTGGGCGGAGCCTTCGATGGCCTCGAGCGCATTGTGCTTTCCCGGGTAGACCAGAACCCCATCGGCTTCACCCGCCCCAAGAAAACCGAAGAGAAGCCCGAGCCCATCCCGGAAGATCTGGTGCGCTATGGTCTGATCCCCGAGTTTGTGGGCCGCATGCCGGTCATGGTACAGCTCGAGGCCCTTGACGAAGAAGCCCTGGTTCGCATCCTGACCGAGCCCAGGAACGCCCTCATACGCCAGTACCAGGAGTTGCTTCGTATGGAAGGCATTGATATTCGCTTCACGCCGGGCGTGCTACGCGAAATTGCCCGCCGGGCGCTAAAGCGCGGCACCGGGGCCCGCGGCCTGCGGTCGGTGATCGAAAAGGCTATGGTCGAACTGATGTACGAGCTGCCCGGCTCTGGGGTTTCGGAAGTGGTTTTTGACCTGCCCCACCTGGATAAACCGCTCATGGCCCTCGAGGAAGCCCGGTTGCGCCAGGCTTCCTGAGCAAGCTGGCCAACAGGTCGGCTGAGTCATTCAGGATTGCTTCTGGGAACCTCCTCACAACGACTGGCGCTAAAACAAGATTAGGCCAGCACGATGCGCTCAGGGCTTGGCCGGGCTACTGGCCCCACCCTGGTCATTGCCCGAGGCTTGACCCGCTAGCGCTTTGTCGAGGATTTCCCGCCAGCTATCGTAAGATCGCTGGCCGGTGTATTTTTCGCCATTCACAAAGAAGCTCGGCGTGCCGGTCAGCCCCAGGTCGCCTGCCAGCTTCTGGTCAGCCAGCACGCCTGCCCGTTTACTACCCGATTTGAGGCACTGCGAGAAGGTTGCGGGTGCCATCCCGATCTGACTTGCTAGGTCGGCCAGGTAGTTATCGAGGGCCTCTCCGCTAAAACCCGCCCACTGCAGTTGCGCCCGAAAAAGGGCTTCGTGGTATTCAATGTACAAGTTATTGTCGGCAGCGCAGGCAGCGGCTTCACCTGCCCGAATAACGTTTTCCTGTCCCCCAAAGGGAAAATCACGGAAAATATAGCGTACCTTACCGGTATCTATGTAGTCCCGCTTGATGAGGGGAAATACATCGTTGGCGTGATCTCGGCAGTGGCCACACAGGTAGTTGGAGAAGTCCACCACCGTCACTTTGGCATCGGGGTTTCCGATCACAAACCTAGCGCCCTTGGCTGGGTCGGCGACATTGGCAGAGGGTTGGGGGCGGAGCACTATGAAGAGCACTGCGGCGATAACAGCAGCCAGGAGTGCGACCACAATAAATAGGGTTCTTTGCATACATTAGATTCTATTGCTTACAGATGAAAAAATGCACCAGGCAACCCAGTGGCCGCTCTAGCGGTTGTTGCTTGTTGCCCACCGCCGGGCCCGGCAGCCCCTCAGGCCCCGGACTGCCGGGCCTCACCCTCTTCGCTTAGCCAGAAGGGTCGGGCATCGCTGGAAACCATCGTTTCGGCGGCGATGGCCTCTTTGAGGTCTTTGGGCAGGACGAACATGGCCTCGATGTAGGGGGCCTCGAGGTGCCTGAGCGGTAGGCTACGCTCCAAAATACGGGCTTCCAGGATGCCCTCGCTCAAGCCCGTAATATCCACAGCGTCCGAGGCCGCAATAAAGCCAAAATTAAGCATGAAGCCAGGAATGTAGTTTTGATAACTGCGGGTGTACTTGAAGACCTGCTTGACGGTGTGGTGCACCACCGGGTGCATTTTGTGATGGGTAAGCAGGATCATCCCGGCCTGCATTGCCATTAGGCCTCCCGGGTTGAGGCGGCTCTTGAGCAGCTGATAAAACTCCACCGTGAAGAGCATTCGGGCTGGGTTATCCTCACCCACCGGATCATTCAGATCCACAATGATCACGTCGTAGGTGTCGGAGTGTTTCTCCAGATAGCCCCTGGCATCCTCGGTGATGATCTGGGCCCGGGGATCGTCAAAGGCGCCCTGGTGCCACTCGGGCAGCAGGGCGCGGGCCATTTCCACGAGTTCATCGTCAATATCGCACATCACGGCTTTCTCGATGGTGGGATGCCGTAAAACTTCGCGCAGGGTAGCGCCTTCACCGCCGCCCACAATGAACACCGAACGCGGGTTGGGGTGAGCCAGCAGGGCCGGATGGACCAGGGTTTCGTGGTAGATGTACTCGTCGCGCTCGGTTGACTGTACATCCTTGTCGAGCACCAGCACCTTGCCAAAGGCACCGGTCTGAAAGATGAAATAATCCTGGAACCTGGTTCGCCCGGCGGCCAGCACCTTGTCCATGCGGCGGTAGATGGCTTCATAGGGGGTGACTTGCTCGAGGTAGTACATTCCGTATTCCATGGTTTCTCCAGAAAAGACTAGGGTTTAGGTCCAAAGTTGGTAAAGAGAGGCTGGCCAGGGTTAGACGACTGGAAGCACAGCCTTCCTGCGAATTAGCGATTCGATCTACTGGCGTTGCCCTGGCTTCTGCGCTTGATTTCGTGTTCGCCTCCCCGCCATAACCGGAAAGCCGACTCCTCCCTGGCCCCAAAAGCCCTCGCCAAGCCCCGCAATACCGATTCGGGGTCTACGTCGGGCTTATAAAAGTAAAGATCGAGGGCTGCCGAGGCGTCATCCTCGGGCCAGGTGTGAATCATGACCGCTGCAACGGGCGAAAGAATGGCTGCCGAGAGTCCCTGGGGGTAGAACTTATAAACCGTGGCCTGCACACTTCCAGGAGGCGCCCCCAGCTTGAAGACCGCGTCCTTGAGCGCAACCTCCACCAGCTTGGGATTTTCCAGCACTTCCAGGTTGCAGCCATAAATCTCGGCCACCCAGCGGCCCCCAGTCATCGCTGTCACGGCAAACTATAGTAACACATGGGGATAAGGCCGCAGATTCTAACCGTCGAGCAATCGCCTTTGGCCGAGCTATAGAGTTATCTTGATGGTATACGAAAAACTGCCGTACTCTGCTTCGAAACAAAGCCCCACCTCGAGGGGCCTCGAGTAAAAAAACTTCGCAGTGGTCTGGTAACCAGGAATTCGGTATGCACAGCAGTCCTTCTCGATGAGCTGCACATCGCAATTTTGGGCAGTCAACGTGCTTCAACACGTACCGCAAAATAAGTTACCTATGCACTAAGTACAACAACGTTAGGAATTTGCTCTACCCGAAAAGGGGAGCCCATAAGCTGCGCCGCTTTAAAGACCGGCCACTTCTTTCACCGAGACCGTCACCACAAAAAATCTAATGTGGGCGCACTTAGGTAGCTTGCAACCGTTTAGACAGGCTTCGGTACCGGCTTGCTCGACAAACCTGCGCAGACCCATACGAAACTGGTTTTTGGCTACAAGTTGGGACTTGCCCAGGCCTGGCTTAAATAACCTTGGACCGATTGGCCTGGGATGGGGTAGCTTTGGGAAGAGCGGGCTCGGTTTGCACAAGCCAGCGCAAGGTCAGGCTGATTTGCACGAGCAGCACTAAGAAAATCAGAACTCCAATGGTATCGGTGGGCTCGGCTCCACTCATCAACCAGCCGACGGGGCTTGGTGCGGGCAGGCCAACGGTGTGGGTCAGGATATAAATCAGGGCCGTCAGACCGCCTACTACGAGCGCAATCAGCAAAAAAGGCCGGGCCTGGGATTTTGGAATCGTGCCGTTGTGCATGAATCCCAGCATCAGTACAAAAAACCCCGTAGCCATTAGCAGCGAGATGCCCCACAGCATGATTTGAGCATAAAAGAAAGCCTGGGGCTGCTCGAGCAACAACTGATCCAGCCCAATAGCCCCACAAGGCCCTCCACCCAGTGGCGTACCCGCCCAGCCCAGCAACTGCAGGGCGAAGGGGGCAAACATCAAGCCGACCAGTAGCCCCAGTTGGCGGTCGCTAATACCGAACATGTGCTAATGGTGGCCTGATTCTTGAGGGTTGTGTAGGGAGAAATATCCCGATGTATCCCTCCGAAACCAAACTTACCCATAAAGGCCAATCAGCTTTCTGTGCTGTAGCTGAGCGAAGCGACCGATGAGGGCAGCTCAGGTCTGCCCATTGAGGGCCAGCACATGCGCGATGGCTTGAGCGAAGCCATCCTCGCGCACGTGGCCGGTGACGTGGTCGGCCACAGCGATAATTTCATCTACTGCGTTGCCCATAGCAATGCCGAGTCCCGCATCGCGGATGGCCTCGAGGTCGTTATGGCTATCACCAATCATGGCCACTTCCTCTAGAGAAAGCCCGTAATAATGGGCCAGCCAGCGAAGCCCGTACAGCTTGTTCACCCCCTTTTTGATGACGCCCACAATGGCCTCGCGGGGGTTCAGGTACTCGGCCAGGTCAATCTCGGTTAGGGCTTCCAGGTCGGGCTTGACCGTTTCCCACAGGCTCAGATCGGGCACCACAAACCACAGCCGCACCAGAGTTTCCTCAATTTCCTCAACCAGGGCCGAGCGGGCCGTCACCCCGGTGGTCTCGATGTGGGTCAAGAGCTCGGGAGGCATGAGCGCGTCTTCGTAGTAGCGGCCACCCTTGGCCCCCATGAGGTCAAAGGGCAGCCGATATTTGCGAGCAATAGCGATGATTTCCTTCAAGTGGGGTACCGGCTCGGCATGGAGCGACCTGCCCCCGGCGTCGCAAATGGAGGCGCCATCGTTGAAGACATGGGGCCCGTCGGGTTGCAAGCGTTGGGCGTATTGCAGGCCATGGCCCCCCTGCGGACGACCTGTACAAACCGCAAATTTCAAGCCCGCCTTTTGGCCTTGCTCGATGGCAGCCCAGGCCGATTCGGGCACGCCCAGGATGCGTCCGGCGTAAAAGGTTCCGTCGAGGTCCAGGGCCACAAGTTTGATCATAAAAGAACTCCTTAAAGCATAAAAACTTCACAAGCATGTATTATCGTGAATAAAATCACTTACTGCTGCGCAGGTGACCTCATCAAAATATCCAAGGCTTGCTCGAGGCCACACTCGTCAACTTTCCTTACCACCAAGTCGGCGGCTTGCTGCACGCTTGCAGGCGCGTTGCCCATAGCGATGCCCAGTCCGGCGGCCTGGATTAGTTCAAGGTCGTTTTCACCATCACCAACCATGGCGCACCGGCTCAAATCGAGCCCTAACTGAGCCGCCACCCATTCCGCGGCCGCCCGTTTGGAGACCCCCCTTGCGGTTACTGAACTAAAACCTACCCCAGGCATACCCGGGCTGGTAGCTTCGTGGAGCTCAACCTCCGGCATGCGCAGAATCTGCTCGCGTATCTGCGACCAGGCGGGGGAGGGGCGCCAGACAAACTGCACCCGTACCACCCGTTCGGCCACCTCACCCAAATCGTGCTGCTCGGCTTGGAAGCCCAGCATGGTTTCGTGGTAGAGCAGGTCGGGGTGCGTGCTCTCGCGGTAGAAACTGCCCTCGGCGGTGTATACCTCAAAGGGAACCGCGTGCAGTCGGCTGAGCTCGAGCAGCCTTTTATAAGCCTGCATGGGCAGCGCCGAGACCTGTACTACCTCTCGGTGCCCCGAAACAATCACCGCCCCCGACTCAAAAATATGAAAGCCTTGGGGGTCAAGCCGCTCGGCGTACTCGAGGGCGAAACCGCGCCCGGGCCGCCCCGTGCAGATGCTCAGATGCAGCCCTGCTTTTCTGGCGCGTTCTGCGGCCTCCCAGGCGCACTCGGGCACACCGCCGGGGCCGAACAGGGTGCCATCCACGTCTATCAGCACAAGCCGGATCGATCTATTCATAAAAGTCTGCTTTGGCAAGCGATAACTGTAAATGCCGGAGGTGCTCAGTTGAGGCTGCCGCCCAGCTCCACCACGCCGTTTTCCGCTACCACCGCGGTGCCGCCAATGAATACGCCCAGGATGTTCCCGGCAGGGCCATACTCCACCCGTACATCCACCTGGCCCGGGCCGCCCATGCGGTGGCCCTGGGTAACGGTCAGGTTGACCTCACCCTCCCAGCGCGGCACCACCCCTGCCCGGGCCAGCAGCGCACCCAGGGCCGCGTTGGGTGAGCCGGTCACAGGGTCTTCGGGGATGCCCAGGGCTGGGGCAAAGGTGCGGGCATAGAAGCGACGGGGGCCATAGGGGGCGTAGACATGCACGGCGGCGACCTCGAGCTTGCTGGACAGCTCGGCCAGTTTTTCCATGTCGGGCTCCAGAGCATCCACCAGCCCCGGCGCCACTACCGGCATGAAGAGCGTCCACAGGCCGGTAAAGGTGATCCCATAAGGCAGGCCCCGGTGCAGGTAACGTTCATTGGCGCCCATCAGCTCGATAAACTCCTGTAAAACCTTCCAAGAAGGGGGGTCACGGAAGCGGGGGCTGGGGCTTTGCACCCGGGCCCGGCTGTCCTCGAGCTCTGCCGAGAGCGACTCCCCGATGGTGCGCAAATAGATTTTTTTGACCCCCGCAGGCAGCTTTTCTTCTCTGGCCAGGGTGACCACCAGGGCCACCGCAGCATGACCGCTAAACTCCACCTCGCCGTTGGCCGCAAAGAAGCGCACCCCAAACCCGGTGCCATCCCAGTCGGTCACAAAAGCGGCCTGGGGCTGCCCCAGTTTGGTGGCCACAAGCTGCATCTCCTCGGTGCTCATGCCACGGGCATCCAGCACCAGCGCTACCCGGTTGCCCCCGCCGGGGATTGCTGTAAATGCATCGACCAGCAAGTATGGGATGCGGTACTGGGCGCTAGACATGGCTTACCCCCATCGCCGTTCGGTTCGGAATATCCCCCAGGTTGGGGCATGGGGTTATGGTGTCTTTGGGTTTCATGCCTTACCCCGTATGGCCAGCCCGACCGCAGCCAGCTGGGTCTCGTCCACAGGGGCAGGGGCGCCGGTGAGCGGTTCTTTTCCCTCTTTGTTTTTGGGGAAGGCAATGACCTCCCGAATAGAATCCTCGCCGGCCAGGTGCGCTACGAAACGGTCGAGTCCCCAGGCGATGCCGCCGTGGGGGGGTGCGCCGTAGGAGAGGGCCTCGAGCAAAAAGCCAAACTTCTCCTGGGCCTCCTGGGGGCCGATGCCCAGCAGGCTAAACATGCGCTCTTGTAAGTCGCGTCCATGGATGCGGATGGAGCCGCCCCCAATTTCGCTGCCGTTGAGTACAAAGTCGTAGGCGTAGGCCCGCACCTGGCCGGGGTTGTTCTCCAGCAGCGGCAGGTCTTCGAGGTTGGGGCTGGTAAAGGGGTGGTGCATGTAGGTCCACCGGTTGGCTTCTTCGTCCCACTCCAGGAGAGGGAAGTCCACCACCCATAAAAACTTGTAGCCGGGCTCGATCAGCTTGAGCCGCTTGCCGAGCTCGAGCCGCACCGCCCCCAGGCCCTCGACCGCCTTACGCCAGGGTCCGGCCACGAACAGTACGGTCTGGCCCTCCGATACCGCTATTTTCTCACGCAGGTCGGGCGGTATGAACCTGGCAATACCTCCCGTGAACGCGCCATTTTCCAGCCGGGCCCAGGCCAGACCCGCTGCCCCTTTGGACTTGGCGAGGGCCTCGAGCTCCTCGATCTCCTTGCGGGGTAGCAGGGCCGGCACCACCAAGACCTTGACGGTCTCGGCGCTGGCAAAGGCCCTGAACTCACCGCCTTTGAACACTTCCGTTGCGTCTTGCAACTCCAGGTCAAAGCGCAGGTCGGGTTTGTCGGAGCCGTAGCGGTTCATCACTTCGGCATAGGTGAGGCGCGGGAAGGGAAGGCTAAGCTCCACCCCCAGGGCTTCCTGGAGGATGTAGGCGGCCAGCCGCTCGTTGAGGGCAATGATGTCCTCCTGGGTCACGAAGGACAGCTCCATATCGAGCTGGGTGAAGTCGGGCTGGCGGTCGGCCCGCAGGTCTTCGTCGCGGAAGCAGCGGGCGATCTGGAAATAGCGGTCGTAGCCCGCCACCATCAGCATCTGTTTGAAGAGCTGGGGCGACTGGGGCAGGGCATAAAAGTGGCCGGGCTCCAGCCTCGAGGGCACCAGAAAGTCCCGCGCGCCTTCAGGGGTCGAGCGGGTCAGGTAGGGGGTTTCCACGCCGATGAAGCCCTCGGCATCCAGAAAGCGGTAGATTGCGGCAATCACTTTGTGCCTTAGCCGCAGGTTGTCGTGCAGCCGCTTTCGACGGAGGTCTACCACACGGTTTTTCAGACGCACTTCCTCATTTACGCTCTGGTCCTGCTCACCCCGCCAGCCAGCATCGATGGGGAAGGGGGGTGTCTTGGCTTCAGCCAGCACCTCGAGGCCCTCCGCCACCACCTCCACCGCACCGGTGCTCAGTTTTGGGTTGACCTGTTCGGCAGGGCGGCTACGAACCACCCCCTCAATCCGCACCACCCATTCCGAGCGCACCTTATCTGCTTCACTAAAACAGGATGAATCGGGCTTGACGATAACCTGAACGATGCCCTCGCGGTCCCGCAGGTCAATAAAAATGAGCCCCCCCAGGTCGCGCCTGCGGTTGACCCAGCCTTCCAGGACTACTTTTTCTCCGACGTGTTGTTCGCGTAATTGGCCACAATAGAGCGTACGGCGCATAGGCTTTAGCATACCTTTTTGTGAAAACTTCTCAAATTGCGAAGACGTATATAGCTAGTTAGTAAAGATTTCACGAGCTTTGATTATCGTGAAAATGTACACAAATCAAAGATATAGGTGGGGCTACGCGAACTTGCAAATATTGTAATATTATACTATAATTATATCATGGCGGAATCGGCCCTCCATCGCTTCAAAGCGGAGTTTTTCAAGGCACTCAGCCACCCTTTGCGGCTGGCTATTCTAGACAGCCTGCGCAAAGGGGAGAAGAGCGTAGGTCAACTGGTGGCTGAACTTAATGCCGACCAGCCTGCGGTTTCGCAGCAGCTATCTGTCTTGCGCCAGCGGGGGTTCGTGGAAACCCGAAAGGAAGGCACCACTATCTTTTACCGCACCGCTGACCCGGAGGTGTACGTCTTTCTTGACCTGGGTCGAACCATTTTCGAACGACAACTGGCCCAGTCCGGCGAGATGCTGGCCCAGATCCGACGGGAGGTGAAGCCGGGGTGATTGACAACAGCTGGCTGAAGAGCCTCGAGCTCCTCAACCCCATTCCAGCCTGGCGCCAGGAGTTCGCCGACTACAACCCAACCCGCCTCCAGCAGGACCTGCTGGCCGGTCTGACCGTGGGGGTAGTTGCGCTACCCCTGGCCCTGGCTTTTGGGGTGACCAGTGGGGCGGGAGCTGCCGCCGGACTTTTTACCGCCATTGTGGCTGGCTTCACAGGCTCGGTGATGGGTGGTTCCCGTTACAACATCACCGGCCCCACCGGAGCCATGACGGTGGTTCTCCTGCCAATCATTGCCCAGTACGGGGTAGACAAGATTTTTCTGGTAGGCATCATGGCCGGCCTGATCCTGCTGGTCATGGGCCTGCTGCGCTTTGGTCGCCTCATTCAACTCATCCCTTACCCGGTGGTGATTGGCTTTACCAATGGCATTGCCATCATCATTTTCCTGCAGCAAGTTCCGGCGATGCTGGGCGTGGCAACGCCCAGAGGCGAACATATCCTGCCCATCACCCTGAAGGCTTTGCAGGATTATCTTCGCCAACCCGAAATGGCCGCCCCGCTCCTGACTCTGCTCACGGTGGGTCTAATTTTGTTGTGGGGCCGCTATGTCAAGCACATTCCAGGTAGCATTGTGGCCCTCATTGCAGTAACGCTGGTGAGCTTACTTTTTGATGTGCCCCGCATCGGCGAGATTCCTACCACTCTGCCTGCGCCCCATCTGCCCGCCTGGAGTTTTACCGATGTGAGCCGCCTGTTCAGCCCTGCTTTGGCGGTAGCTCTGCTGGCCGGTATCGAAACCCTGCTTTCGGCTGTTGTGGCCGACAGCATGACTATCCGTGAACGCCACGACCCCGACCGGGAGGTGATTGGCTCGAGCTTCGCCAATCTGCTGGCCCCCATCTTTGGGGGAATTCCGGCCACCGGAGCCATCGCCCGGACGGCGGTCAATGTTCGCTCGGGGGCGCAAACCCGACTTTCGAGCATCATTCATGCGCTCTTCTTGCTCCTGGTGGTGGTGCTGCTGGGGCCGCTGGCGCAAGTGATTCCCCTCGCTGCCCTGGCGGGCATTCTGATGATGGTGGCGGTGCGGATGATCGAGTGGGAGGCTGTGCAGGCCATCTTGCGCTCGACCAAAAGTGACCTGAGCACCATGCTGGTCACCATGGGCATGACGGTGGCCTTCGACCTGGTGCTGGCCATCGAGGTGGGGTTGGTGCTGGCCGGGATTTTGTTCATCCAGCGAATGCGTAACTCCCTGAGCCTGGAGCCCATGGATCTAGCACCCCAGGTTCCGGCGCACCTCGAGGTCGACCACGACCTGCTGCGCGAGCGGGTGGTGGCTTTCCGGGTAGACGGGCCGCTGTTCTTTGCGGCAGCAGGCGAGTTTATCAACAACCTGACACAAATCTCCAAGGTAGACGCGCTGATTCTGCGGATGCGGCGGGTTAAGGTCATCGATGCGAGCGGGGCCAACGCCCTCTTGACCATGAAGCAAGCCCTGTAGCGAAAAGGCATTAAGTTTCTTATCTCTGGGTTACAACCGCAACCCAGGGAAGTGCTGGCGCGCATGGGCTTGCTTGACGAAATAACGACCCATGGGCACCACCTGTTCGAAACCACCGACCAGGCCATCGCCCACGCTTGGAGCCACGTAGAGCGAAACCGACCAGCACAATCAGAAAGTAAACCCATCGGCCCCTAGCGGGCTGATGAAAAAGGCAATGGCTACTTGGGGTCGGGGCCCTCAAAGAGGCTGTGCAGTTGCAGGGGCTCGAGCTCCTTCTGCGCACCGCTTTCCAGGTGTTTGAGGGTGATGACCCCCCTGGCCCGTTCGCCTTCACCCAGGAAGCCCACGTAGCGGGCTCCTTTCTTGAGGGCGTCCTCGAGGGCCTTGCGCGGGCTTTTGGGGGTATAGCCAATCTCCACGCTCACCTTAGGACGCAAGCTTTCGGCCAGGGCCAGGGCCTCAATCTGGGCGGGTTCGTCTAGGGGGGCCAGGTAAAGCGTGGGGGAGGGGTCGGGAGGGATCGCAACGCCCTCTTGCTCGAGGGCAATGGCCACCCGCTCGATGCCTATGCCAAAGCCCACCCCCGGTACCCGGGGACCGCCCAGCATTTCGGAAAGACCGTCGTAGCGACCTCCACCCCCCAGGGCCGACTTGGCCCCGATCTGAGCATGGTGGACTTCCCAGGCGGTGCGGACATAGTAATCCAGGCCGCGCACAATGCTGGGGTCAACGCTGAACGAAATCCCCAACCGTTCCAGGTAGGAACACACCTTCTCGTGGAAGGCCCGCGAGGCTTCACCCAGAAACGCCAGCATGGGCTTGACCTGCAAATCGGCCACAATCTGCTGGTCGATCTCGCTCTTGGAGTCCAGAATCCGCATGGGGTTGGCTTCCAGGCGCACCCTGGAGTCCTCCGAGAGCTTCTCGGCGTGGGGCCTGAACAGCTCCCGCAGGTACTCGTTGTAGCGCAGGCGGTCTTCGGGGTCGCCGACCGAGCCCAGCTTGACCTCGAGGTTTTTCAAGCCCAACGTTTTGTAAATGCGCACCATCAGCGCAATGGCCTCCGCGTCCAGGAGAGGGTCAGCGAGGCCCAGGGCTTCGTAGTCTACCTGATGAAACTGCTTGTAGCGACCCTTTTGCTGGCGTTCTGCCCGGAAAATGGGCCCCCAGGTAAAAAGCCGCACCGGCTGGGGCCAGACCTTCATGCCGTGTTCGTTGTAGGCCCGCACGATGGAGGCCGTGGGCTCCGGACGCAGCCCCAGCACCCGGCCTCCACGGTCCTCGAGCACGTACATCTCCTTCTTGACCACAATGTCCGAGGTCAGGCCCACGCCTTTTTGCAGAACCTCCAGGTACTCGAAGATGGGGGTATGGATCATCTGCGCTCCGGCCCCCCGCAACACCTCCTCGGCAGTCTGGGTAATGTAGCGAAAGACCGGCTCACGGAAAGGGTATTCTCTGGCCTGGGCAAAGATGTCGTTGGTTCCGGGTACCGCCTTCAACATGAATCTTATTCTAAGGGGCCCGCGTGCTCGGGGGCCCTCCCGCAAGCAGGCTAAAGCCTTACCCAACCCCTTTTTTATCGTCGTACATGCGCCGATCGGCCAGGTTGAGCAGCATCTGTGCGCTATCGGCTTCCTGGGGGAAACTGGCCGCGCCGATGTTGGCTGAAAGGCAAAAGCCTTCAAAGCAGATGGTTGAGAGGGCCTCGAGCAGCCGGCTGGCTGCAGCCCTGGCCCCCTCCAGGTCGGTCTGCGGCAACAGCACTGCAAACTCGTCGCCGCCCCAACGGAAGACCATATCACCTAAGCGTTGTTCCTGGGCCAGTACCCTGGCCACCGCCACCAGGGCCTGATCCCCCACGGTGTGGCCAAACTGGTCGTTGATGGGCTTGAAGTTCTTAAGATCAATCACCAGCAGCGAGAGTGGATACCGGTAGCGCCGGGCCCGCTCGAACTCCTCCCGCAGGCGCAGATCAAAAGCCCGTCGGTTGTAAAGGCCAGTGAGCCCATCGGTCAGCGCGGCTTTTTGCAAAGTCGACCGATTTTGCAGTTCGTGTATCAAAGTGGCAATCGGCACAGCAAACAAACGGGCTACCGCCAGGGAGTCTTCGGCAAATGCCTCGGGGTCGTGCAGGCTATCCAGATTAAGATAGGCCAGCACCCGGCCCTGATGGCCCACAGGAAGGCACAGGTTGGCCTGTAAGCCCGGACGCAAGGTTTGTTGACCGCTGCGAATGCGGGGCTGGCCTGAAAGCGCCTTGGCTGGTTCCAAACCAAACCACTCGATAAAGCTGCTCTCGTCCTGCGTTTCTTCGCAGGCCTGCCCAGAGCCCACCCAGGCCCCACAGCGATAGGCGGCCCCATCCCACACCCACAGGCTCCCGGCCTCGCTGCCGGGTACCAGCTCCACAGCCGCCTCGAGGATATGGGCATAGACCTGTTGGGAGGGCACCGACCAGGCCTCGGTGAGCAGGCGGCTAATCCGCTGGTGCAGTTCCTCCAGCAGGGCCCGCTCCAGGGCAGAGCTGAGGAGCCGCTCTACCCCTAAAAGAATTTCCCTTTTGCCGCGTGACCAGGCCACCCGGGCCCGCTTGCCTAGAACCAGCACCACCCGGCCCTTCATGGCGTCGCGGACGTGTACTGGGTAGGCCACCAAGGTTTCAAAACCGAGCTGCTGGAGTTCCGGCAAGGCCGCGGGATGGACAGAATAGTTTTCCGCAAAGCAAGGCTCCCCGCTGTGGTAGGCCTGCCAGGCGACACTCTGACGGTTGACGAGTTCTTGGGCTAGAGGGGTCAGGGCGGGCCGCAAATCTTTGGGCAGGTACCAGGCAAGACCCCGCAAGGTGCCTTTTACATACTGCATTACTGCGCCGGCTTCCATATCCAGCGCAGACAACAGGTGGCGTAGGGCCACCTGGGCCACTTGTTGTTTGTTGCTGGCGGCCGAGAGCTGGTCGGCCACATTGAGCAGAAGCCTGCGCAGCTCGAGGTCTTGCAGGTGCTCGAGCTGGCGGCTCACGGTCTGGGCTAGGCGGGAGAAAAGCTCGAGTTCCTCCGGGCGCCAGGCCTCCCCCCGCAAAAACTGCAATACCGCGACCGGCTCGTCCCGCATGCGCAGGGCCACCGCCAGTTCGTAGGGGCCCGGGGTGTCTAGCCTTCCGGGAGCAGAATGGCCCAGTTTTTTGGGGCCTCGTCGCGCAGCGTCCATGTCGGGCCAGACCAGGTGGCGAACCCCCAGGGCCTGCCGCACCAAAGGTGTGGGCAGGTCGCTGGTGTTGAGCGGGCCTGTCTGGAGGAGCTCCAGCTGTTGGGCCCCCCGGGGAATCCAGATACGCAACTGGCTGCCCCGCAAAAGCTGCGAGAACATGCCCGGCAGCTCCCGCAAAAGCTGCTCGCGGCTCAGAAAGCGTGGCACGAGTTCCAGGCCTTGTAAAAAGACATCCTGAATTTGCGCCAGCTGTTTGGCCCGCCGGTGGGCCTTGCGCAGGCTGTGGCCAACCTGGTCGGCCAGGTAAGCCGACAGCAGCAGAATGAAGGCCATCACCAGATAATCCTGGGGGTTGGAGGGGTAAAAGTTTAGCAAAAGCACCGCGCCCAGCGCTGCGACCGTGCCGATCCAGAGGCCGTGCACGCTGGCCGCCGTTGCCGTAAAAAACATGAACCAGGGCAACGCATAAATGCCGGCCAATCCCAGACCATAGACCGCTGCAGCTGCGGCCAATGAGGCAGCAAGAATAGCGGGGTAGGGGATGGTCATCTGCTTTCCTATAATGGCCCCCAGTTTAGCAAATTAAGCGCTTCAAAACAGGCTAGAATAACCATCAGCCTAGCCTGACTGGATTTGACTTGAAATCCGGTCTGCAAGCGGGCGCGCCTTCGGACAAACGCACCACCGGTTTCAATCAGGCCCAGGGATGCCAGAAGGTGGACTCGAGTCCACGTAACGCTTATTGGTGATGGATGGGTAATACTTCACTTTGCTAACAGCTAGTATTTCCTTCATGAGATTTTTTGTATACGTAACGTTTGTTGTAACATTGTGGGCTGGGGCTCTACCCAACGACATACCCAAAGACCACTGGGCTGCGCCCGCCGTGGCCGAAGTGGTAGCGAGAGGCTGGCTGCAGGGCTACCCAGGGGGTGCATTCAAGGGTGAGCTGAGCCTGGATCGCTACCAGCTGGCCACCACGCTGGCTCGAGTGCTTGCCGACAGCCCTTTACCCGTGCGCGAGAGCGAGGTGCGCTTTAAGGATGTTAAGCCCAACCATTGGGCCTTGCCGGGTATTCGGCGGATGGTAGGGGAGGGACTTGTGCTGGGCTTCCCTGATCAGACCTATCGGGGAGCGTCGGTTCTTACGCGGTACCAGCTTAGCCTGGTGCTCGACAAGCTATTGCAAAGTCTGGGAATCGCCGCTCCGGCCCGGGCGCTTCGTCCGGACGATTTACCGGCCGGTCACTGGGCCGAAGGAGCGGTGATGCGGATGATCGGATTGGATGTTTTGCCCATGGGCGCAGACGGTTTATTCAGGGGAAACCAGCCGGTCAACCGTTACCAGATGGCCCGTGCGCTATGGCGTGTCGGGCAGCTTGGGTTGTCGAGCCAGGAGGCGTCTGCCCAGATTGGCGTGGCGTCCGCCTTGCCGAACAACACCCCACAGTCCCCTAGCTCGAGCGCCCTACCTGCTGGTCAAACCGGGGTTAACTCCAGTGTCCAAGCGAGCCAGCAGACACCGTTGGTTCCGGTGGAGGTTACAACGGCCTCGGTTCCAGAGGGTACGGCGCTGTCCAGCCTTAGCGCAGCACCTTTGCCAGAGGGATGGGCTTCGGCCATCCTTGAGCAAAGCCTGATTCACCTTGGCCAGGATCGGGGGAGTGGCCGGGTCTGGGCAACCCTCAAGCACCAGGGACAGCAGGCCATTGCCCTATTGAGGTTGGATGAAAGCCCCCGCCTCGAGGCCTTCTATCCCCTCAACGAGGCCGTGGCCGTGGCCAGCGAGGGTTGGGCCTGGCTCGAGGGGGGTCGGCAGCTTCTGTTCTGGGATGCTAAAGCTCAAAAAACCCGGCTCTATGGCCCCATTGGGCAGTCCGGGGCGCGCGAGGCCCTGCCGCCGGTGTTTGCCGCCGGGGTGCAGGAAGGCTTGCTGGGCGGAGTAGCCCTGGACGAAAGCCGCAACTACCTGGCCCTCATGAGCGGGCGGCCCCTCTGTTTGCCCGATTGCGAAAAAGCCGCCTCCTCGCAGGTGCTACGGCTGGTGCTCCTGGGCCTGAACCCCGATGGGCTTTTCGCAGAATACGCCTACTTACTGGACGACCCCAAAAACCGGGTGGTGGGCCTGGCTTGGCCCAAGCCTCGGTTGTTGCTGGTACATGAGCACGACGGCCAGAAAAGCCGTATCTATAGCGTGGATTTGAACCAGGCCGACGACCTGGCTTTTACCGAATGGGACACCCCCGAGGCCGGCCTGGAACTCAGACCCCTGGTCAAGCCCTTAACCAAAAAGCTTATTTTGGAGGTTCCCCTAACCAACCCCCGTGGGCTGGCGTTGCTTAGCTCAACAGAGGCGGTCATCCTTCAGCAGGGCGTCCTACGCCTGAAGCTAGATAAGCCGCTGTGGTGAGCAAATTGGGGTGAGGTTTTCGCTTCGTTTCGCGAACTGCGCACTCGAGGGCTTTCAGCCGGGTATGGTGAGGCGGGTGGGGTTGGGAGCGAGCTGGGACTCCTCACGCTCGGCCCGCCGCACGACCTCCTCGTTGCCCAAGAACTGTACAAGCTGGGCCCTGGTTACCAGTTGGCCAGCGTACATGTACACCAGGCCCCGCCGCTGGTGGGTTACTACAAAGGGTGTGCCGTTGTAATAGCGTACCAGGGTGTTGTGACGGCGGGCGTGCCGGGACATCCGCGCCAGGGCCCGTACCCCTTGATCCATCTTGCGGTTTTGCGCTTGTGGATACCAGATCGAAAAAAGAATCAAAAAGGCCAGCCCGAGCATCAGCAAAACCACAGCAAAGTTGATTTCCATAAGTATCACCAGTATAAAAACAGGCTTTCACGACCTCGGTGTTAACTCAAAGAAAGCTAAAGCTAAGATGAAATAAAAAGCGCACTTATAATCCTAAGTACGCATTTGATATACTGGTGGCATGCTGGTGCCGCTGGCGAACTGGAACAACCCGGCCAAACGCCGCCTCGAGGCCATCCGGGCCGCCCACGAGCGCAGCCTGGAGGGTTTGCTCGAGTTGCTCGAGGCACACCTGGTTCTCAAAGGCCGAAAACGCGCCACGCTGAGCCCGCGAACCCTCGAGAACTACCGTCTGGCGGTGCGCGACTTTCTGGCCTGGGCCTGGTCAGATACCCAGTCGCTGGAAATCCTCAAAGCCACCTCGGACGACCTCGACCGCTACATCGCCGATCTGCAACTGCAGGGCGGCCACCTGCAAAACTCTGAGGGCCAGCGGCTCAAGCCCGGTTCTATCGCAACCTACGTAGCGGGTGTTCGGGCTTTTTACCGGGCGCTCGAGTGGGCAGGCGCTGCCGTATTGCCACAGGTGCATTCACCCCACGACCCCACACCCCCCGAGGAACGTCGGCCAGCCTTACCCCAGGGTCTATATCAAAAACTTTTAGGACACCTTGCGGGTGGTGAGCCACAAACCTACCGGGATCGCCTGGCGGTACGGCTCATGGCCGAGGCCGGACTGCGTATTAGTGAACTTGTTAACTTGTGGGTGGAAGATATACACCTCCAGGAGCGACTATTGCTCATCCGCAGCGGTAAGGGTGGCAAACAGCGCAGTGTGCCCCTCTCACGCTCAATGGTACAAGAGCTCGAGGGTTGGCTGAAGCTGCGGCTGGCTCACGCCGTCGCGGGCGAGCGCGCCCTGCTCATCAATCTGGGGGGGCGCAAAGCCAGTGGCCAGGCCATGACCGACAAAACCCTGCGGAAAATTCTGAACCGACACTACCGAGCCCTGGGTTTTCCCGAGCGCTACTATGGGGCCCACATGCTGCGCCACACGGCCGGCACCCGCTTTTACAAAAAAAGCCGCGACCTCCACGCCACCGCCCGACTTCTAGGGCACACCAACATTAACACCAGCGCCATCTACGCCAAGATGGATCTGGAAGGGCTGTTTGAGATTGTCGATGGGCTTGAGGAATAGTATGAATAGCCAGCTTATAACTCAAAAGAACCTGCTCACCTTTTTTCGGATAACCACCCGCATCATCTTTAATCTGTCCCTCGTTGCGCTACTGTTAGGCCTTCTGGTAAGCGTTGGCCGCACATTACTGGATCTGGGCCTGGCCTTTACTCAACCGACCGTGCGTCTGGGCCTTAAGGATCTGGTAACCAACATTTTGTCCCTGGTGGTAGTGCTCGAGCTGGTACGGGCTTTTGTGGATTACTTCGAGTTCGACCGTATCCGGCCAGAAATACTTGTAGAGGTAGCGGTGGTGTTTCTACTGCGGGAGATGATGCTGGGCCTTTTCTCCGGAGATATCAAGGGCTGGGATGTACTGGTTTGGAGTGTCGGTATCCTGGCTCTGATTGCAGCCAGGGCCCTGGCCATTGCTTTCCCTTACAGCAAGGAGAAAAAACATGCGGGTTGAGGAGAGTGTGTTGCCGGGAGTTGGACGTAAGTTTACAAGGTGAAGATTGTGCGCTGCTGGGGCAGTTTTAGGCCAGGGCTTCCTCGCGCTTGATGCTGTACACCCGGCTCACGCCCTTCTCGGTCGTCACGCCATACAGGGCATCGCAGGCTTCCATGGTGCGCTTCTGGTGGGTCACCAGAATAAACTGGGTCTGGCCCTTGAAGTGCTGCAAGAAGCGGCAGAAGCGCTGAATGTTGGCTTCGTCTAGCGGGGCGTCTACTTCGTCCAGGACGGCTATGGGCAGGCCTCCGCTCCCCTCCCCTACCTCCGAGAGAGCAAACAAAAAGGCCAGGGCGCCCATGGTGCGCTCGCCCATGGAGAGCAGGTTCAAGTTAACCGTGCGCTTGCCGGCAGGCTTGAGAATCAGCTCGAGACCCTGATGGGTGCGCTCGAGTTCGACCTCGGCGTCCAGTAAAGCGCTGGCGTAGTGGGCAAATTTTTCCTTGAATGTGGCATATACCTGCTGCATTCGCTCGCGGTATTCGGACTGCACCAGGTGAAGCTCGGCCTCCAGTTTGCGCACTACCGTTTCTGACTCCTGCAAGGCCACCTCGAGTTTCTGGATGTCCTCGCTCAGAAGGGCATACTCCTGTTCGGCCAGATGGTTGATGGGGCCCAGGGCTTCCAGGGCCGCCTCGGTTTCCGAAAGGGCGCGGGCCAGGCTGCGCGAGGAGCCCTCCTCCACCCGGTACAAGGAGGCTGCGCCGTCCCGAAGGGGATCGTCCGGCCCCGGGAGCGGGGGTAGCTCGGCCAACTCTTGCTGAAGGGTCTCGATGGTGGCCTCGCGGCGGGCCTGGGTCAGGTGGAGGGCCTCGAGGTCGGATAAAAGCTGGTTGGTGCGTGCAATGAGCCGAGTTTCTTCCTCTGACAAGGCCCGGGTACGGCCACGGGCCGCATACAAGGCCCCTTCCAGGTGGCGCAGGTTCAGGCTGCGCTGGGCCTGCTCGAGTTCGGTTTTGCGGGCCTGAATGGCGGTTAGTTTTTGCCCCAGTTCACCCTGCTCACTGCGCAGGCGGTGGAGGCGGGTCTCGAGCTCACCCATCTCCTTGTGGGCCTGGTGGTAGCGCTCGAGATCTTCCCGGTAGCGCTGCCACTGGCTTGACACCTCTCGCTCCTGGGCCATCTGAGCATTCAGGGCTTCGCGCTCGTTACGCAGGGCCTGCAGGCGTTCAGGCTGTGGAGGGGCGGCAGGTGGGGGGGCCTGGGGTGCGGGGCTATGCGAGAGACGCGAAAAGCTGGCTTGCACCGCCTTGAGTTCAGAGCCAAGCTCGGTCTGGCGCCGCAGAAGGTTGGGCAGATCCAGCCCGGCCAGTTCGGCCCGCAGGCTTTCGGTCTGGGCCCGGAGGGCCTCCGCCTCGGCGTTCAGGCGCCGGGCCTCGGCCTGGGTCTCCTGGTAGCGTCGGCGCAGGGCGAGCATCTGCCCGCCCCGTTGCACCCGCCCGCCCGTGATGGCCCCGCTGGTCTCGAGCAGTTCGCCTTCCAGGGTAACGATGCGGGGGTGGTCAGGGTGCGTTCGCACCAGCGCGAGCGCAGCATCCAGACTCTCCATGACCAGGGTTTCACCCAGCAGCGAGGGCAGGGCCTCGGGGCAGGCCGGTAGCTGTACCAGTCGGCGGGCCACCCCCACCACGCCCTGTACCTTGCTCCAGTCGCGCTCCCGTTCCCGGAACGCTCGCAACAGGGTACGCGGCAGAAAGGTGGCCCGGCCCCCGTGTTGTTTGAGGTGTTGCACGGCGGCCTGGGCGGCCTGCTCGTGCTCGGTTAGCACCCATTGCATCCGCCCACCCATGGCCACTTCAATGGCCAGCTCGAGCCCGGCGGGCACCTGCAACAAATCCGCCACCACCCCGATCAGTCCGGGAATGCCAGCCTCGCGGGCCCGCTTGGGGCCTTCGGCCAGGTCGGAACCCGAGCGCAGCATGGCCTCGAGGCGACGCGCCTCAGACTCCGCAGCACGGGCTTCGCTCTGGGCCTGGCCTTCTTGCTTGACCCGTTCATTCAACTGAGCACGCAGCTCATTTTCACGGGCCTGCAACCTCGCAAGCTGGCCCTGCAGGTGTTTCAGTTCGGCCTCGAGACGGCCCCTATCGGCCTCCAGGGCCGATTTTTGCGCCAGCATCTGCTCGTAGGCCTGTTTCTGGGCTTCGTAGGTGGCCTGGGCTTGCAGGTAGCGTTCGAAGGCTTGTTGCTGGGCCTTGAGCTGGTGTTCCTCTGTCTGTATCGCGGCTTGCAGTTCCTGCAGGCGTTGGCGGTAGCCCTGCATGACCTCGGGCGTGGGCTCCGGCTCGCTGGGGGCTACAGGCTCCGACAGCGAGCGCAGCCGGGTCAAGCGGGCCTCACTTTCGCCCAAATCCTGCGCCAGTCGGCGCAACAGCCCCTCGAGCGAGGCCCGCTCCTGATCCGCTAGCCGCAGTTCCCCGCTCAAGGGCTTCGGCTTGCCGGAGGGCCTCGCTGTGGGCATTCTGGGCGGCTTCCAGGGCCTCCAGGGCCTGGCTTTTCTCGGTCTCCAGTTCGCGCAAACGCTGGCTGGCCTCGGTGCGCTCCTGTTCCAGCGCCTGGGCCTTCTGCCGCGCAGCTTTGGCCTCCTGGTCGGCCTCGCGAATGCGGGCCGCCAGCACACTGCGGCGCAGCACCAGGCTGCGGGCGGCCAGGGTAGGCGGCTTTCTGGGCGGCCTCGGCCTGCTGGGCTTTTTCGGCCACCGAAGCTTTGCGCTCGGCTAGTTCCTGCGCGCGGGTTTGCAGCTCGAGGGTAGCGCTCTCCAGGCGTTCGTGTGCGGTCTTGCTGGCCTGGGTGACGGCCCGCAGACCGGCGGCTTCTTCCAGGTAGGAAAGCAGCACCTCGGGCCCGGCCTGCAAAATTTGCCCCACCTCACCCTGCCCCACAATGGCGTAGCCGGTGCGGGAAAGCCCCGTGCCCATCAGGGCTTGCTCCACTTGTCGCAGGGTGCTGCGCGAACCGTTGAGCCGCACATCGCTGCTGCCGTCGCGCTCGAGGCGGCGGCTCAGATTGACCCGCCGTCCGTTGCCCCCCAGCTCCAGCCCCACCTCGGCAAACCCCAGCGGCGCTCTGCCATCTGCGCCGTGGAACAAGAGCGAAAGGGCTTCCTCCCCGCGCAGTTCGCGCGCGCGCGCCCCCACCACCCAGCGCAGCGCTTCCACCAGGTTGCTCTTACCGGAGCCGTTGGGGCCCACAATGCCATAGATGCCGGGGCCAAACTCGAGGCTGGTGCGTTCGCCAAAGGACTTGAAACCTTGCAGGATGAGTCGCTCGATCTTCATAAGGGTTCGGATACCTGAATAGGTCGCCGGTCAAAATCTGTTTGGGATACAGGCAGCAGGATGCTTATCGGAGTCTGCCATTGACCATGGACCATCGACTGTTGAACGCTGTTCACGGCTTTTGTCGCTTGAACGGATCCAGAAGGGACAGGTGCCCCAGGCTTTCAACTTCCTTGCCTTCCAGCAAAAACTTGACCTGCTGCACCTCTTTGAACTCCAGCAAGGTGTTGGTGATGCCGTAAATCAGGGCCAGTTCACCCGCAGTGCCGTAGTTCAGCCGCCCATAGGCTGCCGGTAAGTCTACCAGAGCGGTGCTGTCGCGCAAGAAAACGGTGGGTGCAGGGGTTCCCGCCGGAACCAGGGGTGCGGCCCCTTGCATCTGGGGCCCCCGCACCAGTTCTTCCAGCACGCGCCCCAGGACATATTCTCCCTCGGCAATCTGTACGGTGCGCTCCTCCACCACCAGGCCGTCCTCGGTGTCTTTGGCAAAGTATAGTTTGATGTTTCGGGGGCCCCGGTTTTCCAGGTCGGAGGGGAGGTTAAGCGACCTCGAGCCGCTATCGCTCTGGAGCGACCACAAAGCCCAACCCCCCAAAGTTAGCACCACCAGGCCCAGCAAGTTGGTAAAGCTCAGCATCCGTCTCACGGCCTGGCACCTCCGGTGGGGCCTGGGTTCGGCGTGGGAGCGGCGGTGCGCGGGGGGGAGGCTTCGGGCAGGCCCAGGTAGGAGAAAATGGCCCTGGCCAGCACCTCGGCCACCTGTTCGCGGCCCTGCGGGGTGCGAAGTTGTTCGAAGCCCACCTCGAGCAAGATCGCCGCACCGCCGGCCATCGAGAGCACGTACATGGCGTCCTGGCTGGTGGTAGCTACTATCCCGGCGGTGGCAAAGCCCTCCGACACCCCCTGGGCAAACCGCGCAGCCGAGCCTGGAGCCGCCACATAGCGCTCCAGAACCGCCCGCTGGTTGGCGGGGGTGCGGGCCGAGAGCTCACGGCCTTTTTCCAGCAGGCGCAGGGTCTGCACCTCGGGGTGGCTAAAGACCGTAACCCGGTTTCCCGCCGCTCGCGTGCAAGCTGATAAATACCTGGGCCGAGGTGGCGTACTGGGCCCTGGCCAGGAGCGGCACGGCGCGGTCTGAGTTGCGGGTCAGGATTACCTCGAGCCTGCCCTGGAGCAACTTCTGCAAACGCTGGCTCACGCTCAAAACCAGATCCTTCTCCCGCAGGCTGCCCACCACCACCCCGGTGTCGGTGCCCCCATGCCCGGCATCCAGAACCACCCGGGGCAACCGGGTAAGGCCGCCCCGTTCCACTACGACTTGTTTGGGCAAAAACAGCAGTCGGGGAGGGTCGTTGCCTTGCGGCAGGTAAATCTCGGTACCCCAGTCCTCCCGGCTATAGCTAACGGGCGAGTCGGGCGGCGCATCCGGTACCTCGCGCACTCCGATCATGGCCAGGCGGGGAGGGTTATTGGCCAAAAGCCGTACCTGCACATCTCGATCAAAACGAAGGATGTAGCGTTCGCTCGAGCCCGCTACGGCCCGCTGCACCTCCAGCAGTCGGGCCGGTCGCAGGGCCAGCACCGGTGCGCCATAGTCGTTGCGGTAGTACAGATCGAGGTTGCGGGCCAGCTCCCGCACCGGAACCCACAGGCTGCCCTGGTAGCGGTAGGCATTCAGAAAACGCACGGCATCAGCGCCCTGGCTGCTGATGCCAAAAGCCGCCACCCGGCTGCCCAGGCTCAGGTACACCTTCCCCGAGGCCTCGAGGTAGCCCAGCCCCAGGGCTTCGGCAATCAGCTTTGCGGAGCCAAAGGCTACCGTGCCGCCGCCCGGATAAATGGCCTGACTCTCCTGAAAACCCACCAGCAGGCGATTTTCGTACTGGGCCAGGGCAAGCCCAAGCAATACCACCCAAACCGTCAATATGCGCCGCATCCCAGATCCAGTCGCTACAGTTTTACTTGGCCCAGATTAGAAGTGCAAGCCCGTTCAGGGAGCACCGAGCGTCGGGGAGCCAAAGGCTACCAGCTTTCCAGCTCCCGCCGTATGGCTCTTTTTTTGTCGTCGGCTTTCTTCTGATAGTCCCGCTTGCCCCGCGCCAGGGCCAAGAGCAACTTGGCCTTGCCCCGCTCGTTGAAGTAAATCTTTAGCGGTACCAGGGTCAGCCCTTTCTGCTCGGCCCGGGCTTTGAGCTTGTTGAGCTCGTGGCGCTTGAGCAACAGTTTGCGCAGGCGGCGAGGGTCGTGATTGGTGTAGCCGCCTTTCTCGTAGGGGGCAATATAAAGGTTTTCCAGAAAGAGCTCGCCATTTTGAAACCGGGCAAAGGTGCCGGTAAAGTCCACCTGGCCCGCCCGGATGGACTTGACCTCAGTGCCTTTGAGAACCAGGCCCGCCTCGAGGGTCTCCAGGATTTCATAATCGTGGCGTGCTTTGCGGTTCTCGAGTCCAGCCATAAGGCACTCCATTCTACGGCTTCAAAGAGTTCCCTGTGGAGGGAGCTTATACCGGATTCAAAAAGACGCTTTGCAACACCAAAAACCCCAGAGGTTGTCTTTTTGAATCCTAGAGCACTCCCTTTGCCGCCTTCCCCAGCGGGGGAGGCTCGGTGGGGGCATTACACCCAGTCAGGGCGCCTGCCTACGAGCATTATTTGCAAGGGTTCCCGCTACGACCCAGGTCTTTTGTGGCAGCTCATGCTTGCTTCTTCCTTCCGAGTAGCTTTGCCCTCGACCACCTTACCCGTGATGCTGTCCTGACCTTTCAGGGAGTATATTCACCCTCGATGGGCTTGCGTTTGAGTTTATATCTAGGTTTTCTGGTAAGCACTTTGCTGGTGCGCCTGCTCTGGGACCTGCGCTTTGCGCCCTCCTGGCTCTACGCAGCGCTGGCCTTGCTGGTAGTGGGGTTGGGCCTCTGGATCATGCGGGGCTCGCCAGCCCTGGTATGGGCTGGAGGGCTGGTTACGCTTGCGGGTCTGGGGGTAGGTTACTTCAATGCAGTGGCATCCCTCATCGCATTAGCCGGGCTTTTCATCAGTTATCACGGCTGGCGCAACCACCTGAGCGAGAAAGATCAGGCAGCTTTTTGGGGCTGGGTATTTGTCTGGCCCGCGCTGGCTCTTCTCCTGTTCTGGCAGGTCTTGCCCGCCTTTTACGCGGTCTGGCTTTCCTTGCTGGACAGGTTCAACTTTCTAGGACCCAGCCGATTCGCAGGGCTGGGCAACTACGAAATTCTGCTGCGTGACCCGCTTTTCTGGAAGGCCATGGGCAATACTTTCTGGTTTGTGGCTTTCACCGTACCCATAGGTATAGGATTGGCGGCCTTGATAGCTATTTTGCTCAACGAGCGGGTGCGATTTCAGGGGCTTTTTCGCACCCTGTACTTTTTGCCCTACATCACGGCCCTCACCGCAGCCGCGGCAGTCTGGGACTGGATCTACAACCCCGAGTTTGGCTTTCTGAACTACCTGCTGGGTACCCAGGGCCTGGACTGGCTCAACCGGCCCGAGGGCATTTTTAGCTTGCTGCTGGCACCTTTGGGCCTGCCGTTGCAGGGCTTTTTTGCCGGGCCCAGCCTGGCTTTTGTGGCCATCATGGTCATGACCATCTGGCACTTTTTGGGCTACCAGATTGTGGTGCTGCTGGCTGGGTTACAAAACATTCCTCGGGAGTACTACGAGGCTGCCGAGCTAGACGGGGCTTCCTGGTGGCAACAGCAGTGGTTAATCACCTGGCCCTTGCTCTCCCCTGCAACGTTTTTCCTCTTTACCCTGGGCCTGATTGGCGCGTTTCAGGTCTTTACCCAGGTCTTAATCCTCACCCCCACCGGCGGGGTGTTGCAAGATACCCTGACGGTCACGCTTTATCTGTACAACAAGGGTTTTCGGGACTCCGACTTTTCGTATGCTTCGGCCATTGCGGTGGTGGTTTTTGGCGTGATTCTGATCCTGACCCTGATCCAGCAGCGGGTGCTGGAAAGGCGGGTGAACTATGAGGCGTAGCTCCCCCCTGGGCCGGTTTTTTATCTACCTGGTGCTAACTGCGGGGGCTGTGGTGATGGCGTTTCCTTTTTACTGGATGCTGGCCACCAGCCTCAAGAGTCCTCAAGAGGCCCAGCAAGCCCGGCCTATCTGGATTCCCGAGCGGCTCAAAGTGTCCAACTGGCGAGTGGCCTGGAGCCTGGGTGCAGAGGCAGGCTCGAGCTGGTGGGGTGGTTTTGGCCCCCAGCAAAGCGTAACCCTGAAGCTCTATGCCCCCCCAGGCCCCGCGCCCCAGGTCATGGTTCCCTCACCCCCCGGGGCATTCTCCGACCCGCGCTCCGAGCAAACCGAGATAGAAGTTGCCTATCAAATAGACCACTGGGCCATTCGTTTCACCAATCGGAGCAGCGAGCACTTTCGCACCCTTCCGGCAGTCATCCTGATTTCTAAGGAATACCCCAGCTACACCCCCGAACTACCCCCGGACGCCATCCGCAGCAGTGGCGATGATTGGAGGCTCGAGTATGTCAATGTGGCCCCAGGGCTTTTGGGCTACATCTTCCACAACTACCTCGAGGCCTGGTACGCTGCCCCCTTCGCCCGGTATTTTTTCAACAGCTTTTTCACCGCAGGTTTACAGGTACTGGGTGGGTTGTTTTTAGCGGTGCTGGCAGCCTTTGCCCTGGCCCGGATTCCTTTTCCAGGCAAGTCGTGGGTGTTTGGCCTGGTTCTGGCTACCCTGATGATCCCCGGCGAGGTACTGCTAATCCCCAACTATGTGCTGCTGGCGCGGCTCGAGTGGATTGACACCTATTACGCTTTAGTTGTGCCCTGGTTGGCCTCGGTCTTTGGCATCTTCTTGTTGCGCCAGTTCTATCTCTCTCTGCCCCAGGACTTGTTCGATGCTGCCCGTATAGACGGGGCCAGCTACTGGACGCAGATATTACACATTGCGCTGCCCCTTTCGATTCCAGGGCTGATCACCTATGGCATCTTCACCTTCCTGGGGGCCTACAACGCCCTGCTCTGGCCGCTCATCGTGACCAACAGCCCGGAGATGCGCACCGTTCAGCTGGGCTTGCAGGTGTTCATCGGCGAGGCCGGCAGCGACTACGGCGCACTCATGGCAGCATCTACCGTTTCAATTTTGCCTATCATCCTGGGCTATTTTATTGCTCAGAAGCAGTTTATTCAGGGTGTGGCACGCAGTGGTATCAAGTAAAGGAGATTTGCTAGTGAGAATATTCACGATACAATATATTCGTGAAAATATTATGCAATTGTTTGCAAGCACAGCCCCTATTTGGCTACCAGTACATTTAAAGATAGCTGCAGGAAAAGCTGATGGACTCGAGTATCTTCGCTCAGCTCGGGATGAAATGTACCGGCCAGTAACTTACCGGACTGCACCAGTACAGCTTCATTCTGATGTTTGGCCAGCACCCTCACATCATCGCCAACTTTTAGGATGCGCGGCGCCCGAATAAAAAAAGCATGAAAGGGCCGGTCAAGACCCAGAATCTCTAAGTCTTCCTCAAAGCTATCGACCTGACGCCCATAGGCATTGCGCTGCACGGCGATGTTCAGGATACCCAGACGGGGCTGATCGGGAAACTCCGGTATCTCCCTGGCTAACCAGATGGCGCCCGCGCAGGTTCCCCAGACCGCGAGCGAACCCTCCTGGACACGCTCTCGCACCGCGCCCTCGAGGCCATACTCCCGCGCCAGCATACCGATTGTGGTGGACTCCCCCCCAGGCACAATTAAGCCGGCCAGGCCTTCCAGGTCCCTGGGAAGTCGCACCTCAACCGCCTCGACCCCCAGTTCTTTCAGCATCTGTTTGTGTTCACGAAAATCACCTTGAATCGCCATCACACCGATTTTCACATCCCCAATCCTATAGCAAGCTGCACGATTCGCCCAAAAAGAAAAAGGCCAGGTCAAGCCTGGCCCTGTAAATCTAGGCAGGAAATGTTATCAGGTTGACAGTGGGGCCGTGGCGGCTCTCTTCAGCCTCTGCCTTCAGGAGCTGCTTTTCGTGCTCCTCCCCCAGGGCTTTCAGCAGGCGCCCTCGAGACACAAATTGGCCCGCCAGCATGTAGTAGAAGCCTTGCTGGCCCAAGACCACCACATAGCGCACCCCAAGATGATTGCGCACAAAGGTGTTGTGCTTCAGAGCGAATCGATACATCCTGTCCAGCGCTAGCAACTCTCGTTCCTGACGGCGGCGCTTCAAAACTGGCATTAGCCAGGTAGGAATCAACACGATCAGGGCCGTGACAGCAAAGAAAACCATGCCAAAGGTTTCTGCTTTCATAGCGTTACAACTATACACTAATACGTTACGTTATTTGTAACATAGTCGTAACATGAACCCAGTACAAAATACCCTCTAACCTGTGGAGCTACGTACAACAACGTTAGGAATTTGCTCTACCCGAAAAGGAGAGCCCACAAGCTGCGCCGCTTTAAAGACCGGCCACTTCTTTCACCGAGACCGTCACCACAAAAATCTAACGTGGGCGCACTTAGAGGGAGTGCATCTTGTCGGAGCGTAGAGCGCTCTTCACAAAAATCGAGCCTCTCATGATTAGAAGTCCTTTGTCCCAGACAGAACAGTTACCGCCCGGAAACTCAAAACCCAAGCACTCGTAGGCCGAGCCCGGCCCAGGCTTGGGTGCGTAACATGCGTCTGGGCGCAGGCGCATCCTCGTTTTCGCGGGCGCCAACGCCTGTGGAGGGCACGATAATCTACCAGCCGCGCTTGGCCAGTTTTTCTTCTTCAGACAGGAAATCCAGGTTGATGCCCACCATCGCCTCACCCAGATCTTCAGATACCTCGGCCAGGACTTCGGGGTTGTTGTAGTGCGTCACCGCCCGCACAATGGCCTTGGCCCGCTTGCGGGGGTCACCCGACTTGAAAATACCCGAGCCCACAAACACCCCGTCCATGCCCAGTTGCATCATCAAAGCGGCGTCGGCTGGAGTGGCCACACCGCCCGCCGCAAAGTTCACCACCGGCAGCTTGCCGTTTTCGTGAACCCAGAGCACCAGCTCGTAGGGGGCGCCGTGGTTTTTGGCATAGGTCATGAGCTCTTCGCGGGGCAGGGCCTGAATCTGCCGGATTGCCCCCATCACGCTACGGGCATGTCGGACAGCCTCCACCACATTGCCGGTGCCAGCCTCGCCCTTGGTGCGAATCATAGCCGCCCCTTCCCCAATCCGCCGCAGGGCCTCGCCAATATCGGTGGCGCCGCATACAAAAGGCACCTGGAAGGCGTGTTTGTCGATGTGGAACGACTCGTCTGCCGGGGTCAGTACCTCGGACTCGTCGATGAAGTCTACCCCGAGTGCCTGGAGAATCTGGGCTTCCACGGTGTGCCCAATACGGCACTTGGCCATCACCGGAATCGAGACCGCTCCGATGATCTCCTTGATCAGCTTGGGATCGGACATGCGGGCCACGCCCCCCTGCGCGCGTATGTCGGCCGGCACGCGCTCGAGAGCCATAACGGCTACCGCTCCAGCCTCCTGGGCAATTTCGGCTTGCTGGGCATTGACCACATCCATGATCACGCCGCCCTTGAACATTTCAGCGAATCCGGTTTTGACCCGCAAAGTTCCTTTTTCCATAACTCCCTCCAGCAACGTAGCATAAGGCTTTTTCGTTCAGTCTCCTAGGGGTTTGGCTTACAGCCCACAACGCATAGAGACCAATCCTGGATCTGGCTACCTTCGCCAAAAACATGCAATCTGGAAAGAAGCAGCAAATATGCATTGCCAGTGTGCTGCGCTTTCTTCACCACGCAGCGGGATGGCAAGATTGTTCGTCTGGTTCACAAAGGGGAATTGTATTCTTCCTGAAAAACCGCAAAGCGGATCCTGAGCCGCCTGGAACAAAAGCTCAAGGCAGATAGGCCATGGGGTTACGAGCTGCACCGCCGACCCGCACTTCGAAGTGGAGGTGGGGGCCGGTGCTCCAGCCCGTCGAGCCCACGTAGCCAATCAAATCGCCCCGAGCGACCCACTGGCCCGGACGCACTGCAATGCGCGACATGTGGCCGTAAAGGGTCTCCTGAGCCCCACCGTGGTCGAGGATGACATGCAAACCATAGCCGAAGCGGCTCCAGCCAGCCGTATCGACCTGGCCTGCCCTGGCTGCATAGATAGGGGTACCGGTCGGTGCAGCCAGGTCTATGCCGGTGTGGAAGCGCTGGAACACCCCCCTGCGGCCATAGTAGGTGGTGATGGTGAAGTTCGTCATCGGCCAGCGGTACCCGGCTGCCGCTACTACGGCATTGGCCCGGCGCAGGCGGGGCTGGCTCTGGACTTGCTGCTGGCGTGCGCGGGCCTGTTGCTCGAGGCGCCGTTGCTCTTGTTGCTGCTTGCGGCGGGCTTCCTCCCGCTGGCGACGTTCTTCGGCCAGTCGGCGCTCTTCTTCTTCGCGGGCTTTGCGCTCCGCTTCGCGGATTTGCAGCAATCGGTCGTAGGTGGTCTTGGCCTGTATACCGGGCAGCAGTACCAGATCCCCTGCTTGCACATCGGTGGGCGAGTTCAGCGCATTGGCCTTGGCTACTTGGGCAACCGAAAGCCCAAAGCGGCTGGCCAGATCCTGGATGGTCTCGCCTGGCTTGAGGCGGACCAGCAGGCCGGGCTCCCCGGTGGGGATGTAAAGGGTGGAGCCGACCTCGAGGCGATCCAGGCTGGGCAGGCCCGGATTGGCCGAAACCAGACCCAACACCGTCAAATCGAAGCGATTGGCCACCGACTGCACCGTATCGCCCCGGCGTACGATATAGGTGCGAACACCCGGCGGCAAGCGACTTTCATCGCTGGCCTCTTCGACCAGGGGGATGCGCAGCACCTGTCCGGGACGCAAGGCAACACCCTCCAGGCCGCTGCTATACATGATGGCTCTGGCGTCTACCCGGTATCGACGCGCAATCTGGCTCAGGGTATCGCCGGGCTGAACGGTGTACAGAACCCAACCCTTGCGGGCGGGTGAGTCTACTGCAATTTCGGTTCCTGGCAGGCTGGCCTTGGCTAGGCCTATCGGTAAACCGAGTACACCTGTCGCCAGCACACTGCTCAAGAGTTCGGTTATGGCCAAAGTCAACCTCCAAAGCTACCCAGGAGCTGCCCCAAGAGGGCCCCTGGTTGGAACGACAGGATATATGGGTCTGCTATCCGTAAACCCTGTGTTCCCATTACTTCCGCAGGGAGTATACCTATTTTCCCCCCAAAGTTGCAAGGAACTCCTTGTTGGTCTTGGTACGAGACAGTCGTCCCAACAACATTTCCATGGCTTCAGCCGGATCCATATCGGCCAACACCTTGCGCAACAGCCACATTTTCTGTATGACATCCTCGCCTAAAAGCAACTCCTCGCGCCGGGTGCCCGACTTGAGGATGTCAATGGCCGGGAAGATGCGGCGTTCTTCCAGGCGACGGGAAAGGTGCAGTTCCATATTGCCCGTGCCCTTGAACTCCTCAAAAATCACATCGTCCATGCGGCTGCCGGTTTCGACCAGGGCTGTAGCCAGGATGGTCAGCGACCCGCCACCCCGAATATTGCGGGCCGCCCCCAAAAAGCGCTTGGGGAAGTGCAGCGCCGCCGAGTCCAACCCACCCGACAAGGTGCGCCCGGTAGGGGGGGTGACCAGGTTATTGGCCCGGGCCAGACGGGTGATGGAATCCAGCAAGATCAGTACGTGGCCCCCTTCTTCGACGATCCGGCGGCTGCGCTCATGCACGAATTCGGCTACCCGGATGTGGTTTTGCGGGGGTTCATCGAAGGTCGAGGCAATCACATCGGCCCCTTCCACCGACTCGCGAAAATCGGTAACCTCCTCGGGTCGTTCATCGATCAGCAAAACGATCACCTTGATATCGGGTTCGTTCCGCAAGACGGCCCGGGCCACCTTCTTCAAGAGGGTGGTTTTACCGGCTTTAGGCGGGGCCACAATCAAACCGCGCTGGCCACGCCCAATGGGAGCCAGCAGATCTATAACTCGGTTGGAAGACTCCTCGCCGGTAGTCTCGAGGATGATCTGGCGGTCGGGGAACTGCGGGATCAGGTCGTCAAACTTGGGGCGCCTGGCAGCGGCCTCGGGGTCGAGGTTGTTAACCGCTTCCACCTTCATGAGGGTGCCGTAGCGCTCATTTTCACGTGCTGGACGGGCCTTACCCACGATATAGTCGCCCGTACGAAGCTGATATTGCTTAATCAGGCCCGCTGAGACAATTACCGTGCGGGATTCCATGGTGTAGAGGCTTTCCTGTAAGAAGCCATAGCCATCCTGGCTGATTTCCAGATAGCCTTTGGCAATGGCCAGGCCCTCCTCGGTGGCCTCCTGCGATAGCAAGAGCATCACCAGCTCATCTTTGGAGAGCTTTTTGTAGTTGGGAATGCCTGCCTCAGCGGCCAGCAGGTGCAGCTCGGGCAGGATGCGGCTCGAGAGTTCCTGGTAGCTGAGGGGTACCTGGCTCTCGGCCTTGCGGCGGATTTTCTTGCCGGTGCGGGTCACGGTGACCTGGGCTTCGGCGTTGGGATCGGCTGTGGTTGTTTTTGGCATTGCACTGACTCCAGTTCTAAAAAAAGGCTTATTGGTGCTACACCCTGGCGCTGGCCCTGGCCCAGTCCTCCAGGAAAGCTTTGAGGCCCAAGTCGGTCAGGGGGTGCTTGATGAGTTGCTGAAACACCTTGGCAGGCATGGTAGCGATGTCGGCACCCAGCATGGCGGCCTGGGTCACATGACGGGGGTGGCGAATCGAGGCCGCCAGGATGCGGGTACCGAGGTTTTGTACCTGGAACAGCTCGGCAATCTCGCGGATTAAGTCCATGCCCTCCCAGGAGATGTCGTCGATACGACCCAGGAAAGGCGAAACACACCAGGCCCCGGCCTTGGCACACAAGAGGGCCTGGTTGGCCGAGAACACCAGGGTCATATTTACCCGGATACCCTCGCCAGAGAGGATTTTGCAAGCCTTGAGCCCCTCGCTGGTGGTGGGAAGTTTGACCACCACATGTTCGTCGATAGCCGCCAGGCGGCGCCCTTCCGCCACCATATCGGCTGACGTAGTCGAAACCACTTCCGCCGAGACCGGCCCCTGCACGATCTCACATATTTCTTTGATGGTGGGCTCGAGCGGACGACCTGACTTGGCTATCAAGGAAGGGTTGGTCGTAACGCCCGCCAGCACGCCCCAGGCTGCGATTTCCTTGATTTCATTTACCTCGGCAGTATCCAGATATAAGTCCATACCGCATTCACTCCTTCCCGCGTCTGACCACATTTGTGCGGATTTTTCCAGGCGAGTATATCGCTGGTTAAGGATGAGAAGCAAGAGATTGATTGTTGACGCGGGGATAGCAGCTTGCTACCATGCAGGTTAGCCGGTTGCCAGCAGTGGAATATAGCATAACACTGCACCCGGTGTAAAGGGCCCGGGGACGAGTACGCCTTCAGCGACCACAAAGCGAGCCTGGGAGGGTGCAAGCCAGGCGGCAACCTGAAAGCCGAAAATCACCCCGGTGTATTTTGGGAAGAACGAGCGGCCTGCGCTCTAATAGACCCCAACGGGTGCGCCCGAGATAGCGCAGAAGAGGGCCTGAATGAAAGCTTATGGCTGGTAGCCACATGTCCATTTTTGCTTCACCAGCTATTAGCCAAATAGCAACATTCAGGAAGTGCGGTGGTAACGCGGGAAAGCTCGGCTGAGATTCTCGTCCGCACCTGAGGAACCCGAGGGTCACAGGTCGGACTTTTTATTCATTACCCGAGATTCGGCCCTTGACCAGGGGTGGCACCTCAGAAAGGAACCGACCATGGTGGAGGAGAAAAAGCTATTCCAGGAGATTAAGGAAACCAACTTTCCCCAACTAGAAGAAAACATTCTCGCCTTCTGGCGCGACAACCACATTTTCGCCAAATCCGACCAGAAGTCCGCACCCAAGGGCGAATTTGTCTTTTACGAAGGCCCCCCAACGGCCAATGGCAAACCGGCCATGCACCACGTGCTGGCCCGTAGTTTCAAGGACATCTTTCCGCGCTACAAAACCATGCAAGGCTACCACGTCACCCGCAAGGGGGGCTGGGATACCCATGGCCTGCCGGTAGAAATTGCGGTGGAGAAAAAGCTAGGCGTGTTGGGCCGCAAAACCCTGAACCGTGATGAGATCGCGGAGTTTACCAGGCAGTGCCGCGAGTGGGTTTTTGCCAACATTGAGGACTGGAACTACTTTACCGAGCGAATGGGCATGTGGGTAGACCTGGAAAACGCCTACGTGACCTATCACAACAGCTACATCGAGTCGGTGTGGAATCTCCTGAAGCGCATGTGGGATAAAGGGATGGTGGTGCAGGACTACAAGGTAGTGCCGCTTTCACCGCGCATTTCCTCGACCCTCTCGCAAAACGAAATTGCCGATGGCTACCGCGAGGTGGACGACCCCAGCGTGTATGTGCGCTTCCCTCTAAAGCTGGAAACTACCCCCAAAGTGGTGAGCGATAAACTTCAGGCGCAAGGGGTGCGGCTCCTGGATCTGGATAACCTGGCCATTCTGGTATGGACGACAACGCCCTGGACGCTGCCTTCCAACACCATGGCTGCGGTAAATCCTGAGATGGACTACGCAGTGGTGCGCTCCCCTTCGGTGGGGCATCTGATTTTTGCAGTCGAGGCGGTGGAGCGGCTTCGCGAATTGCATAAAGAAGACCTCGAGGTGCTCGCCCTCCTCAAGGGGAAAGACCTGGAGTGGTGGGAGTACACCCCCCCTTTCCCCGAAGTGTGTGTGGAGCTGGGGGTTGTGAAGGCGCAGGGGGAAAAGCGGCCCGATGGCAAGCCGGTCATGCACTTTGTGGCCCTGGCCGACTTTGTGAGCGCCGAGGACGGTTCGGGGGTGGCCCACGAGGCCCCGGTCTACGGCGCAGAAGACCTCGAGCTTTCCCGTCAGTATGGTACGCCCCTCCTCTTCGGCACCAACGAGTACGGGATCATGCAGGTCACGGACGAGCGCGGCAAGTTTTTCAAGGAGGCCGACAAAGGACTCATTCGCATCATGAAGGAGCGGGGGGTCATGTACCACGCAGGCCAGATTCGCCACCGCTATCCCTTCCACGACCGCACCGGCGACCCCATCCTGTACTTTGCCAAGCCAAGCTGGTACATCAAGACCTCCAATTTCCGCCAGGCGCTCTACAACAACAACGAAAAGATCAACTGGATTCCCGAACACATCAAACACGGGCGATTCGGCAACTGGCTCAAGGACAACGTGGACTGGGCCATCAGCCGCGAGCGCTACTGGGGCACGCCGCTGCCCTTCTGGGTCTCGGAGGACGGCTCGGAGTACGTCTGCGTGGGAAGTGTAAAAGAGCTTTCGGAGCTGGTTGGGCGCGACCTTTCGAACCTCGACCTGCACCGCCCCTACGTGGACGAAATCACCTTTGTAAAAAACGGCAAAACCTTCCGCCGGGTGCCGGAGGTGCTCGATGTGTGGTTCGACTCCGGGGCCATGCCCTATGCCCAGTGGCATTTGCTGCTGGACCAAGAGGGCCAACCCCTCCCCGGCACCGAGGAGAACTATCGGCTCTGGCAGCGGCACTTTCCCGCCGATTACATCTGCGAGGCTATTGACCAGACTCGGGGCTGGTTCTACTCGCTGCACGCCATCTCTACCTTGCTCTATGACCAGCCCTGCTTCAAGAACGTCATCTGCTTAGGGCACCTGGTAGACGAGAAGGGTCACAAAATGTCCAAGAGCAAGGGCAATGTGGTGGAGCCCCTGCCTATGTTCGACAAGTACGGGGCCGACGCGGTGCGCTGGTACCTTTTTACCGGCTCCGAGCCCGGCGAGCAGAAGCGCTTCTCCGAGCGGCTGGTACAGGAGGCCCAGCGGGGCTTCCTGGGTACGCTGTGGAACGTCTACAGCTTCTTTGTGCTGTATGCGAACCTGGACAAGCCCGACCTGCGCAACCGCCCCCCGGTGGAGGCGCGGCCCGAGATGGATCGCTGGCTGGTGGCCCGCCAGCAGCAGCTTATCGAGCGGGTAACGGCAACGTTGGATGTTTACGATGCCAGAGGTGCGGGAAAGGAACTCGAGCAGTTTGTCGAGGAACTTTCCAACTGGTACGTGCGCCGCAACCGCCGCCGCTTCTGGAAAAACGAGGATGCCGCCGACCGGGAGTCGGCCTACGCTACGCTATGGGAAGCTCTGGTGGTGGTGGCCCAGATGGCTGCACCTTTCACTCCCTTTGTGGCCGAGGCCCTGTGGCAAAACCTGGTGCGTTCGGTTCTGCCTGAAGCCCCTGAATCGGTACACCTGTCGGATTGGCCCAAAGCCGACTCCAGGCTCCTGGACGAGACCCTGCTCACCCAGATGGGCGCGGTGGTAAAGGTGGTGGGGCTGGCCCGAAGTGCGCGGGCCATCAGCGGCATCAAGACCCGGATGCCCCTGCCCAGGGTACTGGTAACAGCCCCCACCGAGGCCGAACTAGCCGGACTGCGCCATTTTGCCGACGAAATTGCCGAAGAACTCAACGTCAAGCAGGTCGAGGTACTGGCCCTGGGGGAGGAGCTGCTCACCTACCGGGTACTGCCGAACCTGCCGGTGATGGGTAAGAAGTACGGCAAACTGGTTCCAGCGATTCGGGCTGCCCTGGCCGAACTTGACAGCAGGATGGTGGCGAAAACCATCAAGGCTGGGCATGGCGTCCGCCTCGAGTTGGGCACCCTGGATGGCTCTGTCATCAGCCTTGCCCCAGAAGAGCTGCTGCTGGAGGCCCTCTCGCCCGAAGGCTACTCAGCCCAGGAGCAGGATGGCTATCTGGCCGCGCTCGAGGTCAGGCTAGACGAGCAACTGCTGCTCGAGGGCCTGAGCCGCGACCTGATCCGCCTGGTGCAGCAGGCCCGCAAGGAAATGGGCCTGAATGTATCGGATCGCATTCACCTGACCTATGCTGCCGAGGGCAAATACGCCGAGTCGCTGGTGCAGTTTGGCCCCAGACTCCAGGAGGAAACCCTGGCCCTCTCGCTTGTCCAGGCTGAGCCGGTTGGCTTTATTACGGAACTATCCGATGAAGAGGGTACCGTCAAATTTGGGCTCAGCAAGGCCTGAATAATACCAGATTCGGTTAGTTCGGCGCCGGATGGCGCCGAACTAACCGGGCCGAAGTTATCCGCGTAGCGGAGGGCGTAAGCCCCTTGGAAGTTATCCGCGTAGCGGAGGGCGTAAGTCCCTTTGGAAGGAAGACGCTTTTTTCGCCGACCGTTCGGGAGGGGTGTGCTCTAGGATTCAAAAAGATAGCCTCTGGGGGATCTTTGGTTTGGATGATTATCTTTTTGAATCCGGTATAACCTGACTGATCAGCGGGTAGGCTTGAAGAAGTCGGCCTCAGTAAAGGTCAAATTGATCTCCACCTCCATCAGCTCGCCCCTGGCGGTCAGCGCCCCATCGATATAGTTTTCCCACTTTTGCGGCAGGCGCACGCCCTGCACAGTCTGGTAGTTGGAAAAGAAAGTAATGCTCTCCCCTACGCCAGGAATGGTCAGGCGCTCACCCAGAAGTAAACCATCGGCGCCGAATAGATAGGTGCTCACCCAGCCCTGGGTACTGACGGTCAGCAGGCGGCCGGTCTGGTTGCGCAGGCTGCCCTGTGACACACTGGCCCGCTCGCGGTTGCTGCTACCGTATTTGAGGCCCAGCCAGCCGGTGTAGAGGCTCGAGCGCAGGATCTCCCGCTCTCTTGCAGGCAGAGGCCTGAGCGACGTCTCCCGACTCCAAAAAAAGCTCTCCTGGGGGCTGTATTGCTGCAAGGCCAGCGGAATAGGGTTTGGGTTATTGAGGCTCTGGGGGTCGTAGATCTCCAGGCGCACCCGGCTGTTGGCAAAATCCACGAGTAGCAAGGTCACGATGCGGCTCTCCTCCTTGCCATCGGGGGTGTAGTAGATGTTGGTGGTCACTTCGCGGTAGGTTTTGAGGTTGGTCAGGGCCGATCCGCCCAGCACTGTGCGGCCCCGCTCCAGAAGCTGAGCCGCCTCGAGCGAAACCTGGGCCAGGGCCAGGCTGCCAAACAAAATCAACAGCCAGCTAAAGGCAAATCGATGCATACGAATGAACTTAGCACGTAAATAGTTCAAATTCCATGCGCCATATTTGTTACTATTTTCACGATAATACGTGTTCGTGAAAAAAATATCGGCCCGCATTTGAAGCGTGGGGTAAAGTTCTGGTCGTGGACTTCAACCTGCTGCTAGACAAATACAACCTCAATGCGCTTTTTATCTCTAGTCCCCACAATGTTCGCTACCTATCGGGCTTTGTTGAAGGCAAGGATGCCAAGATTGTTATTACCCACAGCGGCGCCACCCTGATCACCGACGGTCGTTACATTCTGGAAGCCGGCCAACAACGCCTTCCCCATCGCATCCTGCTGAAACGCACAGAGATGAACCGGCTGCTTGGCGAGTTCTTTCAGGGTCGGATCGGCATCGAGGCCGAACACCTGAGCGTGGCCACCCTGGAAAGCTTTAAGAAGGACTTTCCAGACCTCGAGTTCGTCTCTACCTACGGAATTATCGAAGACCAGCGCAAGCGTAAAACCCCTGAGGAAATTGCTCATATTCGCAAAGCTGCCGAACTGGCCGACCGGGGTTTTGAGCATATCTTGCCTTTCATTAAACCTGGTGTGCGCGAGATCGAAGTGGCGCTGGAGCTCGAGTTCTTCCTGCGCAAGAACGGCTCCGAAGGACTGGCCTTTGGTACGACCGTGGCCTCGGGGGAGCGTGGCGCCAGGCCACACGGGGGGGCCAGCGAACGCAAAATAGAGCCGGGGGAGCTGGTCACACTGGATTTTGGCTGTGTGGTGGGCGGCTACTGCTCCGACATGACCCGCACTGTGGCGGTGGGCAAGGTTTCGCCAGAGCTCCAGCGCATTTATCAGGCTGTACTCGAGGCCCAAACACTTGCGCTCGAGGCCGTTGCCCCGGGTAAGAAGGGCCAGGAGCTTGATGCGCTGGCCCGAGCGCACCTCACCAGCCGGGGCTACGGCGAATACTTCACCCACGGGCTGGGGCACGGGGTGGGCCTGTTTATTCACGAGGCGCCCGGTCTGGGCCAGACCTCGGAGGATGTACTCGAGGCCGGTAACATAATCACCATCGAACCGGGGGTCTATATCCCCCAGGTGGGCGGTTGCCGCATTGAAGACCTGGTATTGGTCAGCGCACAGGGGCACGAAATCCTTTCCAAAAGCCCCAAACACTTGATCGAGCTATGAGACGCTGGCTTGCCCTGTTGTTGTTTTGCGGACTGACCTGGGGACAGGGGTATGTGGTCCAGCCCGGCGATACGCTGGAGCGAATTGCCCGTTTGTTCCAGGTGAGTGTAGCCGAGCTGATGATGCTCAACGGCCTGATCGAAGACCCCCTGCCCGTCGGGCTGGAGCTGGAAATTCCTGCATCGAACTGGGACCCAATGAACCTGGAGGTGCTCCCCCTGCCCGACCCCGTTCAAGAAACAGCGCCGGCTCTGTGGGTCTTCATCCGTCCGCCCCTGGCCCCGGAGGAACCCAAAGCGCCCGGTTCTGCGGCCGGTTCGATTCAGCAGGGCTGGGCCTCCTGGTACGGGCCCCGGTTTCATGGCCGCCGTACCGCCAACGGGGAGCGATTCAACAAGTTTCATCTGACCGCTGCCCATCGCACCCTGCCCTTCAACACCCGAGTTCGAGTGACCAACCTGCAAAATGGTCGAAGCATCGTAGTGCGCATCAACGACCGGGGCCCTTATATTCGCGGCCGGATCATAGACCTCTCTTATGCTGCTGCACGACAGCTAGGAATGCATCTGCGCGGGGTTATTCAGGTAAAGGTGGAGATCCTCAGGTGAAATACGGTTTTCATGTGTCCATTGCCGGCAAGCTGGGCGTTGCCGGGGCCGCCGAGGAGGCCCACCTGCTCGGCCTGAGCGCTATTCAGATTTTTGCCAAAAGCCCGCGCAGTTGGAAAACCCGCAGCTTGAAAGCAGGCGAGGTCGAGGGCTTTAGAGCCCGTAAGGAGAACCTGGGCGGCTTGCCCACGGTCATTCACGCTTCTTATTTAGTGAACCTGGCCGCCGAGGGCGAACTATGGGAAAAAAGTGTGTTCAGCCTCGCCGACGACCTGGCCAAAGCCCAGATGCTGGGCATCGAGTATGTGGTGGTGCATCCGGGTTCGGGGCCCGCCGAAAAAGCCAGGACAGGTGCTTTGAAAGCCCGCGAACTGGCTGGACTCGGTAGAAACGGGCCCTGGCTGTTGCTCGAGAACACCGCGGGGGGGGGCGAAAAGCTGGGGGCTAACCTGCACACCCTGGCCGAGCTGGTCGAGGGTACTTCGCTCGGGGTTTGTTTCGACACCTGCCATGCCTTTGCCGCCGGCTACAACCTTGCAGAAGCCCTGGAGGCGCTCGAGCAGACCATTGGCCTGCAGCGGGTACCGGTAATCCATCTCAACGATTCGGTGGGCGAACGGGGTTCACAGATTGACCACCACGCCAACCTGATGGAAGGCAAGATTGGCGAGGAGCTTATGGACTTTGTACTCGACCTCCGCCTTAAGGACAAGATTTTCATCATGGAAACCCCGCGTGGCACCCTCGAGGATGCCCACAACCTGCGGGTTTTGCGCGGATGGCTGGGTTTGTCAGAGTCGCTCTCTTGAACCGCCCCTAGACGATGGGGTATCGGCTATCAGCTTCTTGAGCACGCTACAAACCAAACAGGCCGAAGAACTGGGTGCGCACCGTGCTCAGAAAGGTGCTCAGTGGTTGGCGGAACACCGTTAGCAACAGTAACATAGCCACAATTGCGTAGGTCGGGTTCATCTCCAGTCGCCAGATGTAGGGGTGCCAGCGCAAGGGTAAAAAACTCTGCAAAATTTTGGAACCGTCCAGGGGTGGGATGGGCAAAAGGTTGAAGACGGCCAGGGTCAGGTTGATGCTGGCCGCCACCACCGCTGCCTGAATCAGCACCCTAATGAAACCTTGTGGATTTTGCAAATAACCCGCATCGAGCATCCAGCGCAGGAGAAACGCCAGGGTGGTGGCGATGAGCAAATTAATCACGATGCCTGCTATGGAGACCAAAAAGAGCCCCACCCGGTAGTGGCGAAAGTTGGGGGGATAGATCGGAACCGGCCTGGCCCAACCAAACCCCACCAGCAGAATCATGACCGAACCAATCAGGTCGAGGTGCTTGAGCGGGTTGAGGCTCACGCGGCCTTGCTCTTTGGCGGTAGTATCGCCCATCCAGAGCGCGCTGATGGCATGACCCCATTCGTGCAGGGCCAAGGAAAGCATCAGCACCAGCGCCACCAGCACAAAAGCCAGGGGGTCGCTTTGCAGCAGCGGTAGCAGGCCCATCTACAACCCGATGGCCGCAAAAAGGCCATTGAGCAAACCGCTCAGGCCTGCCCGGATGGCGGGTAGAATGCCACTCAGGTTCAAAACCAGAAAAATCAGGAAGAAGCCCACAAAGCCATAGCTCTGAAGCTGATCCATGAAGCGGCGAGCCTCGGCGCTGCCGATGGCATAGACCACCCTGGCACCATCCAGCGGTGGTACCGGGAACAAGAACACCGCCGCGTGGCCGACCATGAGGGAACCGGCTACCTGCATACCCAGGGCGATGCTCGAGGTGGCCGGGCCCACCCCTTCCAAAAGCCTGCCAATGAGGATATAGAAAAAAGCTGCCATAAAAAACCCCAGCGGCCCCATCAGTGCGGTCTGGGCACCCTTGGGGCCAAAGAGCCGCCAGGGCACCAAGCGGGGAAACCCAAAGCCAATCAAGGCCAGGAAAATGAGCCCCAGGCCATCCAGGTGCACCCTGGGCTCCACCGTCAGAAAACCGTAGCGCCGGGGGTCGCCATCTTTGTAGCGGTCGGCCAGATATGCTTGAAACAGGTTGTGCACGACCAGGCCAAAAGCACCTGCTGCAAACGCAACCAGATAAGCCAGGGGGTCTCTACCAAGAAGTTCGAAGAAAAACATGTCGTTACCAGTTTACGGGTTTTAGGCCCAAAGATTGACTGTCCAGACCCAGTGGGGTGTGTCCTAGATTTAGGCAACTAGGCTGCAGTAGGGAAAGCGCCGTGTCGGACGGCGTGGAAAGGTGTGACGGGGCTGTAGGAGAAGAACCGCGAGCGGACCAGGGCCTTAGCGCTCGCTCCGGATTCGCTCCAGTGGGCCCCGGTGATCTTGAGTCTTTGGCCGATGACGTGCTTGTTGGCGCCTTCGATCTGACCTGAGCCGATGACCTCAATACCTTCCCGCTCGAAGCGGGGATAGTCGGTGTGGTCGAGGTGGGCCTGCTTTTGCAAGAAGCGGAGGGCTTGATGGGCCTCTGGGTTGATGGGCTGATCGCGGAGGTTGAGGTTGAGCCAGCGCTGGATACTTATCTCTCCCCGAAGCAGAGCCTGTCGCTGTTCTTGACGGTGAGCCTCGGAATAACCGAGTCCCGTCATCAGGGTGTCGAGGTAGGTGCTGGCGTGGTAGACATCCAAGATGTGTCGGTGAACCCCCAGTTCGCCAAAGAGTTCGGCGATCCAGGCCGCCCCGTCACTGAGGCCAATCAGGGAGTCGGATTGGCGAACGCCCGCATGGCGGAGCAGGCCATGCACCTGGGGGGCGAACGCTGTGGCGGTGGTTAGGGCACTCACGTAGTACCGCTGGCTTGGGCAGCGCATCGGGTACACTACCGCACTTTTGACCTCCCGCCACTCGATGCCGCCCTCCACCTGGGCCGCCACCAGACAGCCATCCACCTCCACACACCAGCGCCGGCCCCGTTCCCCCTCCCGCCCCCTCAAGGGCTGCTGCGCCAGTTGGGTTAGCCTTTCACGACTCAGCTCTTGCTCGTGCTGCTCCAGCCGAATCCCCAGCACCTGCAACGAACTCTTGCCCACCTTCACCCCCCACTCCCCCAACCACGCCTCAGCCTCTCGGTAGGACATCCGTAGGGTCGTCCCATGTATACGCCGGAGGCACTCCGGCAAGTAGCCGCTCTCATCCAGGCTCTCGTCGCGATACCCCTGGCCCTGATGACCACACCCGCAGCGATACCGATACCGCTGCACCTCCACCTCTCCCCACAGGCTCCCTACCTTCACCCGATGGCTTCGGCTACCCCTCAGCTCCTTCCCGCATCCTCCGCACGTTTTTTTTTGACCCCTTTGCCCTCTCCTCCGCTTCCTGTACCCCGCTCTCCCTTTTCCACCATCTCCTGCATCATCAGCCGCTGGATCTGTTTGCCAAACTCAATCACCAGCAACTCCTGCTCGGCTATACTCTTCCCCTCTCCCAGCCGCTCGTACTCATCCACCAACTGATGCATCCGTTCCCGTATTTCGCTCATTCCAACAGTTTAGGCTGTTTGCCTATTTTTAGGACACACCCGACCCAGTGGGTGGGGCGGGTGTTCGTAACCCACTGTTGTTGAAGACCATAGCCAGTGCGTCCAACAGGCCACTCATTCCGACATACGGGTAGTCACAAAGTTGGTGTAAATGGCCCCCCGCTTGTAGAAGGCATTGTCCATGACCTTGAGATGGAAGGGCACGGTGGTCTTGACCCCAGGCCCCTCGATGACGGTCTCGGCTAGCGCCCGGCGCATCCGGGCAATGGCCTCCTCCCGATTCTCGCCATGCACAATGAGTTTAGCCACCAGCGAGTCGTAGTTGGGCGGGATGCTGTAGCCAGCATACAGGTGGGAATCCACCCGCACACCGGTGCCGCCAGGGAAGTGCAGGGTTTCGATCTTGCCTATGCTGGGGCGGAAGTCCTTCTCGTAGTCCTCTGCATTCAGGCGACACTCGATGGCGTGACCCCTGAGCTGGATATCGCTTTGCTGCAGAGTAAAAGGCTCACCCGCAGCTATTTTTATCTGGAGCTTGACCAGATCGAGACCCGAAATCATCTCGGAGACACAGTGTTCGACCTGTATGCGGGTGTTCATCTCCATGAAGTAGAAATTACCGTCGGGATCTACGATAAACTCGAGCGTTCCCGCACCCTGGTAGTTGACATATTTGGCCAGGCGCACACCCGCTGCCAGAATCTCCTGGCGCAAGGACTCCTCGAGGCGGCTGGGCGCTTCCTCGATAAGCTTCTGATTGCGGCGCTGGATCGAGCAGTCGCGTTCGCCCACGTGCACCACATGGCCCTTCCCATCCCCCATTACCTGCACTTCCACATGCCGAAACAGTTCGATGTATTTCTCCAGGATGAGGGAAGGATCCGAGAAGTAGTTCTGGGCCTCGACCTGGGCCTGGGCAAAGGCAGTTTTCATCTCCTCGGAAGAACGCACTACTTTCTGGCCACGCCCTCCGCCCCCCGCGCTGGCTTTTAGCAGCACCGGGTAGCCGATCTTTTCTGCGGCTTCAAGGGCCTCTTCCACCGATTGCAAAACCCCCGTACCCGGAACGGTGGGCACGTTGGATTTGGCGGCAATCTCCCGTCCCCCCGCTTTGGAGCCCAGGCTATGCATGGACTCCGGGGTAGGGCCGATGAAGACGATCCCGTGGTCGCGGCACATCTCGGCAAACTGAGGGTTTTCCGCCAGGAAACCATAGCCGGGGTGAATAGCTTCGGCCCCAGAGATAATCGCTGCAGACAATAAATTGGGAATATTTAGGTAGCTCTGGGCCGAAGGGGGCGGCCCAATGCAGATGGCCTCGTCGGCCAGCAAAACAGGCAGCGACTGGCTATCGGCTTCGCTGTGGGCCACCACCACCTTAATCCCCAACTCCCGCGCAGCCCGCAATACCCGCAGGGCAATCTCACCTCGGTTGGCAACCATTATTTTCTTAAACATAAAGGGCTCTCCAGACGCACTGGTAGCGCATTGCGGTAGTTAGCCATCAGCACTTATGCCGGCTCGATCAAAAATAGGACTTGGCCGTACTCAATAGGCTCCCCATTGGCAACCAGAATTTTCCTCACCACACCTGATACTTCGCTTTCGATTTCGTTCATGAGCTTCATGGCCTCGATGATGCATAAAACCTGGCCTTTTTTAACGGTGTCCCCTTCCTTGACAAAGGGTTCAGCATCGGGGGAGGGCGCACGGTAAAACGTACCCACGATGGGCGCCTTGACTTCGATGTATTTGCTGGTGTCTTCCTTGGGCGTTTCGACCCTGGGAGCTGGCGTTGGGGCCGGTGCCGCCGCAGGGGTTGGGGCTGGGGTGGCAACCGGCGCATGGCTCACAGCTTGCGCTGCCGGAGCCACCGCTGGCGGCTGGATCACCACAGGCGCTGGGGCAGCCACATATTGCACCTCACCACCACGCTTGACGGTGAGTTTGTAATCGGGGGTCTCGAGGGTCAACTCGGACACCTCATGTTCTTGCAGGGCTTGGAGGATGGACTTCAGTTCCTTTGCGTTCATGACTGCCTCCGAAACAGCACTGAGCTATAGCTTCATAGACTGCCTATAGAAGTATAAGCCCCAGAGGTTGGTTTTACTGATTGCAGGCAGGTATATATGGCCGTGCGCTCCAACAAAAAAATGCCCGCCGGCAAGGAAGGATTAAGGGCTTCAACTAAGCTATCTGGCCCTGGCTTGGCTTTCTATAGAGCCTGAACGGGCTGGTTTAGTCCAACATAACAGCAGTATGGCGTTTTTGGCCGTGCTAGGTACATAACAACGTGCTAAGCACGCCGCTATGGTTAAGAGTGCGATAAGAGTGCGGGTTCGAGACCCGACTCAGGCACGACCGAGGTATTCCCCGGTACGGGTATCCACCCGAATAACCTGTTCATTTTCGACAAACAGCGGTACCTGCACCACTGCTCCAGTCTCGAGGGTAGCGGGTTTGGTACCCCCCGAAACCGTATCTCCTCGCACTCCAGGGGGCGTATCGATAATTTTAAGCTCAACCGAAGCAGGCAAGGTAATGTCCAAAGGACGGCCGTTGTACATGGCTCCCTGCACCGTCATGCCTTCTTTTAGGAACTTAGTGGCCTCGGAAATATCCCGTGAGACATGGAACTGCTCGTAGGTTTCCAGATCCATGAATACCAGTTCATCCCCTTCCGGATAAAGGTACTGAAGATCTTTGGTCTCAACGTAGATGTCCTCGAGTTTCTCACCCGAGTTGAATGAGCGCTCTACGGTTGCGCCGGTCTCGAGGTTTTTGAACTTGGCGACCACTTTGGCGCCGCCCCGTCCAATTTTCTGGTGCTGATAGTCCACGCACTGCCAGAGTGCTCCATCCATCTTGACTTTAGTTCCATTCCGCAGGTCGGTAACGCTAATCATTTGCCCTCCTCGTACCCAAACCAAGAGTGTACAGGATGAAGCTAGCAAAGAAAAGGTGAACCGACTTATAAGCATCCCATCACAGGGAAAAAGGCCATTCCTGAGTTAAGCTATCGCAGCGAGGCCGGATCGCTGGTATCACGCAGGGCATCCCCTAGTGGGAATTATCGCCTTCCCCACCATTACGCCTAACACGGTGATGTTTCCCAGGCCCAACAAGCCCCGCTGCGACACTATTCGTGTATCAGCTATCCCGCTGCGCCCCGAACGATCAGAACAGGCGTGGAGCAGTTGTGCAGCACTTTATCGGTGACGCTGCCCATCATCACGCGATCAATGCCTTTTCGTCCGTGAGTTGCCATCACGACCAGATCATGTTCCTTGGCTGCCTCGAGAATGGCCGGCACGGGGTGTTCCTCGACAATTACCGCTCGGGTATGAACCCCCTTCGTTTCAGCTTTGGCTGAAATGCGGCTCAGAACTTTTTGGGCTTCAGCTTTATAGTCATTCATCAGCTTCTCGAAGTATTCGGGTGGCTGGGTGGCGTAATTCTGGAAGGGTTCGTACGGGCTTTCAATGGCATAAAGTATCGTCACCTCTCCCCCCGACAGTTTGGCTAGATCCAATCCTTGCTCTAGGGCACCCTGGCTAAACTCGCTGCCATCCGTGGGGATCAGGATTTTTTTGAACATAAGAGCCTCCTTGGGGCGTATAGGTCAGTGCAGCACAGGGCTTTCGCTCTGGTCAATACCCTAAACCTGTACCCCAGGGGCTTGTGTCCCTCAAGAAAGATGCGCAGCCAACGGCAAGCCGGTTTTCTAAAATACGTCTTCGGGCTTTTTCTCCATTTTGCCGGTGAGCCAGTAAATAATGCGCTCCGAGATATTCTCGAGGTGATCCCCCAGGCGCTCGTAGCTACGGGCCACCCGGCCCAGGGTGAGGGCTTTGGTGATGGTGCGGGGGTCTTCCATCATGTAGGTCAAGAGTTCGCGCGAGACCTCCTCGTAGAGGCCATCAATCTCGTCGTCGCGGCGGAATATTTCTTTGGCAGCTTCAATGTCACGCTCGGCAATCGCCTTAGAAACCAGATCGAGCATCAGGGTCAGGCGGCGGCCCATATCAGGCAGGGTGATGTAGTTTTTGAGCGGGGGCTCTTTGGCCAGCACAATCACGTCTTCGGCCACGTGTGCGGCGTAGTCGGCGGCCCGCTCGAGGTCGGTCAGGGCTTTGATGATGGTAAAGGCAAAGCGCAAGTCCGAAGCCACCAACCCCTGGCGGGCCATAAGGGTGATGGTCTGGGCCTCGATTTCCAGCTCCAGGGCGTCCACCTCGGCATCCTGGGCAATAATTTCCTGGGCCAGCCGGGGGTCTTGATCGGCCAGCGCCTTGGCGCTTTTATCCACCATCTCGCGTACCAGCGAGATCATACGAATGGTCTGTTCGGTCAGGTGGTTCAGTTCACGATCCAGGGTTTCGCGCATAGCCATACTCCGTACCTCCAGTTTAAACAGGTGTTTGGGTTGTCAGACGATTATAGGCAGTACCGGTATGGAGGGGGAATGTCAGGCCGAAAGCATTACCGTTCTCCAGGGCGCGTCCATAAGCGGTGCCGCCCCACCCCGCCGCCAGCCGCCGCACCAGGGCCAGCCCCAGGCCTGTGCCGCGCACATTGGCTGCATGTACCCCGCGCTGGCCGGCCTGGAAGAGCTTCTCAAACTCTTCCAGGGGCTGACCCTGATTGCGGACCTCGAGCCACACCCCATCGGCGTTTTGCCCGCTGACAACCACAATTTCAGCACCGGTTCCATACTTCAGGGCGTTATCCAGCAGGTTGAGCAGGGCCTGGTACACCGCGTCGGGGTTGGCCCGGATGGTATGGGGGGTTTGCCACTGAATCCAGGCCGACTTTTCGGCCAGTTGGGGGGCCAGGAAGCGCTCGAGGCGGCCTTGCAACTCTTCCAGGGCAAAGGTGCGTTCCTGCGAGGGGCGGCGGGTCAGGGGCAGGTCTTCCACCAGGCGCCGCAGGCGCTGGGTTTCCTGGTAGAGCATCTGCAAGGCTTCTTGTGCGTCCGGGCCTTTCAGGCCGCCTTGCAAGGCTTCCAGCAAGGAGAGCATCCCGGCCACGGGGGTGCGGAACTCGTGGGCCAGCATCCGGCTGGACTCCTCGAGGGCCTCGACCCGGTTTTTTTCCTCGGTTTGATCCCACAAAAGCAGGATGCCGGGCACGGCTTTGACCCACACGGTACGATTACGGGTCTCGATAATGTTCTCGCCTCCAATGCGGCAGAGCGCCTCGAGTTTGTGGTCGCGTAAGGCCAGCAGCAACGGGCGGCCCAGCACCCTGTCGCGTTCGACGCCCAGCAGCTCAGCTGCCACAGGGTTCAGATACAGCACCCGGTCTTCTGCAAAGACCATCACCCCTTCGCGGGCTGCTTCCCAGGCATCTTTCAAGAGGGTATCCATGAGGCTAGGGGCTTGGTTGAGCCGGGCCGGGCCAGGGCTGGTTGCTGAGCATTCCAACCCTCACTCTCTGAAGCGGTACCCTACACCGCGCAGGGTTTCCAGGAAGCGGGGAGCCTTAGGGTCTTCACTCAATTTATCCCGTAGCTGCGCTACATGCTGATCTACGGTGCGGGCCGTACCCAAGAACTCCTGACCCCAGACCCGCTCCAGGAGTTCTTCGCGGGTGTAGACCCGGCCCGGGTGTCGGGCTAGAAAAGCCAGCAGTTCGAACTCCCGGCGGGTGAGCTCGAGGGCGTGTCCGTCCAGGAAAGCCTGATGCCGCTCCAGATCCAGGCTCAGCGCGCCTCGTTCCAGCCGCCCACTTTTACCCACACGGCGTAACAGGGCCTGCACCCGTGCAATAAGCTCGGGGGTAGAGAATGGTTTTGTCAGGTAATCATCAGCCCCACGGGTCAGTCCCTCTACCCGGTCTCCTTCGCTGGCCCTGGCCGTGAGCATCAGCACCGGTAGGTTTTCGTAGCGCCCATCGCGGCGCAAGCGATCCAGGAGCCGCACCCCAGGCTCATCCGGAAGCATCCAGTCGAGGATGACCAGGTCGGCACCGGCGAGCTTCTCCCAGGCTTCGCCGGCGGTAGGCGCCTCCAGAACCTGATGCCCGGCCTTGGATAACGAAAGCCGCAACCCCATCCGGACAGAGGGTTCGTCCTCGACCAAGAGCAATTTCGACATCTCTAATAGTTTAGTCTCACCCCTGTCAAGCAAATGTCATGCCAGGTACCCACAAGCCCACACCTGCAAAGGGTAACGCCCTACAACCCCCTGTACAACACCCAGGCAAGCAGGAACCCCCGCGTCGTCCAGGCCAGGGTTCGAATCCAGTTGGTCGTCACCAGCAGAGCATGGGCTTGGGCGTCAAAACCTGCGGCCAGTTTTGCATGCAGCGGCACCGATACCAGCATGGTGGTAAGCCAGATTACCCCCACCAAAGCCAGGCCCAACCACCCCACCCAGACGGGCAGGCTCGAGGGCCACAAGGTCAGGATAGCAACGGCAGTGAGCAGCTCGAGCAGCATCAGGGGCCCGACCACCAGGGTAATCAGGTTGGCGTGGGCGTTTTGGTAGCCGGCAAACTCCGCCGACCCGACCCTGTTAAAAAGCGGATAATGGACCACCTGCACCATCCAGATGAGCCCCACCAAAAACCAGGTAGCAGCGAAGTGCAGTACCAACACGACCTTGAACAGCCCGTCGGTCATGGTTGGTGCCTCATCCATTTGAGCTTATAGCCCAAACTGATTAGTTGACTGTACATCACAGACCAAAGCTTTGCGGGTCTGCCGGTATGGTTCTCAGTGGGATGTTCGGGTAAGCTACGCCGTGGTATGGAAGCCCTGCTCAACACGGTAGTCCCCGTCGCCTTTATCGTTCTGATGGGCTATCTGGTCGGCAAGCGCATAGACTTCGACCTGCAAACGCTCTCCAAACTTTCCATTTACGTGCTGGTTCCAGTGTTAATTTTCGATGCCATGCTCAGGGCTAAACTGACCGGAGCCAGTGTGATCGGGATTACGGCAGCATTTTTCCTGGCCTCCGTGGCGCTGTATTTCCTGGGGCTGGGGCTCAGCAAATGGCTGCACCTCGACCAGGGCTCGAGCAAGACCCTAATTGCCTCCGCCACTTTTCCCAACTCGGGCAACATGGGGCTTTCCCTCACCTTTTTTGCCCTGGGGCAGCCCGGTCTGGATCGGGCCATTGTATTCTTCATTGCCAGCAGCGTGCTGATGTTTGGGCTGGGACCCGCCTTCTTGCGGGGGGGCGGGTTTGTGCAAAGCCTCTGGTTCACCCTGAGGCTGCCGCTGTTCTGGGCCCTGGCTGGGGGCTTGCTGGTGCGCGGGCTGGGTATCCCGCTGCCCCTGGGGCTCGACGAAGGGGTACATCTTCTGGGCCAGGCCTGCATTCCGGTAATGCTGCTCACACTGGGTATTCAGATTGCCAAATCCAAACCCGAGTGGGGACAGTTTGAGCTTCAGGCCAGCAGCCTGCGGCTTTTAGCAGCCCCTGCGCTGGCTGGGCTGGCCGGGTGGGCTCTGGGCCTGGAGCGTCTGGACATTCAGGTGCTGGTACTGCAAAGCGCCATGCCCATTGCGGTGAATGCTTTTCTGATGGCGGGGGAGTTTGGTGGGGATGGTCTCCGGGCGGCCAGGGCGGTGGTGGCCTCTTCGGTCTTATCTTTCCTCACGATTCCGGTGGTGCTCCTGTGGATTGGCCTGGGTTAGGCCCACGGAAACAACCCTCACCACACCAGCTTTACGCGTGTAGCCAACTTTCAGTAATGCACAAGGTGCGGGATGTTAAGTGCGCCCACATTAGATTTTTGTGGTGACGGTCTCGGCGAAAGAAGTGGCCGGTCTTCAAAGCGGCGCAGCTTATGGGCTCCCCTTTTCGGGTAGAGCAAATTCCTAACGTTGTTGTACTTAGGAAGTAGGTAGTGCATTTCAAAGCCCTAATACCAACTTCAGCCAGATACCCAACTCTCAGCGACGCGCAAGGTGGGAGTGAACGACAGGAGGTAGGTTGCGGTTTTCAAACGCCTGTCCCCTGACCCCTATTCCCTAGGTTCAGGAACCGGGTGGAGACGCAGGCGGCGCTGGAAGCAAGGGGGTGCCGACCTCGAGCTGCAAGACCGGGCTTTTCTGCACCAGCACCATGAGCCGGTAATAGCCATCGTCCAGACGATCAAAGCGGGCCTCGAAAGTGCCCGGTTGTTCGACCCAGATGGAGCGCTCCTGGAAGAGCTGATCGCCCTTGTACCAGCGCAGCTCGAGGTAGCCCGGCTCGGCCATGCGCCGCACAGTCAGCTTGGCGACCGCTCCACGTTCGATGGTTTCCAGGGTTCCACTCAGGCTGGTGCGGTCCGGTAGCGTAGCCCGACCAGGATCCAGCGGAAGGAAGGTATAGCGGCAGCCTGGCAGCAGCAGCCAGCCCAGCAAAAGAATCCAGCGCAGGTAGTTCATAATCCTTCCCCTGCCGTAACCAGGCTCAAAAGAGCAATGGGGGCGGTCTCGGCCCGCAGGATACGGGGCCCTAATGTGACGGGCGTGAAGCCTTGCTGTTCAAGGAATTCAACTTCAGCCTCGCTTAAGCCCCCCTCGGGGCCGGTGAGGAGGGCCGTGGGCTTTTCGGGGTTATAGGTGTCCCGCACCCGGCGCGAGACCCTGGGATGGGCCACAAAGCCCTGGTCGATGGTCGGAACTTCGTTGAGGGGTAGCATGGGCGTGACTTCGGGTACGACGCTGCGCTCACACTGTTTGGCGGCCTCGAGCACAACCCGACGCAGGCGCAGTAGCTTGTTTTCGCTTAGTTCTCTTACCACGCAGTGCTGGGTCAGGATGGGCACAATCCGGCTGGCCCCCAGCTCGGTAGCCGCCCGTACCACCTCAGCTAAGTGGTCACCTTTGAGTAGAGCCACAAACAAGGTTATGGTCTGTGGCGGCTCTTTGCGGGCCGGCCAGGTTTCTACGACTTGCAGGCGTACAAAGCCCTGCTCGAGCTGTAAAACTCGAGCACGGCCCTCCAGGCCTTTCCCATCAAACACACTTAAGAAATCGCCTTCCCTGGCCCGCAGCACCTCCAGCAGGTGGTGTGCTTCCCGCCCGGATAGCTCAACCTCGGATCGGATAACCTCAACAAAAGCACGGTGTGGGCGCATGTACTAAGCCTTTTGAAGGGGAATCAGCGTGCGGCGTAGATCAGACAAACCCACTCGCCCTCCTGTCGCCGGGCCAGAAGCGCGAAAGCGCTGGCCTCGAGAGCCTCCCGAACCAGGGCCTCCCGCTCAACCAATATGCCGCTCAAGACAAGGGTTCCGCAGATACCGAAAAGCCCCCGGTATTTTGGGGCAAAATAGGCGTGAAGCTCGGCATAGAGGTTGGCCACCGCCAGGTCAAAGGGGCCTTCTACATCGTCCAGGCTGCCCAGCTCGAAGGATACCTTAACCTGGTTCAGCTTTGCATTTTCGCTGGCCTGGGGAATCACCGCCGGGTCTATGTCGATGCCCACCGCTTGGGCCCCCAGCATGGCCGCCCCAATAGCCAGGATACCCGAGCCCGTCCCAAGGTCGAGGACGCGCATATCCGGCTCCACACGCTCAGCCAGGGCTTCCAGGGCCATGCGGGTGGTCTCGTGATGACCGGTGCCAAAGGCCATGCCCGGCTCAATGATGATCCGCTGTTCCTCGCCGCCCCACTCGTGCCACGGGGCCAGCACCACAAAAGGCCCTGCTACCACCGGTTTTAAGTCCCGCTTGTAGGCCTCCAGCCAGTCGGTGTCTGGGAGCTCGAGCCACTCTCCCGGAAAGGGCAGCTCCCTGCGTTCGGGAAAATAGGCCCATACTTCACCGGGCTTTTCCTCGAGGCCCCGGGCCCCCAGGTCGAACAGGGCAGCTGAATAAATGTCCACAGTTTCAAAGTCACCGCGCAGACGAAAAACGTGCATACCGTATTTTATCGCTTTAGATGCCAGGCTGCCCCCTGATTTGTAGGCCGATTGACGGGGGGGTAGCGATGCCTCGATCTAACATGAGTGCCTGACTGTTTATGCGCCAGGCAGCAAACCCCGTATTACTGACCCTTGCTGAGGGTGAGGCGAATCCTGCCCGAAATTGAACCACCGGGTTCCAGTACCTGCACGCCCGTATCGCTCCACCCCTGTGCCAGCAGGTTAAAGCCATTGGTAGCATGTGTCGCCGGTTCCAAAGCCACGCTCCCGTCCGGTGCAGTGAATACCACCAGATGCGAATAAATGGGGTCTGCGCGGAGCTCCAGCTGCCAGCCCGAACCAGGCCATTCTAGGTGCAGTACCCCCGTCCAGCCGACAAAAACGTGATCCAGGGCAGCCATGCCCAGTGCTCTGGGCTGCGAGAAGTCGAGCTGTGGAGGGATGGCCTCCGCAGGTCGGTTAGGAATGCCGGTAGCATCGGTCAGGTAGACTCGCTCGGCCTCGAAGGAGAGCTGGGCTTCGGCAGAGTTGCCCAGGTGGCGCATGAAGTAGGGGTGATGTCCAAAGCCCGCCGGCATCGGCCCGGTACCCACGTTTTGCAAAGCGGTCAGGATTTCGACGCCGTCGTCCAGCAGGTAGTACTGCATTTGTGCGGTGAAGGGAAAAGGAAAATTGATGTCTGGGAAAGCTCGAGCGTCAAAATCGCACTGCAAGATGTGCTCGTCAAAACGCTGCACCTTCCAGGCCCGTCCGTGAACTTCTCCGTGAATGGTTTGCCGTCCATCGATCCAGTTTGGGCGAAGCGTGTAGGTTCTCCCCGCAAACTGAAAGCGCCCATCCCGGATGCGGTTGGAATAGGGGGCCAGCAAGTAGCTCGAGGTATCGGGTGAGTGCCTTTGTACCAGGGCTGCCGGCGAAGTAGGGCGCAAAACGGGTAACCAGAAGCCCTGTTCATAGAGCTCGAGGCCCACCACACTGGCCCCGAGTTCTGGCGCAACCGTAAGACGCAAAAGAGGGTTCTGCAAGATCTGAAGGTTCATCAGCCTCAAGCGTACAAAATCGGGCCGGGTTTGGGGCGAATCATCGAAGGCTTCGATTTACTCGGACAAACACAAGTGAGACTTTGTGAGTAAAAATAGGGGAACCATTCCAGCAAAGAGGAGATTCCTCAAAGAGCTAAGTTGAGTCGGCGAATTTCAAATCTTGACAGATCGGCCAGCGGTGCGTTAAGATTTCTGAAATCGTTGTCAAAAAAATAAGTAACTAAGTTCTCCTTTCCCTTAGTGGACGTATTTTCTTGGTTTTCTAGAAGTGACAACGATTGCAGGCCTCGATATAAATATGATCAAAATTGCAGATGTAGCTAATATCGCTAAAGTTTCACCGTCCACCGTTTCGCGGGCGCTAACCAAACCCGATTTGGTTGCACGCGAAACCCGTGAACGGGTTTTGCAGGCAGCGCAACAACTGGGGTACCAGCCTAACAAGTTGGCCAGGGGTTTACGAAAGCAAAAGAACCACTTACTGGGTTTGATTGTGGGGGATATTCTGGCACCTTTCCATGCCACCTTGGCAAAGGGTGTTCAGGACGCCGCAGAGAAACACGGCTATATGGTGTTTCTATTCAATTCTGACGAGCAACCCGAAAAGGAGGCTCGCTACCTACAAGAGCTGCAAAGTCACTTACCTGAAGGACTGCTCTTAGTACCCACCGCCCAGACTCGTCAGCACCTACACGGCTTTCCTAGCATGCGCAACCTGCCCATCATCGAACTGGATCGTACTAGTGGCACCCCAGGGGTACACGCGGTGTTGGTCGAGAATATCCTGGGCGCCCGTGAAGCAGTGGAGCACCTAATTCAACTCGGACACCGCAGAATCGGGATGGTAGCTGGTGAGCCGGTCATCACAACCGCGCAGGAACGGCTCGAAGGTTATCGCCAGGCGCTCGAGCAGGCCGGAATTACGTTCGATGAGCGGCTTGTTGCCATCGGGTACCACAAGGAGGAGGGTGGATATGCCGCTGCCCTGGAACTCCTTCGACGCCCTCCCGCCGATCGGCCCACGGCCCTTTTTGTGGGAAATAGCGAGATGGCTGCCGGAACAGTACAGGCTATCCGCGATCTGGACTTGCGCATACCCGATCAGGTTTCGCTAGTTTCCTTCGACGATACCCGCTGGGCCCAGCTGATGAAACCCGCTCTGACGGTGGTGGCTCAGCCCGCCTACGAGATCGGTTTTTTAGCTTGTGAGACCCTAGTGTCATTACTGCGACAGAAGAAGTCGCTCGACAGCCAAACCTTACGACTGAAAACCCGCTTGCTGATCCGGCAGTCAACCACCCGGCCAAACGAGGAAGGTTAAGATGCGACTTTTCCTGGATTCTGCAAACCTGAGCCAGCTGCAACCCTTGCTTAGGACAGGTGTTTTTTATGGCGTGACCACCAATCCCTTGATTCTAAGGGAAAGCGGCCTCTCTATCGCCGAGCTACCCTCCTTCACCCAGGCAGTGCTCCAGGCAGGAGCAAGGGCCGTATTTCTACAGGCCTGGGGTCGTCAAACCGAAGTCCTTTATCAGTGTGGCCGGTTTCTTGCCAGCATCGACGGGCGGGTGGTTGTGAAACTTACTGCGACCCAGGAGGGCTTGAGCGCAGCCAGTCGGTTAGCCGCTGAGGGAGTACACACCTGCATCACGGCTGTCTACACCCCATTTCAAGCTCTGCTGGCCTCTGCGGTGGGTGCAACCTTCGTGGCGCCCTACCTGGGTCGCATCAACGACTCAGGGCGCGACGGGTACGCAATTATCGCGAAAATGGCTGAGTCCTTGAAGCACACAAGTTCCAGAACTGAAATACTGGCCGCCTCTATCCGAAGCACCGCCGACCTGGTGACACTTGCACAGGAGGGTGTGCGGTGCATAACCTTTTCGGTACCAATTGCCGAAAGGCTTTTTCAAGAGCCTATGACCCTCGAGGCCGCCGAAGCTTTTGAGCAGGCCATACAGGAAGTGAGCTTATGATCGTGGTAGCCGGTGAGGCCTTGATTGATCTCAAGCCCGTGGAGAGTCGGAACGGCTTTTTACTCAGCCCCCACCCCGGCGGCTCGCCCTACAATGTAGCGCTCAGCCTGGGGCGGCTGGGTGCCCCGGTGGCCTTTTTGGGTCGTTTCTCCACCGACTTCTTTGGGCAGTTGCTGCGGGCACATCTCCAGAAGAGCCGGGTTGACCTCAGCTACACTGCACAAGGCCCCGAACTCACTACCCTGGCCGTGGTAACTCCGGGCGCACAGGGGGAGTCCTTTTCCTTTTACGCCCATCGAACGGCCGATACGCTGCTGAATCCAAAGGATCTGCCCCACACACTTCCCGATGGAGCGCCCTTGCATTTCGGCTCAATTTCGCTTGTGCTCGAGCCCACCGCCAGCACCCTCGAGACCCTGATGCGACGAGAGGCCGGTCGGCGCCTGATCTCGCTCGATCCCAACGTAAGACCTTTTCTGATTCAGAATAAAGAAGCCTATAAAGCACGCCTTCGGAGTTGGCTTTCTCAAAGCAACCTGGTCAAAGTCAGCCAGGCCGACCTGGACTGGCTATATCCGGGTTTATCTATAGAGCAAATTGCCCGGGAATGGCTCGAGCTAGGCCCCGAGTGGGTGGTAGTAACCCTGGGCTCCGCTGGGGCAGCGGCCTTTTCGCGGACGTGTGAAGCGCGGGTTGAAGCCCCCCAAATAACCGTTGTCGACACCGTGGGTGCCGGGGATGCCTTCATGGCAGGTCTACTGGCGGGTCTAAACCACTCTGGTTTCACTTCCAGTACGAAACTGGCTTCGCTTGACCTCGAGCAGATTGCCGGTCTGCTCTCGTTTGCGACAAAGGTGGCTACCCTAACCTGCACCCGGGCTGGGGCAGACCCCCCTTGGCAGGAGGAGGTGATATAAACCCAGGGTGGCGAGGCCCTGTAGCCAGCGCGCCAACGATGAGCCGTAGAGCCACGCCAGCCTTGGGTACCCCGCGCACATAAGGAAACGATTCGGCCTAAGTCAAATCTCTCCTCAGCGGAGGTAGTCAGCATGATACCAAATCTTGCACGGTTGTTTTTTTTAGTCTTGTTTCTAGTTCCGGCCCTGGCCCAGACCGGGCGCTTTCAGGGTGTCAGCATCAATGTGCTGACTTTTACCGGTCCCCAAATTGCCGAGCCCCTTCGTCGCCATGCAGCCGCCTTTGAGCGGGCTACCGGGGCCAAAGTTAACGTGACCGTGGTGCCTTTCTCCGACCTGTACCAGCAAATTCTGACCGACGCAACCACCGGCACCAACAGCTACGATGCTTGGATCTTCGCACCCCAGTGGATGGCCGACTTTGCTCCCGCAGGTATTATGGAAGATCTGACTGCACGGGTGCGGGCCGATACCGCCATCCAGTGGAGCGACATCGGGGTGTTCTTCCGTGAGTTCAGCGCTTTGTACGGAGGCAAAATTCTGACCATCCCGCTGGACGGCGACTTCCAGATGGTCTACTACCGCACCGATGTGCTGCGTCAACTCGGTCTGCAGCCCCCCCAGACCTGGGACGACTACCTCAACATCGCCCAGCGCGCCAATGGACGGGACATGAACGGGGATGGCCGCCCCGACTTTGGAAGCTGTATCGCCAAGAAGCGCAACGCCCAGAGCTACTGGATGTTTATGAGCATCCTGGGAGGGTATGTCCAGACCCAGGGTACGCGCCAGGGCGCTTTCTTCGACACCCGAAATATGCAGCCGCTGGTGAAAAATCAGGCTTTTGCTGAGGCCTTACGCGTGTACAAAGAGACCACCCGTTTTGGCCCACCCGATGAGCTCAACCTGGATGTGGGCGATACCCGTGGGCTCTTCACCAGTGGGCGCTGTGCCCTCTCGATTGACTGGGGGGATATAGGCCCGTTGTCCATCGATCCTCAAACCTCCAAGGTCAAGGATCTGGTGGGGGCCGTAATTTTGCCGGGTAGCCGCAGGATACTGGATCGGAACACCGGCAACCTGGTTAACTGCAACGCACAGCTCTGCCCACACGCCATCAATGGGGTCAACCGTGCCCCTTACGCAGCTTTTGGGGGCTGGTCGGGCGGCATCAACGCCAAAGCAGCGGCGGCCAAGAAGGATGCGGCGTACGCACTTTTCAGCTACATGAGCCAGCCTGCTCAGTCGAACAAGGACGTGACCATTGGCATTACCGGCTTTAACCCCTACCGGGTCTCGCAGTTCCGCGACATTCAGACCTGGGTGGCGGCTGGCTTTAGCGAGGCCGGGGCCCGCAACTACCTGACCGCTATCCAGCAGAGCCTCAACAGCCCCAACATGGTGCTAGATCTACGAATTCCCAAGGCCCAGCAGTACCAACAGGTGGTGCTGGACCGAGTGCTCTCGGAATACCTGGCCGGTCAGCTTACCATTGCACAAGCCCAGGAACAAATCCATAACGGCTGGGAGGAAATCACCAACGCCGAAGGGCGACAGAAGCAGCTACAGGCCTACCTGGCCTCGCTGGGGATTGCCGGAAGATAGACCGTATGGGGTGGGGGCGGCCGCCCCCACCCGCCACTGGATATAAGAGATGAAAAAAGTAGAAAACAAGCTGCAGCAAGCTGGTCTTTGGATCCGGTTTGTGGGCTGGCTCGAGCGTCGTGCGGCAACGGTTTTTTTGCTTCCTTCGGTACTGGTAATCCTGGCCTTTGTCTTATTTCCGCTGGTGGGTTCGCTGTATAGCTCCCTAGCCCGCCTGCGGTTTAGTGAGGGAGGCCTCGAGCTAACTTTTGTAGGGCTGGCCAACTACCGCAAGCTTCTTTTGGGCAGCGAACAGGGGCACTTTTTGGGACAGCCGGGAGCTGGCCTTTGGGCGCTGGTGGTGATGGGACTCTTGGCCCTCGTCCTGGGGGTGGTAATGTACCACCGCTGGCGGGCAGGACGGTCAGTCTGGATATGGTTAGGGCAACCCTTGCTGGGTGGCTTGCTGTTGCTGGCCTTTACCTGGCTTTTCCTGAGCCGCCTGTGGCCCGGAACCCGTATGGGCACCCTGCAAACCACCCTTTTTTACGTAATGGCCGGTACCGCCTTGCAGTATTTGCTCGGCCTGGGACTGGCCTTGCTTTGTGCAGAACGCCTGCCGGGTACCCGCTTTTTCCGGGTGCTGTTCATCCTGCCTCTGGCCATCACCCCCATTGGAGTGGCTTATATGTTCCGCATGCTCACCGATACCGGTAAAGGTCCCTTGGTTCCCCTTTGGGAGGCCATGGGATTGTCGGGGTTCTCCTGGGTCAACGACCCCTGGGGTGCTCGGCTGGCCGTTTTGATCGGAGACGTGTGGCAGTGGACCCCCTTTGCTTTCATTGTGTTGCTGGCTGCGCTACAAAGCGTACCCCAGGAACAGGTCGAGGCCGCCGCGGTAGATGGGGCCAGCCGTTGGCAGGTTTTTCGTCACATCATCTTTCCCTATTTGCTACCGGCCAGCGCTACCCTGGTATTGATTCGGTTGATTGAGGGATTCAAGATTGTGGATCTACCCAACATCCTCACCAATGGCGGCCCCGGTACCGCCACCGAGTCCATTACCCTCCACGCCTACTTTGCCTGGCGCACTTTGGATATCGGTACGGCTGCAGCCCTGGGCTTTCTGCTGATGCTTCTGGTGAGCCTGATTACCAGCCTGTACGCTGCTTGGATACTACCCAGGGCCAGGGGGCAGGTATGAGGCGGGGTCGTTCTCCCCTGGCGCCTTCCCTTTGGCAGGTAGGCCTCACCTACCTGGCCTTGGGGCTGGCCTCGGTATTCGTGTTGTTTCCTTTGTACTGGCTGCTGATCACCTCCTTTAAACTGCCTGTGGATGTCAACAGCGGCCCTGTCTATCTACCCTGGGTAGACTTCAAACCGAGCCTGCACGCTTGGGAGTACGTGCTGGGTACCTTGGGATCCGATGTACGTCGGGCCTACGTCAACACTGCGGTGGTAGCCTTATGCAGTGCACTGATGGCCCTCTTTTTAGGCACCAACGCGGCCTACGCTCTTACGCGGTTCCAATACCACCCACGGGTAGGCGCTATTGTTTTGTTTGTGGCTTGCCTGGCGCTGGTGGTGGGCCTGGTGGCCTCAGGGATGCCCTGGCAGCCAGCGGTGGGACTGGGCTTAGTGGGACTCATCCTTGGTCTACAAACCCTGGGCAGGCGCTTTAAGAAACACCTCGGGAACGAGGAAATTGCCCTATGGCTAATTTCCAACCGCATCCTGCCCCCGGTGGTGGTGGTCATCCCCATCTACCTGCTCTTCCAGCAGTTGGGCCTGCTGGACACCCGCACCGCCCTGATCATCAGCTATACCGTCATCAATCTGCCCATCGCCGTCTGGTTGATGCGTGACTACTTTCAAAACATCCCCCACGACATCGAAGAGTGCGCCCAGATAGATGGCGCCAGCCGTTACCGAATCTTCTGGACTATTGTGCTTCCGCTCGCCGCTCCGGGGTTGGTGGCTACTTTTTTGCTACTGCTGGTTTTTGCCTGGAACGAGTACCTGCTGGCCTTATTTCTCTCTAAGGCCAACAGCCAGACCATGCCGCTTATGGTGGCGGCCATGAGCGGTACCCGTGGAACCGAATGGTGGTACATGTCGGTGATCATCATGTTGATGATTTTGCCGGTAGTGATTTTGGCATTCGTGCTGGAGCGCTATATCGAGCGAGGCCTGATCGTAGGGGCGGTGAAAGGATGAAACCCCGCATACGCGCCCTGGTGGTGGGCGGCCCGATGTACGACGGCCTGTACCAGACCATCGAGCTTTTTGCCCAGCACGAAGGTGTGGATATCGAGGTCGTCCGAGCGGCCAACCATCCCGACCTCAACCAGCGCATTGCCCAAGCCTTTGCTCAGGGCGCAGGTTTCGACTTAATCTCTACCCACTCGAAGTATGCGCCCGCGCAAAAGCAGTGGTTGCAACCGTTGGACGAACTTCTGAGCCAAGAAGAGCTATCTGCCTTTGATACCAGGGCCCTGGAGCTAGCCCGCATCGAGGGGGTGCTTTTCGGTCTACCGCGCAATCTGGATGTCAAGCTGCTACACTACCGCACCGACCGGGTAGCAGAAGTCCCCCCGACCTGGGAGGCTTTGGTGCTGACGGCTAAATCTCAACCGAAATACGGATTCGTTTTTCCTGGAAAGGGCTCGGGGCTGTTCGGGCATTTTTTTGAGCTGTGCGGTAGTGCCGGTCACTACCTGTACGAAGCCGACCCGCCCTATCCTCATGCGCAGCACCCGGCAGGGCTTTGGGCCCTGAACATCCTGGCTGCCTTAAGCCAGAGCGCCCCCAAAGAAACCACCGAGTGGGAATTCGATGCGGTAACCGCCTGCTTTGCCGCGGGAGAAGCCAGCCTAACCACCGACTGGCCGGGTAGCTTTCACCGTTACAAAAAAAGCCCCATTCGCGACCTGCTGGGCCTGGCGTTGTACCCCAAGGGGCCCGTGCGGCGGGCTACCTATGCCGGCAGCCACACCTTTGCCCTGGCCCGATCCAGCACCGAGCGTCCCCTGGCGCTGGCTTTGCTAAGACACCTGACCTCGAGAGAGGCCCAGCTGTTTGAGGCCCGGCAGGGTACCCTGCCTGCGCGAAGGGATGCCCTGGAAGCCATCCGTCAGGAAACCCCCCCCAACACGCTCGAGGCCAGCCGCTGGTATCTTCTAGAGCAAGCCCTTCACTACGCCTGGTTCCCCCCCAAGCATCCCCGCTACGCAGCAGTGGAGGCCGTGGTAGCCGCAAACTTGCAGTCCTTCTTGCGGGGAGAACAATCGGCAAAGGCCACCCTGGAACGCATGGATCGTGAGGGTCGGCAGGCTGCGGAGGGGGTCGGATGATGGTGGAGGTGCGGATGCCCAAGCCCGGCAACGCGGTAGAAAGCTGCTTGTTGTTGGCCTGGAAAAAAGAGGTGGGCGAGGCGGTACGGGCCGGTGAGGTGCTATGCGAGATCGAGACCGACAAGGCTGTAATGGAGGTGGAAAGCCCTGCCGACGGAGTTCTGCTGCAGCGCCTGGCCGAGGCTGGACAGGAGGTGCCGGTGCAAACCCCCATCGCCATCGTGGGCAAACCAGGGGCCGGTGCACCCACCCACCCCCTGCCCCCGGCCTCCGATAGAAGGAAGCCCGGTATCTCCCCACGTGCTCGGCGCTTGGCACCTCAGGAGATCCTCGAGAGCGTCAGCATCGGCGGAAGCGGGCCGGGCGGTCGAATCATCGAGCGCGACGTTTGCAAAGCCCTGGAGCATTCCCCTCCATCCGCTTCAGGGCCCGGCTTCGCTTCGTTGGCGCCCCCCGAGCCCTGGCAAGCCGTACCCCTGCAGGGTGTACGCAAGCGGGTGGCTGAGCGTATGCTGCATTCGCTCCAGCAAAGTGCGCAGCTTACCCTGCAAGCCTATGTAGAGGTGGAGGGTTTGCTCAAGCTGCGAGCGGAGCTCAAGCACCACAGCGATCCCCGCTTTAGAGAAGTGAATCTCAATCACCTGCTGCTTTATGCGCTGGCCCGCACCCTGCCACAGTTCCCCGAACTTAACGCTTGCTTGGTGGGCGATACCCTGTATCAGTACCGGGCTGTGCACCTGGGTTTTGCGGTGGATACCCCACGGGGTCTTCTGGTTCCGGTTCTTCAGCACGCCGAGCGGTTGGGCTTGCTGGAGTTAGCCCAAAAAGTCCGGCAACTGAGCGAGGAGGCTCGCCAGGGGAAGGCAGCACCGCAAGCGTTGCAAGGGGGCACCTTTAGCGTTAGCAACCTGGGTTCCCTGGGCATCGAGGTTTTTACCCCTATTCTGAATTCACCCCAGGTAGCCATCCTGGGCGTCGGCGCGGTGGGTTTGCGCCCTGTGCAGGACGGGCCAGAAGTGGTCTTCCGGCCCCATCTGCCGCTTTCGCTTACCTTTGATCATCGCGCGACCGACGGTGCACCCGCTGCTCGTTTCTTGCAAGCTTTGGGCCAGCGGCTTACCGATCCATTGTGCCTGCTGGCCCTTTGATGAGGAGACTATGCCTAAATCGCTTTCCCTTGACCCCGACCACCTACGAAAGGCGGGCTGGCTCGAGGCCCCCCACTTGCCGCTTAACCAGTACCGATCCGACCCCCAAGCCGAGAGGGCTCGCTATGGGGCCTCTACCTTACGTCGCGTCTACCGGGATATGCTCTATATTCGCGGCTTTGAAAGTATGCTGGATGCTTTCAAAACCAAAGGTGTGTACCAGGGCATCGAGTACAACCACAAGGGTCCGGCCCACCTCTCCATTGGACAGGAAGCTGCCGCAGTGGGGCTATGCCTGCCCCTAGGCCCGGAGGATTTCATCTTTGGTTCCCACCGCAGCCACGGTGAAATACTGGCCAAAGGTTTGGGCGCCATAGAGCAGCTTGGTGAAGCCGAACTGGCCAGCATTTTGGAAGGCTATCAAGACGGGCGCATCCTGCGGGTGGTCGAGCAGTTTGGTCACCAAAGCCTAAAAGAACGGGCCCTAGAGTACCTGCTATACGGCTTGCTGGCCGAGATATTTGGCCGCGATACCGGCTTCAACCGGGGTATGGGCGGCTCCATGCATGCCTTCTTTCCGCCTTTTGGCATCCTACCCAACAACGCCATAGTGGGAGGTTCGGCTGCCATTGCAGTAGGAGCTGCCTTGCACAAGCGGCTACAGCGCAAGCCGGGCATCTGCGTGGCCAGTCTTGGCGATGGGGCGCTGGGTTCGGGCCCCACCTGGGAAGCCATGGTGTTTGCGAGCATGGATCAGTTTCACACCCTGTGGCCGCAGGAAATTGGCGGCGCACCCCCGGTACTGTTCAACTTCATGAACAACTTCTATGCCATGGGGGGGCAGACTCAGGGAGAGACCATGGGGTTTGGGGTACTGGCTCGGGTGGGCTTGGGGGTCAACCCCCAGGCCCTGCACGCCGAGCGGGTCGATGGTTACAACCCGCTGGCTGTGGCGGAAGCCGTGGAACGGAAAAAAAACCTGCTACTAGAAGGCCGAGGCCCAGCCCTGTTGGATACCTTGACCTACCGCTATAGCGGGCACTCCCCCTCGGACGCTTCGTCGTACCGAGAAAAAGCCGAGATTGAGGCCTGGCAGGCCCAGGACACCCTCCTGCACTATGGGCGTTATTTGCTCGAGCAAGGCCTCATGACTCAGAGCGAGCAGGAAGCTTTGTACCAAGAAGTACAGGAGCGGCTGCACCGCGTGGCTTTATGGGCCACCTCCGACGATGTTTCACCTCGGCTTCCTCCCCACTCCGAACGCATAGCCGAGTGGATGTTTTCCCGCAAAGAGGAAAAGGCCTACGCAGAAGGCCCGCCATGGGTGCAAAAACCCCTACAAGAAACCCGCTATGGCGTATTGCAGTCAAAATACCGCTTTGGTCTGGATGAAGAAGGCCGCCCCTTGCCCAAGCTAAAGTGCCTGACCTACGCCGAAGCCCTCACCGAAGCGCTCTATGAGGCCTTCTATAGCGATCCCAGCTTAATCGCTTACGGCGAGGAAAACCGAGACTGGGGTGGTGCTTTTGGGGTTTACCGGGGTCTGACCGAGGCCTTGCCCTATCCCCGGCTTTTCAATGCACCCATCTCCGAGGCGGCCATTGTGGGGACCGCTGTGGGCTATGCCCTCTCGGGCGGTCGGGTGGTGGTAGAGCTGATGTACTGCGACTTCATGGGCCGGGCCGGAGATGAGATCTTTAACCAGATGGCCAAATGGCAGGCCATGTCGGGGGGAATCCTGGAGATGCCCCTGGTGTTGCGTGTCTCGGTAGGTTCGAAGTACGGCGCCCAGCACTCTCAGGACTGGTCGAGCCTGGTAGCCCACATCCCGGGCCTTCAGGTGATGTATCCGGCCACACCCTACGACGCCAAAGGTATGCTGACTGTGGCCTTGCAGGGCAGCGATCCGGTGGTCTTTTTTGAAAGCCAGCGGCTATACGGCGAACCCGAGGTGCTTGTACCAGGGGGTGTGCCCAAAGAATCCTACCGTATCCCTTTGGGTCAGCCGGCGCTGCGGCGTACAGGCAAGGATCTGACGCTGATCAGCCTAGGACCTGCTTTATATCGGGCGCTCGAGGCGGCTCGGCAGCTCCAGGAGTATGGCCTCGAGGCCGAAGTTATAGATCTACGCTTTCTAAACCCCCTCGACTACACCTCCCTGGTCGAGTCGGTGCGCAAAACGGGGCGGGCCATTCTGGTTTCCGAAGCCTGCGAACGCGGCTCGTTTTTGCATACGGTGGCCTCCAATCTGAGCCAAATGGCTTTTGATTATCTGGACGGGCCCATTGTGGTGCTGGGGGCTCGCAACTGGATCACCCCGGCCGCCGAGCTAGAAGACCTCTTCTTCCCCGGCCCAGATTGGATTTTGGACGCCGTTCACGAGCGTATTTTGCCGTTACCGGGCTACCGGCCCCGCACCCAGCAGGCCACATCGCTTATCCTCGAGCGCAACCGGCTGGGGGTTTGAGGGAGGTACGTTATGCGAATAAAAGACCTTAAAACCCTCGATCTGCGCTTTCCTACCTCACACTCCCTGGATGGTTCGGATGCCATGAACCCCGACCCCGACTACTCGGCGGCTTATGTGATCCTCCAGACCGACAGCGGTCTGGAAGGGCATGGGCTAACCTTCACCATAGGTCGGGGCAACGACCTGGTCTGCGCGGCTATCGAGCTGCTACGGCCCTTGGTGGTGGGTTTCTCACTGGGGGAATTTACTCAGAATATGGGGGCCTTCTACCGGCATATTACCGGTGATTCCCAGCTTCGCTGGCTGGGACCGGAAAAAGGGGTTATTCACCTGGCCACCGCTGCTGTGATTAACGCGGTTTGGGATTTGTGGGCCCGGGCCGAGGGCAAACCCCTGTGGAAGCTGGTGGTGGACATGCGCCCAGAGGAGCTGGTGCGTTGCATTGACTTCCGTTACCTGACCGATGCTATAACGCCCGAAGAAGCGCAGGAGCTCCTGGAGCGCATGGCACCAGGAAAGACCCAGCGCGAAGCCCATCTCTTGCGGAAAGGCTACCCCGCTTACACCACCAGTGTGGGCTGGCTGGGCTACCCCGATGATAAAATTCGCGCTTTGTGTCGCAAGGCCCTGCAGGGAGGCTTCACTGCCTTCAAGCTCAAAGTTGGGCGCGACCTACAGGATGATCTGCGCCGTTGCCACATCGTCCGGGAAGAGATTGGCTGGGATAAACACCTGATGGTAGATGCCAATCAGGTGTGGGATGTGCCTCAGGCCTTGGCCTGGGTGCAGCAGTTGCTGCCTTTCCGCCTTCTGTGGATTGAGGAACCCACCAGCCCCGACGATATCCTGGGCCATGCCGCCTTGCAGAAAGCCTTGCAAGGCAGCGGTACGCAGGTGGCGACCGGCGAACATGTGCAAAACCGGGTGGTCTTCAAGCAGCTTTTGCAAAGCGGGGCCATTGGCTTCTGCCAGATTGATGCGGCGCGGGTAGGCGGAGTCAACGAAAACCTGGCCATTCTGCTTCTGGCCGCTAAATTTGGGGTGCCGGTCTGCCCCCATGCGGGTGGGGTGGGGCTGTGCGAGTACGTACAGCACCTTTCCAGCATCGACTACATCGCTATCTCGGGTTCGCTCGAGCACCGCTACCTGGAGTACGTGGATCACCTGCACGAGCACTTCGTGGAGCCCGTCCAAGTGCATCAGGGCCACTACCAGCTCCCCCAGCGGCCCGGCTATAGCATCGAGATCTGGCCCGCCTCGCGCGAAACCTTCCGGTACCCCGACGGCAGCTACTGGGCAAGCCATCTGGGAGGGCAGGTATGATCAAGGCCACCCGCACCCGCCTTCACGGCAAAACCGGCCTAGAGCTGACCCGGCTGGGCTTGGGAACCGCCCCCTTGGGCGGCCTGTTTGCCCCGGTAAGCGAGGGCGAGGCCCGCGCCACCCTGGAGGCAGCCTGGCAGGCGGGTTTGCGCTACTTCGATACCGCACCCCAGTACGGCAACGGGGTGGCCGAGCAGCGCACGGGGGCTTTTTTGCAGGATAAGCCCCGAACCGACTTTGTACTCTCGACCAAGGTAGGACGGCTATTGCGCCCGGGGCCGCTCCACAAAAGCCAGCTGGATCCCCAGGGCGAACCCTTCTTCAAGGGGGTTCCTCAGCTGGCCCAGGTCTATGACTACAGCTACAGGGGCACCATGGTCTCCCTCGAGGAGAGCTTGCAAAGGCTGGGCCTGAGCCGGGTAGATATTCTTTACATCCACGACCCCGATGCCGACAACCGCACCGTGAGCGAGGTGATGCAGGGAGCCTACCGAGCCTTGGTCGAGCTGCGCCAGCAAGAGGTGGTGCGGGCCATTGGAGCGGGCATGAACCACACCGATTGGTTACTGGAGTTTGCTCGAGCGGGTGACTTCGATCTGCTATTGGTAGCAGGCCGCTACACCCTGCTTGAGCAGGGGGCTTTGTGCGAACTGCTGCCGCTGTGTCTTCAGAAGGGTATCGGGGTGGTGGCGGGCGGGGTATACAATAGCGGCCTCCTAGCCCGCCCAGCCCCTGGGGCCACCTACAATTACACAGCTGCCCCGCCTGAACTGATAATGCGCGCCCAGGCCTTGCAGAAAGTCTGCCAGCGTCATGGGGTGCCCCTCAAAGCAGCAGCCATCCAGTTTCCCCTGGGCCATCCAGCAGTGGTCTCGGTGCTGACCGGGGCTCGCTCGGGGCAAGAACTGGAAGAAAACCTGCAAATGTTCGAGACCCCACTGCCTGCAAGCCTCTGGGAAGACCTGATCGCCGAAGGGCTGCTGGGCCAGGATGTGCCCATACCCGTACAGGAGGCCTAGATGCAACGACTTAAAGGCAAGACCGCTCTCATCACCGCCGCTGGGCAGGGCATCGGAAGGGCTACGGCGGAACGCTTCATTGCTGAAGGCGCTAGCGTGATCGCAACCGACCGAGACCCCGAGTTGCTGCGGGGTCTGGCCTGTGCGCAAGCTCGCCTGGATGTACTCGACCTGGGCCAGATTGAAGCGGTGGTAGCAGGGCTTCCACGGGTAGATATTCTGTTCAACTGCGCCGGCTATGTTCACCAAGGCACCATCCTGGAATGCAGCGACTCGGACTGGGAGTTCAGCTTTAACCTCAATGTGCGTTCCATGTTCTGGACCATGCGGGCCGTTATTCCCAAGATGCTCTCCCAGGGCAGCGGCTCCATCATCAACATCGCCAGCGCTGCCTCCTCTATTAAGGGGGTGCCCAACCGTTTCGTTTACAGCGCTACCAAAGCCGCCGTGATCGGTATGACCAAAGCGGTGGCCGCCGACTACGTGACCCGGGGTATCCGGGCCAATGTGATCTGTCCCGGTACGGTGGACTCTCCTTCCTGGCGGGCTCGTGTGGTTGAACAAGCCCAGCGCACGGGCCAAAGCGAGGAGGAAGTACGACAGGCCTTTATCGCGCGCCAGCCCATGGGCCGGTTGGGCCGGCCCGAGGAGGTCGCTGCGCTCGCCGCCTACCTAGCCTCCGACGAGGCAGCTTTCACCACTGGGGCAGTACACTTGATCGATGGCGGCTGGACTATGTGATTGCCAGGAGTTTTGCTATGAAGCTTGTCCGGTATGGAAGCAAAGGCAAGGAAAAACCGGGGGTGCTGGATGCCGAAGGGCATATACGCGATCTTTCGGAGGTGGTGCCCGATATCAACGGTTTGGTTTTGAGCAAGCATCTGCCCCGCCTGGCCCGGCTGAACCCCAGCCGACTGCCCCTGGTGCGGGGCCGTCCCCGGCTGGGGCCATGTGTGGGTCAGGTAGGTAAGTTCATCTGCATAGGCCTCAACTATAAAGACCACGCCGACGAGACGGGCGCGGTCTATCCGCTCGAGCCGGTGGTTTTTCTAAAAGCCACCAGCGCCATCTCGGGGCCCTTTGACCCCATCGTAATCCCCAGAGGTTCAACCAAGACCGACTGGGAGGTAGAGCTGGGGGTGGTGATTGGACGCCCAGCCAAATACGTTTCCGAGTCCGAAGCCCTGCAGTATGTGGCAGGCTACTGTGTGGTCAACGATGTCTCGGAACGCTCTTTTCAGCTCGAGCGCGGCGGCCAGTGGGACAAGGGCAAGGGCTGCGACAGCTTTGGCCCCATCGGCCCCTATCTGGTGACCCGGGATGAAGTACCCGACCCGCAAAATCTGCGGCTATGGCTCGAGGTAGACGGGCGACGTTATCAGGACGGCCATACCCAGAACATGATCTTCAGCGTGGCTCAACTGGTCAGTTATGTTAGTCACTTCATGAGCCTCCAGCCGGGCGACGTCATCTCGACCGGTACCCCAGCAGGGGTGGGCCTGGGGCAAAAACCCGAGCCGATTTACCTGTGCCCAGGGCAGGTCGTGCGGCTGGGCATCGAAAGGCTGGGCGAGCAGCAGCAAAAAGTAGTCGCCGAGTAGAGGTGGGTTGTGATTGTTGATGCGCACCAACACTTTATCTTTCCCAGCCGGCTGCACTACCCTTGGCTGCAGGACCCCGCTCTGGCCCCATTGTGCCGCGACTTCACCCCGGATGACCTGCGGCCCCTACTTCGGGCATCGGGGGTAGATTGCACCATTGTGGTACAGGCCAGAAGCAGCCTCGAGGAAACCAAAGAGCTGCTGCAAATCGCCGCAAGCACAGATTACGTAGTAGGAGTGGTGGGATGGGTTGACCTGACCGATCCAGCGGTGGGCCGGGTGTTGGACGAGCTCATGGCCCTGCCGGAGGGCCGCTATCTGGTTGGGATACGCCACCAGGTACACGACGAACCTGACCCCAACTGGTTACTTCGGCCCGAGGTGGGGCGTGGTTTGGCGGCGCTCGAGCAGCGCGGGCTGACCTACGACCTACTGGTTCGTATTCGCGAACTGCCAGCCGCCCTGGCCTGTGTGCAAAATTATCCTCGTCTGCGTTTTGTTTTAGATCATCTAGCTAAACCCAATATCGCCCGGGGACAGTGGGGCGATTGGCTCAGAGCGCTCGAGCCTTTGGCTGCGCAACCCAACGTCTGGGTCAAGCTTTCTGGGCTGGCTACTGAAGCCGACTGGAAGCACTGGAAGCAGGAGCAATTGGCTCCTTACATCCGGGAGGCTCTAGCGTTATTTGGCCCCTCGCGCTGTTTGTTCGGTAGCGACTGGCCTGTGTGTACGTTGGCAGCCAGTTATGCTCAGGTTAAGGAAGCCTTGGAGTGGGCTTTACGAGAAACCAGCCTGGCTTTGTTAGGCGAAAATGCTCTACGGATATACAAAATCAAAACCTAGAAACCGCAACTTTAAGACAATATCCTCTAAACCTCTAGCGCAATACACGCTGTGCTGGGTCGACCTGTAAGAGGCTGTCGTAAAAGTCTACTATGCTTGAAGGGTGGCTTCTACACGTAGATTTTACCCCAGCGACTTGACCGATGAGGAGTGGGCCATCCTGGAGCCCTTGATCCCTGCCCCTAAAACCGGCGGCCGACCCGCTAAGGTGCCCAGAAGGGAGATCGTCCATGCCATACGCTACGTCCTGGAAAACGGCATCAAGTGGCGGGCCATGCCCCATGACTTACCTCACTGGTCTACGGTCTACCACTACTTCCGCAAGTGGCTGAAGGAGGGGGTGTGGGAGAAGGCGGTCCAGGCCCTGGCCCGGTGGGATCAGGAGCGGGAGGGGCGGTACGCCTCTCCCAGCGCCCTGGTGATGGATAGCCAGTCGGTGAAGACGAGTGAAAAGGGGGGCCCCGGGGACACGACGGGGCGAAGAAGGTCAAGGGGAGAAAGCGGCAGATTCTGACGGTTACGGGGGGCCGATGGCTGAAGGTGTATGTGCACCCGGCCAACGAGCATGACAAGTGGGGTGGGCAGGCGTTGCTTTTGGGGATGGACCCCTCCATGTGGCCCCGGGTGCGCAAGCTCTTTGTGGACTGGGGGTACTGGGGCCTCAAGGGGCTGGCTTCCTCCCTGGGCTGGAGCTGGAGGGGGTGGCCCGTCCATATGCGGGGGTGCGGGGGGTCTGGGTGCGGGAGGGGGAGCCGCTTCCGGAGGTAGAGCGTGTGAAGGGGTTTAGGCCGTTGCCCAGGCGGTGGGTGGTGGAGCGGACCTTTGCCTGGATGGGGCGGAACCGACGGCTGGGAAAAGATTACGAGTACCATCCTGAGGTAACGGAAGCCTGGATGTATTTAGGCATGATACGCTTGCTGGTGAAGCGGCTGGCAAAGGCCGCATAAGCTGGAGGAGGGAACTTTTACAACAGTTTCTACGTGTAGAAGCCACCCTTAAAGCATAGTAGACTTTTACGACAGCCTCTTAGATCGCTATGTGCTCAACAATGCTATCCAGTGGCTCTCGATCCCCGGCAACGAGGAAACCAGCGTCTCGGTCAATCTCTCCACCAAGAGCTTCAACGATCCTGAGCTACCCCTCTTTGTCAAGGAGGCACTCGCCAAGAGCCACGTCAAGCCCTCCAACCTCATCCTCGAGGTCACCGAGAGCGCCCTGGCCGAGCCGGAGCGAGCCCTGCCGGTAATGCAAGAACTCAAGCACCTGGGCCTGCGCATCGCCCTCGATGACTTTGGCACCGGCTATTCCTCCATGGCCTACCTGGCCCAATATCCCTTTGACCGACTCAAGATTGATGGGGTGTTCTTGCGCCTGGTGGGCAAGTCGGTCCATAGCGAAGCTCTGCTCAAGGCCCTGGTTCAGCTGGGTCGAGCCCTGGGCCTGGAGGTACAGGTGGAAGGCGTCGAGGATGGCCGTATGCTGGATTTTCTGCGCGAGATTGGCTGCGATTTTGCCCAAGGGTATTTTGTGGGGTCGCCTTCCTTGGTCGAGCAGTTCGTGCGCACCCGGGTGAACCTCGACCACGAAGGTCAGGGCCTCCAGGGGCGATAGACTGCCGCCCTCCCTCAATAGCGGCACCTCGCAGGCCTCGCCCTCTCCCTACTTGCGGGGTTGGGGCCTTTGGCTAGGGGGCTTTCCCCAGCCGAAATGCGGGCTAGCGCGAGGGCCATGCATGGTGTCCAAAGACCAACCCAGACCCTCCAGAGCTGTGGAAGCTTTTTTCCGCTGCTGGTTGTAATCTGTTGTAATCTGATATTGAGATGCCCATATCAACAACTGCTGACCCCAACCTGTGCGAAGTACAGATCACCAATCCGAAGGCGGTTGCCAAGGCCCGCCAGGGCTTGCCTCAGGAAAACCACCTGATTGGAGCTTCAGAGCTGCTCAAGGCCATCGCGAATCCTACCCGGATGCGTATCCTGGCCGCATTGCAGGCGGCACAGGAGCTCTGCGTGTGTGACATCGCCGCCGTGGTGGCCATGAGCGAGTCGGCGGTTTCCCACCAACTGCGGGTTCTGCGCTCGGTCAAACTGGTTGCCTCACGCAAGGAGAGCCGCCAGGTGTTTTACCGGCTGGCCGACGACCATGTGACCTCGATTCTGTCGTGTGCCCTGGAACACGCCCAGGAATAAACCCTTAGGCAATCGCAAGGAATGGGCCAAGGCTGGTTCCTGCCCCTGGCGGAACCCCGGGTCGTGAGCGACCAGCACGGCCTTGCTGCTGGAAGGCTGAGAACCCGGCCTAGAGGCTTGCTGCGGCGATCAAGGACATCCCCGAGACCCACATATAGAACCCCACGCCATCCCCAAGAAGCTTGAATACTTGTTCAAGTATGGCTATACTTGAACAATAAATGAATGGTTGTTCATATATTGAATTGCCATTATCAGGAGGAGACATGAGCACCAAGACCAACGAACCCGCCCCCGAGCTTTGCTACCTGGTCGAGGGCATGGACTGTGCCGACTGTGCTAACAAGATCGAGGCCCTGGTCAACAAGACCCCTGGAGCCAGCAACCCCCGTATGGCCTTCACCACCCAGATCCTCAAGCTCAACCTGGATGAGTCGGTCACTTCCAAGGAGAATCTCGAGGCCAAAATCCGCTCGCTGGGGTACAAGCCCACCCTGCGGGTCTCGGCTCCACATGGCGCACAAGGCCACGTCCACCCAGAGGGGGAAGGCCACGGCCAGGCTAAAGGCCAGGTCGGCGAACACGCCCACGAACTCGAGGACAAGCCCTGGTACGCCACACGCCAGGGGCGCGAGGTGCTGACTACGGGTGTGCTGCTCTTGGTAGCCTTCGGCTTTGGCTTTATCGAACCCCAACTCTCGCGGGTGGGCTATATCGCCGCCACCTTGATCGGGGTCTGGCCTCTGGCTAGAAAGGCCTGGGCAGGAATCCGGGTGGGCAATCCCTTTGGCATCAACTTGCTGGTCACGATTGCTGCTGTTGGCGCGATTGTGATTGATGAGTCCCCCGAAGCTGCGGTGGTGGTGTTTTTGTTTGCGGTGGGCGAGTTTCTGGAGGGGATCGCCGCAGGGAGGGCCAGGGCGGGGATCAAGGCTCTAGCCAACCTGGCTCCCAAGACGGCCTTTGTGATCCACGAAAAAGATCACGGCGACGGGAATAAAGCCCACGCCCACGAAGTCCCTGCCAGCAGCCTCGTGGTCGGGCAGGTGGTACAGGTGCAACCGGGGGGGCGGGTTCCCGCCGACGGCACCATCTTGAGCGGTCAATCCGCCCTCGATGACTCCCCCGTGACCGGCGAATCGGTTCCGGTGGTCAAAGGCCCCGGTGACACCGTGTTTGCCGGTTCCATCAACACCGACGGGGTGCTCACGGTACGGGTGGATAAAGACCCCTCCGATAACACCATCGCCCGCATCATCCACATGGTGGAGGAGGCCCAAGAAAGCAAAGCCCCTACCGCCCGCTTTATTGACCGCTTTAGCCGCTACTACACCCCTGGGGTTTTGGCGGTAGCCATCTTGATCGCGGTGGTTCCCCCCCTATCCTTGGGCGGGGCCTGGCACGAGTGGCTCTATAAGGCCCTGGCAATCCTGCTGATTGGCTGCCCCTGTGCCCTGGTGCTCTCGGTTCCAGCAGCCATCACCTCGGCTATTTCCGCAGGGGCACGGCGGGGCCTGCTAATCAAGGGGGGCGCGGTGCTGGAGAACCTTGCTCAGGTCAAGACCATCGCCTTTGACAAGACCGGAACCCTCACCGCTGGCCAGCCTAAAGTGACCGATGTAGTTCCAATTACGGTATCTGAAACCGAGTTGCTGGGTCTATCGGCGGCAGTGGAGCAAGGTTCTTCGCATCCTTTAGCTAGGGCCATCGTCGAAAAAGCCTCACAGACTGGTGTCTCCGTGCCTCCTTCGAGCGATCAGCAGGCCATCCAGGGCAAGGGGGTTCAGGCCAGCGTGCAAGGGAGAACCCTGGTGGTGGGCTCGCCCAAGTATGCGGCTGCCCTGGCACCCCTGTCCTTCGAGGTGACCGGGCAAATCGAGGACCTGGAGCAGCAGGGCAAGACCGTGGTGCTGCTGATGAACCCTCCCACCCCTCTGGGCTTGATCGCCATCCGCGACGAACCCCGCCTGGACGCGCGAGAAGCCTTGAGCAAACTCAAGCAACTGGGCGTGGAGGCGGTGATGCTGACCGGGGATAACACCCGCACCGGCCAGGCCATCGCCGAGGGGTTGGGCTTGGCGGTCAAGGCCGAGCTGATGCCGGAGGATAAACTCCGCATCATCGGTGAACTCAAGCAAGCCGAAACGGGGCACCGGAAAGTGGCCATGGTCGGCGATGGCATCAACGATGCCCCTGCGCTGGCTCAGGCCGATGTGGGCATAGCGATGGGCGGTGGTACAGACGTAGCGCTGGAAACCGCCGATGCTGCGCTGCTCAGGAACTCAGTGACGGGCGTGAGCGACCTGATCCGGCTCTCGCGGGGCGCCATGGGGGTGATCTGGCAGAACATCGCCTTTGCCCTGGGGCTTAAGGCCGTCTTCCTGGTCGCCACCCTCTTGGGCATTACCGGGCTGTGGCCCGCCATCCTGGCCGATACCGGTGCTACCGCGCTGGTCACCCTCAACTCGCTGCGGCTGCTGCGGTTCCGCTAGAGCCTGCTAAGAAGCCAAACATAAACCATCCAGGACTTTAGGCAAGAGCAGAATGGAGAAAGCCAGCCAGTGAAACCCCTTGAGGGTCTCGGCCAGACGTTCGTAGTCACGAGCCATCCAGGCAAAACGCCGCTCGACCACCCAGCGCCTGGGCAGCAGAACAAAGCCCTTCCTGGCCTCGGCAAGTTTGACCACACACAGGGCAATACCCTCCCGCGCAGCGGCTTGCAGAGCCTCGGACCCCGTGTAGCCCTGATCCACGAAGGCGATCTCCCCCCGTTCCTGGGTGACCGCTTGCACCGCTTTGGACAGTTCGGCTACCTGGGCCCGCTCCTGCTCATCTGCAGGGGTGACCAAGAGCGCCAGTAGATGCCCCAGCGTATCCACCGCCATATGCACCTTGCTCCCTTTGCGCCGTTTGGCCCCGTCGTACCCGGCCCTCCCCCCGCTCTCAGGGCTCGACTGTAAGGTACGGCCATCATAAATAGCCGCACTGGGCTGGGCCTCACGACCCGCTAACAGCCGGAGGGTTTCCCGCAGGTCATGCACCAGATCCTCGAAGACCCCCCGCTGCATCCAGCGCTGAGCCTGCTGGCTGACGATATGGGGGGGCGGGAAGTCGTGGGGCAGGTAGTCCCACTGGGCACCGGTTTTTACCAACCAGCGTAAGGCATTGAATACCTCCCTCAGATCGTACTTGCGCTGGGCTGCATCTCAAGGCAGCAGGGTCAGATAGGGCATCACGAAGGCCCACTCTTCATCGCTTACGTCGGAGGGGTAGGGTCTGCGTTTCATGCTCTAAACATAACAGACTGCCTCTGTTTGGGTTGTCTTCTTACCAGCTTCTAGATGAGTCCCCGTACGAGTACCGCCATGACCGCGATCTCAACGCGGCGCTCAACCTCAAACGGCTGGCAACCGCAACTGCCCTACCCGTGGCGAGTCCGTCCGGTAATGGCGGCACTGCTGCAGAGAAGGTCTCTGCAGCAGGCGGGAAAGTCACGCCTGTCAGATACGAAGAGGGTCAGCAAGACCCGTCGGGGCAGGAAAAGAACTGTGCGCACCTTCGCGCACGTTCTTGATAGCAGAAGATGCCGCCCGCAGCCGCAAGGGGGCAGCGGGGCTGATGTACCTACGGGATGTGATCCTGAACCTCTTGCATCTCAAAAGTGGCCGGTGTTGCGCTCGGTTAGAAGGTGCTCGGCTGATCCTAAGGCTCTACTGAGGCTAGTCCGAGGGTGGTGATAAAAGCCTGCGGGGAGAAGGCAAGGAGTTTATGTGGATTTGGTATAAGAACTACCGGGCCTTCCTCAGCTGCGTGAACCCCATCCTCTGCGCTGCCAACCTGCTCCAATCCCGTACCCTCCTCAAGATTGCGGAGGTGGGTTAGGCTAAGGTAGCAAATGACGGCATTACATAACGTTTGAATTCTACGATTTTTGCGCTATTTTATCTTGAATCTGTTTCGCCAGCGCTTCCAGGTAGGCAAAAAAACCGGGGCCATAATGGGCCAGCTCATCGCCCCCGGTAACCACCAGTGGAAAGGGCCAGTTGCGCTCAGCCATGAGGCGCTGCGCTTTCTCGATGGGGCGCGAGCGGTGGGGTTTAGGCTCATAGATAACCAGGTGGGGGGCCTGGCGGGCTACCTCGGCCAGATTGGGCGAGAAATAGCTCTGAGGGTGCGCGTCAAAAATGTTTTGTAAGCCCAGGTGCCGCAGGGCTTCCCCCACATAGCTGCCCCGCCCTACCGTGATGGGGCCGCCGAGGTCGAACTCGAGGTACACCCGGTAAGCGGGCAGGCTCTGGTAAAGGGCCTGATAGCGCTGTGACAGATGCGCCACAAGTCGGGTGGCTTGCTCGGCTACCGCCAGCAAAGCCCCCATCAGCACAATGTTTTCTAGAATGCCGTGGGGGCTATGGGGCAGGGGCACCGGAAAGATGGGGTAACCCCGCCCATGAAGCTCCTGGAGCAGGTCGCGCTGCACCCCGGTGCTGATGAGCACCAGGTCGGGCTTCAGGCTGTTCAAGAACTCCCAGCGCAAGCGGGTGTAGCTCGAGACCACCGGCAGTGCCAGCGTAGCCGCAGGGCGGTAGCAGAAAGCACTGCGCCCCACCAACCGCTCATGCAGGCCCAGCGCGAAAAGCGTCTCGGTAACGTTGGGGGCCAGCGACACAATGCGCTGGGGGTCGTCGGGCAGCTCGAGGGGGCCCAGCCAGTCGTGCACCAGCTTCACTTCACCACCTCGCGGTACCAGGCATCTACCCGCTCTCGCAGCATCTGCAGGTCGGCGTCGTTCCAGATAACCCAGGTAGCCCGCCGCACCTTCTCTTCCTGGGGAATCTGGCTCTGGTCACGAGCGGTGAATTCGTCCTTGCTCAGGCCGCTACGGGCCATCACCCGGGCCATGCGCAGTTCGTTGGGGGCGGCCACCACCAGCACCCCGGCAAAGTCTCCTTCGCGGCCCGTTTCAAACAGCAAGGGAATATCGTGAACCACCAACCGCTGCCCCTTCGCTTTGGCCTTTTCGGTCTCCTCGCGCATGCGGCGGCGCACGTAGGGGTGCAGGAGGGCCTCGAGCTGCTTGCGGGCTTCGGGATCGTTGAACACCCGCCGGGCCAGCGCCGCTCTGTCGAGTTCATCGCCCCGGCAGGCCTCCGGGAAGGCCCGGCAAATTTCTGCTTTGAGAACCACTGCGCCCTCTCGAGCGTACTCGTCCGCATCGAGCACCAGCACACCCAGCTCGCGCAAACGTTGGGCCACCGTGCTCTTGCCGCTGCCTATGCTCCCCGTCAGGCCAACCAAGCGCATCAAGGCCTAGCATACCCTTCCTCTTCATGTAACGCTGCCCGGTGATTTTTTCACCGCAGCGGACACGAGACGCTGGCAGACTGTGGCCATGCGTTGGCTGCTTTCAACCGCTGTAACCCTTCTGGCGGCCTGCTCCAGTAGTCCCGGGCTCGAGTACACCCCACCCGATTTTCAGACTGCACTGGATGCGGTCAACGCGGCTCGAGCCGCTGCCCGCACCTGCACCCATGGCAGCAACACCCAATCGTATGCCGCCGCCCCAGCCCTCTCCTGGAACGGTCTGCTGGGGGAGGTAGCCCGTCAGCGTGCAGAATACATTCAGCGAACCGGAGAGTTCAGCCACCAAGAAGGCTCCAGTTCCACCTTTGCAGTAGTCACCCGCAGCCAGCAAAACGGCTACCGCTTCAAGGAAATCCGCGAGAACCTGGCCCAGGATTACAGCACCGCAACAGAAGCGGTGGATGCCTGGCTGAACAGCACCCAGGGCCACTGCAACACCCTGATGGCCCCGAACCTGCGCGATATGGGCATGGTGAAGGCGGGCGACTACTGGGTGCTGGTGGCTGCCGAGCCACAGTAGTGGCGCTCAACGCCGTTTGCGTCGTTTCTTCTGGACTTTTGGTATCTCCTGGGCGGGCGTATTGGTTTCCCCGCCCCAGGCGCCAAAGTAAATCTTCTGGGCCTTCACCTTGACGGGCTTGTTGAACCCCTTACGTTCGTCTGGGGGGCCTACCACCCGCCTCGAGCGAGCCCGAGCGTGGGGGGCTGGGCTTTTGGGCTCGGTGGCTACCACCTTGCGCGTGCGCTTCTCCTGTGCAGAGGCCTCGGTTTGCGTCTTAGTGGGTTTTGCGCCCTTGCCCGATTTCTTTTTACGGCGCTTCTTGCCCGGAAGTACTTGTGCAGCCTGGGATTGGTCCTGGTAGAAACGCTCGGTCGGGACAAAATCTATCTGGCGGGCCGAGGGGTTGGCACCTTCGATTTTTACTTCCATCTCGTCTCCAATTCGAATGCGGCGTTTGGTTCGCAGGCCCTCGAGGGCCAGCAGTTCTTCATAGTAGTGGTAGTGGTCGTCCTGAAGGGCCCCCAGCCGTATCATGCCCTCTACCCCATTGTCCAGGCTGACAAACACCCCAAAGCCGGTCACGCCCGAGACCGTGCCCCGGTAGATTTCGCCCCGGTGTCGCTCGGCCCACAAACACTGGTAGTACTTGGTAAGCTCACGTTCAGCGTTCTCCGCGGCCCGCTCGCGCTCGGAGGCGTGCTGGGCAATTTTGGGAAAACGCTCGATCCAGTCTTCTTTGCGGGCCTGAGAGACCTTACGGTGCATCATCGCCCGCAAGACCCGGTGCACCACCAGGTCGGGATAGCGTCGGATGGGGCTAGTAAAGTGCAGGTAGTGTTCGGCGGCCAGCCCAAAATGGCCCAGGTTTTCCGCGGCATAGCGCGCCAGACGCAAGGAGCGCAGCAGCAGGGTGGAGACCACGGCCTCCTCGGGGCGGCCTTCGGCTTTCCGCAGAATGCTTTGCAACGCCTTGGGGCTCAGCTCCCCCCCCGGCAGGTTATAGCCCAGCCTGCCCAAAGCCGCCACCAGCTTGTTGTAGGCCTCCTGGCTGGGGTCTTCGTGGACGCGAAACAGGGTGGGAATCTGCTGCTCAGCCAGGTGCTTGGCCACCACGCGGTTGGCCAGGAGCATCAGCTCTTCGATCAGGCTGCGGGCCCTGGGTTCTTTTTGCGGGATAAGATGTAGATCGCCCTCCTCGTCTACTTCGACCTTGACCTCGGTGAAGCGAAAATCCAGGGCCCCTTGTTCCAGGCGGCGCTCCTTCAGGGTGTGGGTGAGCTTGAGCAGGAGCTCCAGATCGGCCTTGAGTTCGGGGCTCCAGTCAGGGGGAACCGTGCCTGGGGCTGTTTCGGGGGCCTCGAGGGCCTCCGCAAAGGCTTCTACTTCGGTGTAGGTCAGGCGGGCCACGCTCCGAATGACCCCCTCGGCAAAGCGGTAGCTTTTGACCCGACCTTTGGGTGTGAGTTCCACCAGCACCGAGAGCACCAGCCGGTCTTCGTAGGGCTTAAGCGAACAGATACCGTTGGAAAGCTGCTCGGGAAGCATGGGCAGCACCCGCCCCGGCAGGTACACGCTGGTGGCGCGAGCGTAGGCCTCGTGGTCGAGGGGCGAGAACTCCCGGACGTAGTAGGAGACATCGGCGATATGGACGCCCACCCGGTAGTTCCCGTGGGGCAGACGCTCGATGTGGATGGCATCGTCGAAGTCTTTGGCGTCGGCGCCGTCTATGGTAAAGACCCGCAGGTTGCGAAAGTCTACGCGGCGCTTGAGTTCTTTGGCATCCAGGTGGGCTACCCGCTCGGCTTCGGCCAGGGCCTCGGGGGGGAATACGCTCCTAAGCTCGTACTTGGCGATGATGGCCTCGCTCTCGACCTCGGGGCCTTCGCCCTGGCCCAGGTAGGCCGAAACCTCCCCGTAAGGCTCTGCCCCTTTGCGTCCAGCGGGAAACACCACCCGAACCACCAGGCGAGCCCCGCTTTCCAGTCCCTCGAGCCCTTCGGGTTTGAGTTTGAGGGCAGGCAGACGGGCCTCGTCGGGCTTTAGCCAGGCAAACCCCTGTTTGAAGTAAAGGCGCCCTACCATCTGATGGTGGACACGCTCCAACACCTCGGCGACGACCCCCCAGGGCTTTCCATCGCGGCCCGGTGGGCGGGGTTCCGCCCGCACCAGATCGCCGTGCCAGGCCCCGTTCAGATGGCCTTTGGGAATATAAAGGTCGGGCAGGTCGGGGTTGGTGGGGATCACAAAGCCAAAGCCAGCAGGATGACCTTGCAGCCGACCCTCAAAGCCTTTGCGGGCCTCGGCTTCAGGCAGATGGTAGAGCTTGCGACGGGGCTCCAACACCTTGCCCTCGGCCACCAGCAAATCCAGGGCTTCTTTGGCTTCGTCTTTGTCGAGCCGTAAGCCTCGCACCACCTCGCGCAGGCTGAAACGCTTTTTGGGGTGTTTTTTAAAGTAGGCGTAAATCTGCTGTTCAAGCATATGAGGTGGGGAAGTCCCCGGTTCTACAATACGCCTTCGAAGGCCAACTCGGTGGCTTTCAAGGCACCATCCAAGGCCTCAATGCACTGGTCAATGTGATTCCTCTCGACAATCAGGGGCGGCTCCAGGCGCACCACCTTGGGGTTGTTGAGACCAAAGGCGGTCAACACCCCACGGGTTGCAAGCTCAGCCACCACCACCGCGCCAATGTCGGCGTCGCTGAACTCGAGGCCCGCCAGCAAGCCCCGCCCCCGTACCTCCTGAATAAACTCGGGGTAGGCTTTTTGCAGCTCGGCCAGTTGGCCCAGTAAATACTCGCCCATCTGGGCAGCCCTTGTGGGGATATCTTCGTCGAGTGTGACCTCGATGGCGGCCAGAGCAGCGGCAGCGGCCAGCGGGTTGCCCCCAAAGGTTGTGGAGTGAATGAGGGGCTCGGTTTTGTAGATGCTTAGAATCTCCGGGCGGCAGATGGTCGCCGAGATGGGCATCACCCCACCGCCCAGGGCCTTGGCGCTCACCAGAATGTCTGGCTCGACCCCCTCCCAGTCCACCGCCCAAAGCTTACCGGTGCGGCCCATGCCGGTCTGCACCTCGTCGGCAATCATCACCACGCCTTTTTCGCGGGTAATGCGCCGTACCTCGCGCAGATACCCCTCGGGCGGTACCCGGATGCCCCCTTCGCCCTGGATGGGCTCCACAATGACCGCCGCCGTATCGGGGCCAATGGCGGCCTCGATGGCCTTTGCATCGCCAAAGGGAACCACCGTCACGCCCGGTACCAGAGGCCGGGCCGGGAGCTGGTAATGCTCCCGGGGCGTAACCGAAAGTGCGCCCAGGGTTTTGCCATGGTACCCCCCCTGGGTGGTGATGAAGCCCGGTTTACCGGTGTAGAAGCGGGCAAACTTGAGCGCAGCTTCGACGCCCTCGGTGCCAGAGTTGCCAAAGTAGACCATAGAGAGCTCGCCCGGGGTGATCTCGGCCAGGCGAACCGCCAGCCTTGTGGTGGGCTCAGAAACCAGCACCCGCACCGACATGGGCATCCGGTCGAGCTGAGCCTTGACCGCCTCCACCACTTTCGGGTGGCGGTGGCCCAGGGAAAGGGTTCCGTATAGCCCCAGAAAGTCCAGGTAGCGCTTGCCTTCGGTGTCCCAGACATACACCCCCTCGGCATGCGACTCTACTTTGTCCAGCCCGGTAAACCGTAGAAGCCCGGCCAGACCAGGGTTGATGTGCCGTTCAAACTGCTCAAAGATGGTCATGGTCGGCCTCGAGTTTATCATGCTTGTGGCAGCCCAGGGGTCTGCAACCGTCTTGCAGTGCTCCACCAGCCCGCTCCAGCGATTAGCAAGCGCTACTTTTGCGAGTTGTGGAACTGTGGAACACAATGCGGAAAAAATCTCAGTATCGCTGAGTCGTCATTGCTTTTTTCTGCGAAGTTGCTTCTTTTCCTCTTTGCGTCTCTTTTCTTCTTCATCCAGCAAAACCACCGAACCCCCCGGTAAGCGGCCTTCCCGCAGGATGGCCTCGTAAACAAGGCGTTCGTCGTCGGTGAGTTCGGGATCGGTTCCCCGTTCCTCAATCACCAAGCGCATTGGAATAATGTTCCAGGGGCCGCCAATCCGGTCAGGTAGCCGCCCGTGCATCCGCAGGTAGGGCACTATGCCTAGCCGGGCATACACCACTGCGGTCAGGCGCAGCTCTCGGTCGCTGATTAACCTGGATGACTCATTCGTCTTGCCCATACATCTCCAGGTTAGGGCCTGGGAATTTTCAGCTCGACGGACGCAGGTGTGCCGCCAAAGCACCTGAAATGTTCGGCGGGATCCGCACCGCCTTGCCCCGCGCATCCTGACACAGATGCCTTGTAAAACCCTCGGCCAACAAGGTTTCACCCCGCCACACCCGGTACTGGTAGCGCAGGGTGCGCGAAGAAGCCTCGTAGAGCCAGGTTTCGACTTCGACCCGATCCCCAAAGCGGGCCGGGTTGCGGTAGGTCAGGCCAAGTTCAATAACCGCAAAAGCCAGGCCCTGGGCTTCAATCTGGGTGTAGGGCAAGCCAATCTGCTCGAGCCACTCCACCCTTGCGGCCTCGAGCCAGACCACATAGCTGCTGTGGTGCACCACGCCCATAGCGTCGGTTTCGGCGTAGCGCACGGCAATCGGTAGGCGAATCGTCACAGGGGCCCCCTGGCTGTTAGATCGCGCTGTCGAGCCGCTCTACGGTAGCGACCAAATCCGCCGAAACCTTCTCGATCAGTTCTGCCGGGCCCTCCACCATCACCCGCACCAGCGACTCGGTGCCCGAGGGCCGCACGTTGACCCGGCCCTGACCAGCCAGTTGGCTTTCGGCTTGTTGAATGGCCGCGTGAAGCTCGCTATTTTTCATCAGGCTGTGCTTATCCCGCACCCGCACGTTCTTGAGAAGCTGAGGGTACATGGGTAGGGCCTCGTACCACTCCGATAGGTCGCGCCCGGACTCGCGCATGGCCTGGAGGGTTAGAATCGCCGTAAGCATGCCGTCCCCGGTGGGGGCATGGTCGAGGAACAGCACATGGCCGCTCTGCTCGCCGCCTAAGGTCAGGGCCGAGGCTTTGAGCTTCTCGTAGACGTAGCGGTCGCCCACGGCGGTACGGTAGAAGTTGATGCCGGCCTCGCGCAGCTTTACCTCGAGGCCCATGTTGCTCATCAGGGTACCCACCACCCCCGGCTCGCGCCGCACCAGGGCGTTCAGGTACAGCACGTGGTCGCCGTGGAACTCGCGTCCCCGGCGGTCTACCAGGATGGCCCGGTCGCCGTCGCCGTCGAAGGCCACCCCCGCATCGAAGCCCATCTCCACCACCTGCTGCCGCAAAAACGCGGGGTGGGTGGAACCACAGCCCTTGTTGATGTTACGGCCATCGGGGGTATTGAACATCACGAACACCTCGGCCCCCAGCCGTTGAAATAGCCGGTGCGCCAGGCGAAAAGTAGCCCCGTTGGCAGTGTCCAGGGCCACCTTGAGGCCCTCGAGGCTGCCCCCTTTGGAAGACAGAAAGTCCAGGTACATCCGCTCGGCCTCGCGAAAGTCGGATACTGTGCCGATACCGTCGGTACTGAACTCGCGCTCCAGGAGGCCTTCAATCTCGCCCTCAATCTCGTCCGGCAGTTTGTCTCCGGCGGCGCTAAAAAACTTGATGCCGTTGTCCTGGTAGGGGTTGTGGCTGGCCGAGATCATCACGCCGGCGGTTGCCCCCAGGGCCTTGGTCAGGTAAGCCACGCCCGGCGTAGGCAGCACGCCCAGGTGCTCCACCCGCACCCCCTGGGACATCAGTCCGGCGGCCAGGGCAGCCTCGAGCATGTCGCAGGACTGCCGGGTATCCTTGCCCAGTAAAACCACCGGCTTCTTGTGGGTGCTTTTGAAATAGGCCCCGGCGGCCTGGCCTAGCTTCAGGACAAACTGCGGCGTGAGCGGCGGTTCCCCGGCAACGCCCCGCACCCCATCGGTTCCAAAGTATCTACGTTCCATCTCGCACAGTTTATACCTACCCCTAAAGGTGCGCGGTTCTCTTGTGAAGGAGATTTCAACCTGTCAGGGTAGGGGTATGCGAAAGTTACTGATTTTGTTGCTTTTGGGGAGTTTGTCGTTGGCTCATGGCCAGCCCCAGCCTGGCACCTCACCGTTTGTGGATGTACCCCCTTGCCACTGGGCCCGGGCCGCCCTGGAGACCATTGCGCGCCCTGAACCCAATCTGCGTCCACAGCCCACTGCGCTGCTGGCCGAGAACGCCCTACGGCAGGTTTTCGAGGGCCTCAAGTGCAACGACCCGGTCTGGAGTGAACGCTTCTTGCATAACCCCGCACCCGGCTTTGGCCAGAGCGAGGTCGGCCTCAGAGGCTTTGAGTTAAGTGGGCTGCAAACGGTGGTTTCGGGCAACCAGGCGACCATCCGCTTCCGACTCAGCGCTCTATTGCACGACACAGCGCTTGAACGCAGCGGCTCGGTTCGGCTCCTCTTTACTGAACTGGGCTGGAAAGTGGATTATGCCAGCCTGGCTACGCTGAACCTGCCGCTGTTTCCACGCTAAGCTGCATTTCCGGGTTAACCGACTGAACCAGCCAGGCCCGGAACCTGTCCAGGCCGCGCCGGTACATGCGGGTGCGTTTCTCGGCTTTTTTACCTTTGCCGCTATCGGCAGGAACCAGGCCCCAGTTGGCATTCATAGGCTGAAAGTTGTCCGGGTTGGCGCTCGATAGATAGCGCACCAGACCCCCCAGCATGGTCTCCTCCGGGGGCACCAGGGGTTCTTGGGCCAGGGCCAGCCGGGCGGCGTTAAGGCCCGCCAGGAAGCCTGTTGCGGCAGACTCGAGGTAACCCTCCACCCCGCACAGCACCCCACATACCAGCAACCCGGGATGGGCGCGGAACTGTAAGGTGGGCTCTATTAGCTTGGGGGCGCACAAGTAGGTGTTGCGGTGCATGACCCCATAGCGTACTATTTCGGCGTTTTCCAGCCCAGGAATACTCTGCACCACACTCTTTTGGTCACCCCACTTCAGCCCGGTCTGAAAGCCAACCAGGCTCCACATCTGGCCCCGCCGGTCCTCGGCCCTAAGCTGCACCACCGCGTAGGGTTCATGACCGGTTCTGGGGTCGGGCAGGCCCACTGGCTTTAGGGGGCCATAGCGCGGGGTATCGTAGCCGCGGCGGGCAATCTCTTCGATGGGCATGCAGCCTTCGAAGAACTCGAGCCGCTCCCAGTCGTGCGGGGTGTGCTTGCGGGCCTGGGTCAGCACTTCATAAAAGTGTTTGTACTGCGCTTGATCCATGGGGCAGTTCAGGTAGTCGGCGCTCTGGCCGTAGCGCCCTGCCCGGTAAGCGATTTCCAGGTTGATGCTCTCGCCCAGCACCACCGGCGCAGCAGCGTCGTAAAAGCCCAGAAACTCACCACCCAGCAACGATTGCAGATGCGCAGACAAGCCCTCGGAGGTGAGGGGACCGGTGGCCAACACCGCGATGCCATCGGAGGGAATCTCGGTGATTTCTTGACGTATGACCTCAATCCGGGGGTGGGCTTCCAGCACACGGGTAATTTCTGCAGAGAACCCCTCGCGTTCTACCGCCAGCGCACCCCCGGCAGGAACCCGGTGCCGGTCGGCAGCCTGCAAAACCAACGACCCGGCGGCCCGCAGCTCGGCCTGCAGCAAACCTTTGGCGTTGGTCTCACTTTCTCCGCCCAGGCTATTGGAGCAGACCAGCTCCGCCAACTGTCCGGAGTGATGGGCGGGGGTCATCCGGTGGGGCCGCATCTCGTACAGCCGGACCTGGGCTCCCAGGCGGGCCGCTGTAAAAGCAGCCTCCACCCCTGAGAGGCCAGCCCCAATCACATGAACCTTCATCCCCGTAGTGTAATCCAGCCTTCACCATCCGTACATGTCTATGTGGCAACATATCGTTACACCAACCTGTACTCGTTCTCTTTTCGTTGCGTGTACCGCCTAGTAGGAGGTAGCCATGCGTTTTAGGGAGGAGCTGGTACTCAACATTCAAGCCCCGCGGGAAGCGGTATGGGCAGCCTTTCAGGACTTCTCGAGCTGGCCGAGCTGGGCCAAGGCCATCAAGGAGGTCAGCCGGGTGGGCTCGGCCTGGCGTTTTAGGGCCCGCGGCCAGCCGCCGGTAGATCTGGTCTGGGTAGCCGAGGCCACCGAGCGGCAGCCCCCCGAATACCTGGAGTTCCGCAGCGTGCCGGGTGTTCCGCACAACCTGGAAATATCCGGCTGGGTTCGCCTGAGTGAGGCTGAAGACGGGGGAACCCACCTGGAACTCCTGTTTGAAGGCCACCCCCACTACGACACCCCTTTGCTGGACAAAGTCGCCGACCTGTATGCCTCGGTTTTTGGCGAGCCCAACAAGCTCCTCAAGGTAACCTTTGAGCAGTTCAAGGCCCACCTGGAAGAAATACACCGCCCGCGCGAGCTTTCCTCTGCCGTTACCTGATCGCTGGGCAAAATAATAAGGCCATGGGTTGTCTGGTTTCATTGTAGATCCTGCCGATAGTTTCACTTACATGGGTAGGGGTCTCAAAGCAAGTCTCAACACCGGGGCGCTGGATCGTTCTGGTCAAAAACCGCGCCATTCATAACGTAGAGGTGTTCCTTGTGGGTATCCTCGAGGGCCTTGCCTGGCTTTTCGTACCTGGCGGCTTTTTACTCCAGTGCCGTAAGATAGTGGCATGGATAGAAGAATACGGGTGCTCATTGCTAAGCCAGGGCTCGATGGCCACGACCGGGGGGCCAAGGTGGTGGCCAGGGCCCTGCGCGATGCAGGCATGGAGGTGATCTACACAGGCTTGCGCCAAACCCCAGAGATGATAGTCTCGGCGGCTTTACAAGAAGACGTAGATGCTATAGGCCTATCGGTACTGTCGGGCGCCCATATGCACTACTTCGGGGAGGTTCGCCGGCTGCTCAAAGAGCAGGGCGCCGACGACATTTTGCTTTTTGGCGGCGGTATCATCCCCGACGAGGACGTCCCCTACCTGAAAGAGATGGGTGTGGCCGGAGTTTTTGGCCCTGGTACCAGCACCCAGGACATCGTGGAGTTTCTAAAGCGAGCCGCCCCATCGCGCTGGGCTGCCCAGGGGTAGCCAAGCACTTTCAGAAAGTTGTATTGCGGAGTAACTATGGCAAAAGCCAAAAGCCCCAAAGAGAGTCAAAAAAAACTGGCCTCCAAAGCCAAAGCAGAGGCCCAACCCACCGCCTGGGTCAGGGTGCCGGAAGAAAGTGAAGTACCGGAGGATGTCCGGGTACTGTTTGGCAAGTTTAAGGAAAAAACCGGCTTCATTCCGAACGTGGCCCGCAACTTTGCCCTTACGCCGGAGCATTTTTTGCGCTGGTTTCGCTACTACGACTTTCTGATGCGCAACGAAGACCAGAGCCACCTGAGCCGCAAAGAACGAGAAATGATTGCGGTGGTGGTCTCTTCGGCCAATGAGTGCGAATACTGCCTGGCCTCTCACTCGGCTTATCTGCGCGAAATTACCGGCGACCCGGTCCTGCCCGATGTGCTGGCGGCCAACTTCCGGCGCGCCCATCTGACCCCCAGGGAACACGCGCTCCTGGAGTTTGCCCATCAAATCACGGTGGACTCGGCGGTGATGAGCTCAGCCGATGTGCAGATGCTACGGGCCATTGGGCTAAGCGACGAGGCCATCTTTGAAGCAGCCCAGGTTGCGGCCATGTTCAACTTCACCAATCGAATCGCCAACGCCATGGGCTGGGTGCCCAACGAGGTGTACTATTATCAGCACCGCAGCAACAAAGAAGAATAGGGCCATGGAAGGCATTAAGCCATTTGCTCTGTGGGCACTGATTGCAGTGCTGGTAGGTGGGCTGGTTTATCTTGCCCAGTGGCAGGGTTGGGTTCCGGGTACGTTTCCCTACTGGGCCCTCAGTGTGGTGCTCATTTTAGCCCTGGGTTTTGCCAACTTGCTGGCAAGGGGACCGCGCTAAACAAACCTGGTCGCAGCAGCGCTTGGCGCCTGGGCTCGAGGCTCACCAGCTTGTAGGTACCGCACGTCTCAAGCAGATCTTCGGGGTGCTTATCGCGCCCTTCGCAGACGTTGCCGCCCGCGAAAATGAAAATGCGTCTGCGCCCAGAGGATTCTTGATTCTCGGGAGGCTCATTCTATGTGAAGAGCGCTCTAAGTGCACCCAGATTAGATTTTTTGTGGTGACGGTCTCGGTGAAAGAAGTGGCCGGTCTTTAAAGCGGCGCAGCTTATGGGCTCCCCTTTTCGGGTAGAGCAAATTCCTAACGTTGTTGTACTTAGAGCAGTTCCCGGAGACGACTCTTTGGGCTGGAAGTCCAGAGCTTCTCGGTTCTCACTGGATGGCCCAAGCCGCACCCATCCCCGAAGGCTACGTCCAGGCCTGTGTATGGGGTTCACCGATGTTGAAGCGCTTCCCTTGCTTGCATCGGAACGCTCTCGTTCAAGGTTTTACACGGGGAACGGAGGTTGGTTATCGTCTTGATCAGGCCAACCCTTTGTCCCCGCAACCCCGACTTTCAAGGTACTTGGGGAGCCTTGTCCCCAAGGGGATTCCAACCACTTTTCTAAATGTGAATCGGCTTGTCCCAGGCCGCCAGCGCCGCTTCCTTTAGAACCTCTGCCAGCGTGGGGTGAGCGTGGGAAGCCCTGGCCAAATCCTCCGACGAAGCGTGGAAAGCCATAGCTACGGCGGCCTCAGCGATGAGGTCGCCAGCGCGTGGGCCGACAATATGTACCCCCAAAATCCGGTCGGTCTCGGCATGGGCCAGAATTTTGGCGAAACCGTCGGTATCGTTCATGGCCCGGGCCCGTCCATTAGCCGAGAAGGGGAAGGAACCCTTTTTGTAGGAAACTGCCGCCGCCTTTAGCTCTTCTTCGGTTTTACCTACTGAGGCAATCTCGGGATGGGTATAGACCACATTTGGAATGGAGTTATAGTCTACATGCCCGTAACCCGTCACCATGTACTCTACTGCGGCGTAGCCTTCTTCCTCGGCTTTGTGGGCCAGCATGGGGCCCGCAATCACGTCACCAATGGCAAAGATGCTGGGTACAGCGGTCTGGTAATGAGCATTGACCGGGATGCGGCCCCGCTCGTCGGTGGAAAGCCCTACGTTCTCCAAACCCAGTCCATCGGTATTGGGTACCCGACCGGTTGCTAGCAAGACCCGGTCGGCCACCAGGGGTTCGCCACCTTCGTACTCCACAACTCCCTTGCCATCCCTGGCAAAGGCTGCCGTCACCCGCACACCGGTGCGGATTTCCAGGCCCTGTTTTTTGAAAATTTTCTCGGCGGCTTTAGCAATCTCGCCGTCCATCCCCCCTAAAATGGTGGGGAGGTATTCCAGCACGGTCACCCTGGAGCCCAAGCGGTTCCAGACTGAGCCCAGCTCGAGGCCAATCACGCCACCCCCAATCACCACCAAAGTCTCGGGCACCTTGGGGTAGGCAATGGCCTGGTCGGAGGTACCCACAATGTCATAGTCAAGCTCAACCCCCTTCAACGGGGCTACCTTGGAGCCGGTGGCTACCAAGATGCGCTCCGTCTCGAGCTCCTGCACGCCCTCCGGTCCCTCGACCAAGACCTTGTTGGGTGCAACAATTGTACCGTGCCCCAGGTAACGCGTCACTTTGTTTTTCTTGAACAAATAAGCAATGCCCTCCGTGTTGGCCCTGACCACTTTGTCTTTGTGGGCCATAAGGGCGGGCAGGTCCAGCTCGGCCTGGCCGATTTTTACCCCCACAAACTGGTTGAGCTCCGCAGCATGGATTTTCTCGCTGGCATCCAGCAAAGCCTTAGAGGGAATACAACCCACCCGCAGGCAAGTTCCACCCAGCGCTTGTTCTTTCTCGACACAGGCAACATCCAGACCGAGCTGAGCTGCTTTGATGGCCGCGACATAGCCACCCGGCCCCGCTCCGATTACGACCAGTTGATGTTTTGGCATAAGTCCTCAATGAGTTGCAAACAGCGGTTAGCCCAAAGCCAAGGCTCCTGTTCTGCGCATCTAAACTTCCAGGGTCAGACGTACCGGGTTTTCGATCAATTCCTTGACTCGCTTGAGGAACGTCACCGCCTCGCGCCCGTCCACAATGCGGTGGTCGTAGGAGAGCGCCAGGTTCATCATGGGGCGGATCACCACCGCTCCATTTTTAGCCACGGGGCGCTCGTTGATGGCATGCATCCCCAGAATGCCGACCTGGGGGGGATTCAGAATGGGGGTTGAGTTGAGCGAGCCGTAGATGCCCCCGTTGGTAATGGTAAAGGTGCCCCCCATCAGCTCCTCAGGTTTGATTTTCTTTTCCTTTACTCGAGCCCCAAAGTCGGCAATCACTGCCTCGATCTGGGCCATAGAAAGCCGGTCGGCATCGCGAATGACCGGCACCACCAGCCCCTCTCCTCCACCCACCGCAATTCCGATGTCGTAGTAGCGGTGGTAGACGATGTCGGTTCCACGAATTTCAGCATTGAGTTGTGGGATTTCTTGCAAGGCCTGCACTACGGCCTTTACAAAGAAACTCATAAAGCCCAGCTTGAGGCCGTGCTTCTTTTGAAAGGCCTCGCCGTACTCCTTACGCAAATCCATCACAATGCCCATATCGGCCTCGTTGAAGGTAGTGAGCATGGCGGTATTCTGCTTGGCAGAGAGCAGGCGTTCGGCAATGCGACGACGCAAGGGGGTCATGGGCACCACGTCGTCGCGGCGCTCGCCCTTGCCCACCACCGGCGAGGGGGGGCTATAGGGCTGAGGCATAGGCGAGGGCGTTGCTGGAGCAGCAGCCGCAGCCGCCCGCTGCACATCCTCTTTGAGCACCCGCCCCCCGGGGCCGGTTCCGGGCAGGGTTGCCGCCTGGATGCCCGTTTGGGCGGCCAGGCGTTCGGCGGAAGGCATGACTTTCGCCTCGGTCACCCCAGCAGCACCCTGGCTGGGCACCGAAGCAGGGGCCGGTTGGACGGGCGGGCTGGTCACTGCAGCAGCCCCTTCCTCCAGTAAAGCCACCACATCCCCTACTTTGGCCTGTCCGCTGGGAATGAGAATTTTTGTTAATCGGCCCTGGGCGGGCGAGGGTAGCTCCAGTGTGGCCTTGTCGGTCACCAGTTCAACCAGGGGCTCGTCTACCGCCACCGCATCGCCCTCTTTCTTAAGCCACTGTCCAATTTCTACTTCGGTGATGGACTCTCCTACTGCTGGAATTTTGAGCTCCAAGGCCATGTTGCCTCCCATTCAGGGGTGCCAGAGCACCCTAACCTGTACAACTTTACTTCAAATGAGGACGCAGGGCTCCGGGTAATGGGTACTGGGCACAGGGTAAGGGAACTCTGTTTTGCGGACCATGAACCCAAAACCTTTTTTCGATCACGCCAAGCGGTCTGGTAACCAGGAAAAGGGTATACACAGCAGTCCCTCTCAATGAACCGCACATCGCAATTATGGACAGTCAACATGCTTCAATACATACCGCAAAACAAGTTACCCGTGCACTAAGGGGCTCTTTTAACTTGCAATGGCCCGGTGCCCTGAGCCCCAAGCCCCTCCTACAAGCCAAGGGCTGCCGTTACAATCGCCTTCTGCTCCTTGTCATGCACTTTCTTGGAGCCCACCGCCGGGCTGCTGGACTCTGGGCGGGCCACCACACTCAAGGGACGACCAAAAATCCGGTCGCTAAAACGGGCCCGAATGAACCACCAGGCCCCCATGTTGGCGGGTTCCTCTTGGGTCCAGACGACCTCGGTATTGGCCGGGTACGGCGCCAGGGCAGCCTCGAGCTCCTTCATGGGGAAAGGGTACAGTTGTTCCAGTCGGATGATGGCCACGTCTTCCTTGTCTGCAGCCCGTCGAGCGGCCTCGAGGTCGTAGTACACCTTGCCCGAGCAGAGCACCACCCGCTTGACTTTGGGGCTGGGATTCCCGGAAAGCACCCGCTGGAAGCGGCCTTGCGAGAGTTCCTCGAGCCTGGAGACAGCGTCCGGGTTGCGCAACAGGCTCTTGGGGGTCATGACGATCAGAGGCTTGCGCCAGGGGCGCACCACCTGCCGACGCAGCAGGTGAAAGTACTGCGCGGGGGTGGTGGGGTAGGCCACTTGCATGTTGTCGTTGGAGCAGAGCTGAAGGAAACGCTCGAGGCGCGCGCTGCTGTGTTCAGGGCCGCCTCCCTCCATGCCGTGTGGCAGCAGCATCACGAGGCCCGACAGGCGGCTCCACTTGGCTTCTGCCGAGGCAATGAACTGGTCAATAATGACCTGTGCGGTATTGACAAAATCACCATACTGCGCCTCCCAACCCACCAGCGCATCGGGCATATCCAGGCTATAACCGTACTCAAAGCCCAGCACCCCCGCCTCCGACAGCGCAGAGTTGTAAAGCTCGACCACCGCCTGCCCTTCCGCCAGATGATTGGCAGGAATGTATCTTTCGCCCGTAATGTAATCGGTGAAACCCCCATGGCGCTGGGTGAAGGTTCCACGTACCACGTCCTGACCTGAAATCCGCACCCGGTGCCCCTCCACAGCCAAAGAAGCAAAAGCCAGCATTTCGGCCGACGCCCAGTCCAGGGGCCGCTTGTTCTGACCCATCTCGCGGCGACTTTCTACAAGTTTGGTCAGTTTTGGGTGCAGGTGGAAGCCTTCCGGAAGGCGCGTAAGACCCTCCATCAGGGCCGACAGCTTCTCCACAGGTACCCCGGTCTCTGGATCTGGTACCCCTTCTTCGGGACCGCCCAGATAACCCTTCCAAAACCCGCCGCCCGCCGGGGGACGGGTGGGTGTGGGTTCACGTCTCGCGCCCGAAAAGGCCGCCTCCATGGCGTCCTGATACTGCTTAGCCAGTGCATCGCAGGTCTCCTGGCTGCAGACGCCCTCACCCTGGAGTTTGGTCTGATAGCTCAAATAAAGGGGCTTCTTGGCTGCAATACGGCGGTACATGTCCGGCTGCGTAAAACTGGGTTCATCGGTCTCGTTGTGCCCACGTTTGCGAAAACCGATTAGGTCTATGAACACATCGCGTTTGAACGCCTTACGAAACTCCATGGCCAGCTCTACAACCCCTACCAGCGCCTCCGGGTCTTCGGCATTCACGTGAAAGATGGGGGACTCGAGCATCTTGGCGATTTCGGTAGAGTAGCGCCCGGCAGTGTACTCGTGAGGCTCGGTGGTGAAGCCCACCTGGTTGTTCAGGATGATGTGCACCGCGCCCCCCACGGTGTAAGCCGGGATCCCCGAGATGTTGAGGGTTTCTTGTACGATGCCCTCGCCAATGAAGGCGGCATCTCCGTGAACCAGCAGCAACATGCCCATCTCGCGCTTGCGATCCCCAAAGCGGTCTTGTTTGGCCCGGGTACGCCCCATGGCCACCGGTGCAACGAACTCGAGGTGCGAGGGATTGAAGTTAAGGGACAGGTGCACGTTGCCGTATGGGGTTGGCAGGTCGTTGGAGTAGCCCAGGTGGTACTTAACGTCACCGTGGTAGCCTTCGGGAAAGTGTTCTTCAAACTCCAGAAAAATGTCCCGCATAGGCTTTTTGACCACGTTGGCCAGCACGTTAAGGCGGCCGCGGTGGGCCATCCCCATTACCACCTCCACTACCCCATGTCTGGCCGCATTTTCTATGGTCAGATCCAACAGCGGGATGAGGGATTCAGTACCTTCCAGGCTAAAGGTCTTGGCCCCCAGATATTTCTTTTGCAAGAACTCCTCGAAGAGCGTGGCTTGCATGAGCCGCTCGTAGATTTTTCGTTTCTGCTCCACGGTGGGCCGGGCAAACCCTGCTGCCAGACGCGCTTCAATCCAGTTGCGCACCGCCGGATCATCCAGGTGGCCGTACTCGATGCCCACTGTTCCACCGAACCGGGCCTTGTACTGCTCCAGGACAGCCCGCAAGGTCGGCGCACCCAACTCCAGCGGAACCGGACGATCCAGATCGGCCTCGCTCAAGCCAAAAAAACTGGGGTCTAGTTCGGGAGGGGTACGTCGCTCGCGCTCTAAGGGGTCTATCCGCGCCACCAGATGGCCACGTTCCCGGTAGGTACGCAAAAAGCGAACCGCCCGCAAGAAAAACGAGGCCAGTTCAGATACTGAGGCCCCATCCAAAGGTTCTCGCTGGGCCGCCGCGCCATTTCCGCCGACAGGCTCGGCCTGAACGGCATGAAAATAGCTTGACCATTCAGGGGGAATGGATGCTGGATTCTGCTCGTACTCTTGGTAGAGGGCCTCCAAATAGGCTAGGTTCGAACTGTCCACTGTGTATTCCATACTCACGGTTCTCCAGTCTACTAGGTTCGTTACAGAAAGAACGTGTCAAGAGATAGCAGTGGGCTCCTAAGGGCCATTTCTGTCACACCATACCAACCTATAACCAAAATACAACCGGAAGTTTATTGCCAGAACAAAATGCATATGGATGTCTGTAAAGTTACATTCGATAGCGGCTCCATCGAAGGGCTAGTGATCAGGTAACCAGGAAATCGCTATGCACTACTATCCCCTTCAATAAGCCGCACATCGCAACTGTGGGCAATCAATGTGCTTCAAAAGGTACCGCAAAACAAGTTACCGGTGCACTAGATCAAGCTCCCTGCTGTTTGACCATCGAAAGCTTCTATTGTTTCTCCCCCAAAGCGTAGGGAAGGTTGGCTGGGGTTGCTGACCTGCGCCCTCACGCAGGCTACTGATTCAGGGCCTGGCCCAATACCCACCCGCACCCTGCCGCACAGGTAGGGCACGGGCCCAGAGGCCATCAAAGACGCGAAAAATGTGGGTGTACAGGTGTTTGCCCTGGCCCTGTGCTCTACCCCACAAAGCTTTTCAAGACAGCAATTCAAGGATGAAAGCCCCTAGACGAGGGCTTCAATCTGTGCCGCCGCCTCGAGGTCTAGCGACGTAACCCCCCCCGCCGAGTGCGTCACGTAGGCCACCTTAACCTTGCCCCACATAATCTCCAGGCTGTCGGGGTGATGGTCGACTTTTTCGGCGTGCAGGGCTACCTTGACCGCAAAGGCCACTCCCTCCGCATAAGTATCGAAAGTGAAGGTTTTCTCGATTCTACCCTCCACCAGCGCCCACTGTGGAAGACCTTGCAAACCATTCCGAATTTCTCCTTCATTTAGCCTGGTTGCCATAGAATCCCTCCTTTACCAGCCAGTACCACAAAGCCCGGATGCCCCTAAAGCATCCTTATCATTCTGCGTTTGCAAGACCACAAAAAAGTGTGCTATACTCCGCGTTGGCGCTTTTTTTGGGTGGTTTCCCCGAGCCGCTCAAACAAAAGCAAATCAAAATCTGCAACGGCGTTGGTAGGCGCTGGTGCAAAATGGAGAAAGCAGTGTTCAAGACATTTGTTCCTGAACCCAAAGAACCCGGTTGGGTGCTGATTGACGCCGAAGGCCAGTCCATTGGGCGGGTGGCCTCTAAGATTGCAGCGGTGTTGCGCGGCAAACACAAGCCCGACTTCACCCCCAATATGGCCACAGGCGATTGTGTGGTGGTCATTAATGCCGATAAGGTGCTCCTGAAGGGCTCGAAACCGCGCACCAAGGTCTATACCCGTTACTCTGGCTACCCCGGTGGTCTCAAGCGCACCGTAGGCGCGGTGATGCTGGCTGAAAAGCCGGTCAAGGCCGTGGAGCATGCGGTCAAGGGTATGCTTCCTAAAGGCGCCCTGGGCAACATCATGTTCCGCCGTCTCAAAGTCTATGCTGGGGCAAACCATCCGCATGCGGCCCAAAAACCCGTCAAGATGGAGGTCGAATAATGGAACAGTATTACGGCACGGGCCGGCGTAAAACCAGCGTGGCACGGGTGTTTTTGCGTCCGGGTACCGGCAAGATCGAAGTCAACGGCAAGACCTTTGGCGATTACTTTGGCGGTCTGGTAAAGGCAGTCTCGGCGCTGGAGCCTTTGCGCCGCGTGGATGTCAGCAACCGCTTTGATGCTTACATCACCGTGAAAGGCGGTGGCAAGGCCGGACAGGTAGATGCTATACAGCTTGGCATTGCCCGCGCGCTGGTCAACTACAACGGCGACTTGCGGGCCAAGCTTAAGCCTGCCGGGCTGCTCTCGCGCGACCCCCGCGAAGTCGAGCGCAAGAAGTACGGCAAGCACAAAGCCCGCCGTGCACCGCAGTACAGCAAGCGCTAGGTATCTTCCCCCTCGAGCCCTCACCCAAAAAGGTGGGGGCTTTTTTGTCTGGAATCCAGGGCGTAATCTGGGGTATGGACAAAGCTGAGTTAAAGCGAATCGTGGATGCCAACGACTGGCTCTGGGAAAAGTGGTGGCCTGCCTTGCAGGAGTTATCCCCCGAGCAGGCCCGTCAAGAGGTTGGGGGTTCCTTCAGCAGTGTGTTGGAAACCACGGCCCATATGGTTGGGGCCGAAACAGTCTGGCTCGAGCGGCTCCTGGGCAACCCAGCGGCCAGCTTTCCGGTAAGCCCAACAGACATTGCAGGCTTGTACAAATCCTGGCAACTGTTGGCATCCAGGAGACAGAACTGGCTCACGACCGCTGACCCTGCGGCCAGGATCACCTATAACTTTACCGGCGGAACCGCCACCAACACCGTCAGCGAGATTGTACTGCATTTTACCAGCCACACCCACTTCCACCGAGGCCAGTTGGCCAGCCAGTTTAGATTGCAGGGCCTGAAGCCCCCCTCCGTGCATTTCATCGGGTTCTTTCGGCTTTGAAGTTTTCCTCTGCCAATGCTGCCCAAAGGGCCGTTTCTGAAATGACTATTCTTGCTGCCTCGACAAGGCTGCCAACAGGGTAGTTGACCCATGATGGGCAGAAAAAATACCGTGTTGGGGATGGCATCTCGCCATAGGTTTCCTTGACAAGGGTGGTTCTGGGTCATGTTAGCCACTGCTTGGGCTATGTGTGGAGCTAACCTGAAAAAGACATGGGCCAAACCTAAGGAAAGCCTGAATGAAGCCTAAATGTAAATCGGAAGACTGAGCCGTAAGCTACGGGCTAGTTTGGTTGAATCGCGATAGCTTCCTTCGATTCCATACACGCTTCTAACCTTGTGGAGCATCGTGCATCCCTATGATCGAATATGATTGAACCTCTTAAAGTCGTCTCTGGAGCCTGGATGAAGAAGCTTTTGTGGATCATGGCCATAGTCGTCCTAGCCGCTTGTAATGAAGCGGTTACGCTCCCGGTTCCCCCAACACCCAGTCCCAGCCCCACACCCATACCGAATCCGCCCCCCACGCCCAACCCGCCCCTGCCCCCTCTACCTACGGGCCGCACCCTCTACGTTTCGCCCAGTGGCAACGATAGCAACGATGGGCTGAGCGAAACCCGCGCTTTCCGCACCCTGCAACGAGCCTCCAACCAGACCCAGCCGGGAGATCTGGTGCTGGTGATGAATGGGGAGTACACCAATTCCACTTACAGCAGCATTGTTCTCGATATTAAGCGCTCGGGCACGGCTAACCAGTGGATTATCTACCGGGCCTATCCGGGGCATCGGCCCAAGATCAAACTCGAGGCCAACTGGGTCGGCATCTTGCTGGAGGGCGTCTCTTATGTGGCCATCGAAGGGTTCGACATAGAAGGCAATGCAGCCAGTGTGAGCCTCGAGTACGCCCGCTCCCAGATGAATGTGCTGGATAACCCGGTCACTGCCGGTAGCTGTTTGGGCATTGGTCCGCGTTACCAGCAGCCCGATCTGCGTTCGCACCATATCGTCGTGCGCAACAACCGGGTGCTGCGCTGTCCGGGAGGTGGCATATACAGCGTGCAGGCCGATTATCTGTATATTGAAAACAACGTTGTGGCCGAGAATGGCTTCTATTCCCCGCTGAATAAAAGTGGCATCTCGACCTACCAGAACTGGAATTCCGATAGCTCCACCGATTTCAAGATCTTCATCCGGGGCAACATTGTCTACAAAAACGAAAACCGGATTCCCTTCTACTATTCCAACCCCGATCCGGCCAAACGGGTCATCTCCGACGGCAACGGGATTATTGTGGACGATGGCCGCAACACTCAAAACTACGGCAACAACCCTGGCGTACCCTACCGGGGCCGCATCCTGATCGAGAATAACCTGATCTTCGACAACGGGGGACGGGGGGTTAATATTTTCTATTCCGACAACGTGGTAGTGCGCAACAATACCCTCTATGCCAACGCCCGCACCCCCGACATCTGCTGCGATCTATCGGCGTATTTTTCGGGGAATGTGGGGTTTTACAACAATGTGGTCTATGCTCGTTCCGACCGGGCAGCCACAGCGGTTTATAGCGTAACGAACTTCGTGTTCAGCAGAAACCTGTATTTTGCTGCTAACAGTTTCCCCAATCGAAGCTCTACCGACCTGCTAGGCGACCCACAGTTCATCAACCCCAGCACCGACCCAGGTAGTGCCAACTTCAGGCTCAGGGCCGGCAGCCCTGCTTTGGGCCAGGGCCTGCCCGAGCAATGCGCCAGTACCGACCTGGAAGGCAAACCTCGAGCCAACCCCTGCACCCTGGGCGCACACGAGTGACCCAGGAGGAACATGGTTAGGCCTGACCCGCTGTATCCTTAACTGCATCCATCACCAATTAAGTTTCTTCGGATTCAGTATCCAGCTCACCTTCCTCGGGGTTCTTCTTCATAATCTCCCGCAGCACTGTGGTAGCGTAGGCTCCTTTAGGCAGAAAAAAGCTTAACCAGAGCCCTTCTGAGGTCTCTTCCACGCTGGATTCAGTTAGGGGAAAGCGAATCAGGCGACGATCCCCCCGGCGCAAGGCAAAATGGTGGCGCTCCAGATCATATCTCTGCAAAATCTGGTCTTCGAGGGCCCGGGCTTCCCCCTCGGCTTCCCGATACTTTTTGCCGTACAAAGGCCCGGTGGCGCTAATTTCGAAGCGCTGGGCCCGGGGGGTTTCCAGTACCGCCTCGCGAACCACAAACTCCCCGCCGGTATCGTGCTTTTTGGCCACATCCCCCTCGATGACCTGGTCGAACAGCCCCCTTTCCATGCGCAGGGCCAGCCAGTCGTTGAATAAGAGGCTTTGCAAGCTCGAGACCAGCAGCTTTTTGAGCCAGGAAGGGCTGTGTATCTTGCCTTTTTTGACCAGTTCGTAGCCCTTGATGGGGTTCATGCCGCCAATACCAAACCGCTGGGGGCCATAGTAGTTGGGCACCCCACGGCGCTTTAGTTCGTAAAAAACAGCCTCGACCGGCCCTTTGGACAAGCGGGAAGCCTCGCTGCTTGGCCGAATCAGGATGCGGAAGCGGTTACCCCGCAGGTGGCCAGTTTTTAGCTTGTGGGGATGCAGGCCCCGCTCCAATACCCGCACCCCTGGGAGTTCAGCCAAACTTTCCAGGCGCTCTTCGTGGCGGGCCGGAATACTAAACCATTGTCGGGTCAGGGCGTGCTTGTCCTTCAGACCCGCTACCCCGATATGGGCCTCGTTGATGTGAAACCGGTCACGCAAAAACTCTAATACCGCCCGGGTGGTCAGGCCCTCTTTTTCGATCAGTACCAGCAGGTGTTCTCCCTGGCCCGAGGGGCTATAGGCCGGCACTTCATCGACCTGAAAATCCCGGGCTTGGTGGCGAATCACCCCGTCCAGCCCAGGCAAATCCGGGGTGAGATAAGGGTAGATGTTAAAATCGAAGCGGAGATTGGGAAAAAAAGTCATACGCTATAGCATATAAGGGTGGATTCAGTAGATGCGGACCTGCTAGAAGCCCAGTTCGCCAACCATCTAACCCGCATGGTGCCGGAGGGCAGCCTGGTAGCGGCAGTATCGGGCGGCGGCGATTCGGTTGCATTGTTGCTCTTACTCACGTCAACCCCCCGCAAGGTGGTGGTGGCCCACCTCGATCACGCCCTGCGCGAGGGTTCGGCAGCTGAGGCCTTGTGGGTTAAGTCGCTGGCCGAGCGCCTGGGCTATCCCTTTGAGTCGGAAAAACTCGAGGTTGCCCGGATTGCCGGCGAACGCGGGGAAAATCTGGAGGCCACCGCCCGCGAATTGCGCTACGGCTTTCTGGCCAAAGTAGCCAAGAAACACAATGCGCAGGCCATCCTGACCGCCCACACCGAAGACGACCAGGCCGAAACGGTGTTGTTGCAACTACTGCAAGGTACAGGGCGGGGCCTGGGAATGCGCCCAAGGCGAGGAAAGGTAGTGCGTCCGCTGCTCGAGGTCAGCCGCAGCACCCTGCGGGCCTACTTGCGCAGCAAAAACCAGGACTGGCTCGACGACATCACCAACGCCGACACCTCGATGGATCGCAATTTCCTGCGCCACGAGATTTTTCCCAGGCTCAAAGATCGCTTTCCCCAAACCAATGCCTCCCTGGCTCGTTTTGCAGCCATCTCCCAGGTAGACGATGAGGCCCTCGACCCTCTGGCCGAACAAATACTGCTGCGGGACGGGCGCTGGCCCTGCCCCGCCTATCGCATTGCCCCCCTGGCCCAGGCCCCGGCTGGACTCCGGCGACGGGCCTTGCGGCAGATGCTAGAGCAAATCAGGCTGCGGCCCGAGGCCACCTGGATTACCCAGCTCGAGCGTGCCTTGCAGGGCGAGGCCTTTACCCTCCCCGAAGGCTGGCAGGTTCGTCGTCGCGATGGAACCTTGTTCCTGATTCCGCCCATAGTGGACACTTTTCCGCCCTGGCGGGGCTCGAGGCTGCCCAAGCCGGGCGACCAGATCGACCTGCCGGAAGGCCGGGTTCGGCTGGTGGACTTTTTTACCCAACACAGTGTCCCCCCCGAGCTCAAGCAGGTTTGGCCGGTGCGGGCCATGGGCGACGTCGTGCAGGAAGTCTGGAACCTGTGGCCCGAGTCGGACGACCTCGAGCACATGCGCACCGCCCTCGAGCAAGCCAGGCTGGCACGCGACGGTGGTGAAGTACCTATTGGGGCGGTGGTGGTCTGGGACGGCACTGAACTGGCCTCAGCCCACAACCAGGTGGAGCAAAGCCGGGACGCCACTGCCCACGCCGAGCTATTGGCCTTGCAGAAGGCCCTGCTCAAGAAGCAAGCCAAGGTGCTGCCTGGAGCCACCGTCTATGTCACCTTGGAGCCCTGCCCTATGTGTTTTGGTGCGCTGATGGAGGCCCAGGTTCGGCGGGTAGTCTACGCCGTAGAGAACCTCAAGGCTGGAGCCGTAACGGTTCATCGCATGAAGCCGCCCTTTGAGTGGGAAGGTGGTTGGCTCGAGCGCGAGTCGGCAAGGCTCTTGAGGGACTTTTTTGCGCACAAACGTGCCTCATAATGAGCCCCTCGGCGAACCAACAACATCCCTGACAGAACGCCCCGTGACTTTACATCCAAGTTGTGCTAAAGTCTCTATTCGGCTGCACCGCGGCAGCCGGATTTGGCAAAATTGGAGGGGTGCCGGAGTGGTTGAACGGGCCGGTCTCGAAAACCGGTATAGGGGGTTCCCCCTATCGAGGGTTCGAATCCCTCCTCCTCCGCCAGAAACACCCGGTCAGGGCACACATGCAGAGTCAGGGGGCATAAGCTGCATTAGCCTGGTGCCTGAACGTTCCCTAGCGGTTCAGCGTTCACCCGCAGCAGGCCCGATTGGGTATAACTTATTCCTTCGTGTGCTACTTGATCTGGACCCTCGGGGTGTGAAAAAAGAGGGGGTGCTATGCTTCCAGACCGAGAGCACCCCCTTTACTATCTTGACGCGGAGACCCTCTTGACGGCTACCTACGTCTGGGTGGATGACGAGCTCAAGGCTTTACAGGCCCAGAGCTTCAAGCTCCCCCCAAAGCAAAAGCATCAAAAGGCCACCCTGGCCGAGCTCCTGACCCTCGCTATCTTTTTGCTCCTCCAGGGCCAGGACCTCGCCAAAGGTTACCTGGCCGCCAAGACCACCCTGAAGGCTTACTTTCCCTCCCTGCCCCACCTCTCCCGCTTCTACCGGGTGCTCCAAAAAGCCCACGTCCTTTGGGCCCATCTCGCCCATCGTTTGGCCGGGGGAGAAGGCTTGCTCCAGGTGGTGGACCTCAAGCCCCTCCCCCTGGCCCACGGACAGCGTATCCACGGCCTCGCTCTCCCCGACGCCGCAGTAGGGGTAGGACCCTTGGGGGCCTTCGGCGGATACGTCCTCATGCCGGTGATGAACGAGCGGGGCCTCTTTTTTCGCTGGCTCATCCTGCCCGGCAACGCCCGGGAGACCTGGGGGAGGGAGCTGGTGGAGGGCTTGCCTGCGGTCTTGGGAGACCGAGGCTTTCGCTGGGTCCAGGGGGTCAAGACGCCGCCCTATCGGGTCAGGGGAGGAAGGGTGGTGGAGACGGGGTGGAAAGGGTGGATGGGGAGGGTCAGGAACTGGATAGAGACCCGCTTCAGCGTGATGGTGCGGTCTTTGGGGCTTCACCGGATTGAAGCCCGCTCCTACTGGGGCTTGGTGGCCCGGGTGAACCTGATCCTTCTGGTGCACAACCTGATTCGGAGCCGGGTACTGCTGAGGATGGCTGGGGTGGAGCTATGAGGTAGCACACGAAGGTATTACTAATGGATACCATTTTGCGCGAAGTTACCACCGAAGAGGTGCGCATCCTCCTCGAGCAGCTGGGGGTCAACGCCGAACAGGTCAAGGAAGACCTGTTCAATCTGGAATTTCCCAACGGCTTGCGCGGGCACCTCATTACCTACGGCGAGCCACACGTGAGCAGCCTGCAATTGCGGGCCGGGTTCTCGGGTTTTGATCGGGTGGAACCGCGCCACCTGCTCAACTGGAACCGCCGCTACCGTTTCACCAAGTCGTATCTGGATGCCGACAACGATCCGGTCATCGAGAGCGACCTCCGCCTCGAGGGCGTCACCCCCGAGGCCATCCACGCCTTTATACGTGATTTCGGCGACCAGGTCACGCTGTTTTTCTCCTACCTGCGCATGATTGATGCCAATCTGGTGGAATAATTCTGCGCCACACTCAGCCCACCCAAAAACCTAATTCGCCTCCGAGCAACTTGTATTTGGTCAGCACCCGCCTGAGGGTTTCTAGAATCTACAAACCACCTTACCCAAATCAGGCCATGCGATTATGTTTAGATCATGAACCGTCGTGCCTACCCATCGGACGTCCGAGATGAGGAATGGGCCCTGGTGCTGCCCTATTTGACCCTTACTCCGCTAGAGGCTCCCCAGCGCAAGTACGACCTGCGCGAAGTGTGGGGCGCCCTGCGTTGGATGGTCCGAACCGGTGCCCAGTGGGACTACCTGCCCCACGACTTCCCACCCCATATCGTTCAGGCGCAAGCCTACCGCTGGATGAACCGGGGGGTCTTCGAAGACCTGGTACACGACCTGCGCATGACCCTGCGAATGCTCCAGGGCAAAGCCGCCCATCCCAGCGCTGCCATCTACGATGCCCGCACCCAACAGTCCACCCCGCAAAGTGGGGAGCGGGCCGGGTATGACGGGCACAAGCGACCTGGCGGTCGCTAAAGCGAGCCTTGCAAGGGGAGCAAGGTCCACCTGGCGGTGGACACGCTGAGCCACCTGCTGGCCTTGGTGGTGACGGCGGCCAGCGAACAGGAGCGGGCCCAGGTGGGAGCCCTCAGTCAACAGGTGCAGGAAGTGACGGGGGCGCGGGTGGAAGTGGCCTTCGTGGATCAGGGTTACACCGGGGAGGAGGCGGCACAAGCGGCGCAGGCGGAAGGCATCGCCCTGTGCGTGGTCAAGGTGGAGGGTGCTAGGCGAGGATTCGTCCTGCTGCCGAAGCGTTGGGTGGTGGAACGTTCGTTTGCCTGGACATCCCGGTTTCGCAGGCTGGCACGCGACTATGAGCGGCTGGCTGAGACCTTGCGAGGCTGGCACTGGTTGGCCTTCTCAGTTCTGATGACGGCAAAAACTGTGGAGCTTTTACGGACGGCTAGTTAGCGGTCTCTAGGTTTGCTCAGTTACGCCCTCATCGAATACCACCGCTACCAACCCGGTTGTAATCTCACCTTCTACCCATACCGTCGTAAACTCATCTCCGGCAGTATCACCCCTGATTTATCCCCTTTGCTAGAGCTCGCAACGTGACCGCGTAAAATCAGTTCAATAATTTCATCAGTTGCTCAGGCCGGATAATCCGGGTATTCCCTACTTTTTTGAGGGATAGGACATGGTCTTCATCCAGACTAACCAAATAGTTAGCTTCGCCTTCAGCAGCAATCGCCAGTATCAGGTCATCATCGGGGTCTACCGAAAGGGGCCTGCCCTTGCTGTACGACACCAACTCAGCCTTAGCCTTCAGGGTGTTGATCATCGCTCCAGCTTGAGCAGGGCGAATAATGCCTTTGAACTTGACATAGCGGCTTACCCGGCGCAACTCCGCAAGCTGTGTTTTAGTGGTTAGCAGGGTAAACCGCCCGTTTCGCCACGCCCAGTACACCCGTGCCACGCGGGACGTTGGGGCAATCAGGGTAGCGACGTAGATGCTGGTATCAAAGACCACCCTCATCGCTTTTTGCGGGCTTGTCGTACGGCATCTACCGCCATTTGGACGGCTTGCTCCTCGCTAATCTTGCTGGCTTTGGCCCCAGGTTTACTTACCTCGGCATCCCAATCCGATAGCTGTACGGCCTCATCTAGGATTTTCTCTAGCTCCTTGACCCACCTGCGCCCCTTGACCCGCTTGAAGGCCTCGAGCTTTTTACTGATTGCTTCGGGTAAAGCCGTAGCCATATCTTGAGGATAGCATGCCCCGACGCGGCAAAGGCGAAGGTTCCATCTTCCAGCGCGAGGGCGGGGGTCCGTCCCCATTGCTGAACCTTAAGCCTTGGGAAGCGGACCAGCTGACATCCTCCCTGGACTTCAGTCCTTGTCATTACCCACATCTCAACCCTGTATGGTTTGAGACGATGGAACTGCATCCGGAGGATCCGGTTCAATGGGCCAGCCTGCACTTCGCAGAGGCCGAGCTAGGCGACGCACGGCGGGTTAAGCGGGCTGAGGGCATGGCCGTGGCGATGCTTCGGGCCCCGGGGGAGAGCCTACCCCGGCTGTTCATGCACCCCCGTGAGGTCAAGGCCGCTTACCGCTTCCTGGACAACCCTCACGTCGACCCGGAGGGCCTGCACGCCGGGTACCGTCAGCGGGTGAGGGGAGCCATGCAAGCCCCGGGCACCTGTTTGCGGATTGAGGACAGCTCGGAGTTCTCCTACTCCGGGCGCCAGCCCGTCGGGGGGCTGGGCTTCATCGGCAATGCCCGTGAGGGGTTGCAGGGTTTCGTGCTGCACAGCGTGCTGGCGGTGCGCGGGTGGGGGAAGACGGACACGGAGAAAAGGAAGCGTCCTGGGGTGGAGGTGCTGGGGTGGCGGGGCAAAGCTACCGCGTGCGCCTGAGTACCGGCGTTGCCGGGGGGCTACGGCCCTTCACTGGGAGAAGAGGGGTCGGGGTAAGGAATCGTCCACCCGGCGCAAGCACCGGCCTCGGGAGAGTGAGGGCTGGATCCATAGCGGGGACCGGCGGGGCCGCCCGCCTTCCGACCCCCGGGTGCGCTGGGTGCGGGTGGCGGACCCCTACGAACTGCGGGCGCAGTGCCGGGAACGGGGCCAGGGCTTGCTGTTCCCCCGTTCTGAAGAACGAGGAGGATGTCAGACCTTTAGCACGTAGGCTGTGTAAGCCCGCCCTATTATGGGTGGACGTAATGGCCTTCAGCTAGGGCCCAGGCGTGGGATACCTCATGGTACCGCTCATCCACAGGTGGCCCAGCCAGATCGCCCAGGTCAGGTTACCGGTCAAAACAACCAGTCCACCGAGTGTGGTGAGAGGGGATCCCTGACCCCCGATCCAAAAGCCAACAACCACCAGCATCAGGCCTGCACCCGCGACCATCAACACCCAGGCCAGCCCGCGGGGCAGGCTCGAGCCGATCAGCGCCAAAATACCGCTCGACACCAGCCAGACCCCGATGATCGCGTTGGCGCTGAGCACGGCACGGAGGGTTTGTCCGAAGCTTACTTGGCCGAACACCAGCAGCGCCGAGAGGGTGGCCGCCGTGAGCATGGCGAGGACACCGATGATTGTGATGATTAGGCTCGAGGGTGCAGCCACCGAGCGATGCAATTGATGGAAGGCCAGCGCAACCGGGATTAAGGACAGGGCGAAGAAGACGCTCGAGGCATCGTTGACCTTTCCGAAGGGTGCGTAGCCCGCAAACAATAGGGCCAAAGCCAAGGCCCCGACCACATTGGATATGGCGTTTAGATATGCCGACCAAGCGGCGAATTGAAACGGGATTGGCTGAATCATGCTCGCCTCCATATGAACCGCAGTATCCCCTCCACCGACCATCACCGCGACCGTGCATGCACGTAAGGGTGCATGTTTTGAACGAGACACTAGATATAGTCGGGCCGATACCCCGCCAGCCGCCCCACCGGCCCCAGGGTTTCCATAAGCACCCGTTGTAGAAAACGAGGTGGGTTGGTAGGGCGAAGAACCCGGTCGTAGGCTTTTAGCAGCACCGCAAGCTGGAGCACAGATTTAGGTATACCGCCATCACTCAGCTTGCCGTCTCGGGCGAGGGCAAAATAGGCTACGAAAAAATCCTCTATGTTGAGGGCAGGCCGGAACTCTTGGATGGCGTGCGCCTCCACCTCGCCGTCGTTCCAAAAGTGGTGCGCCACCCCAGGCGGGATGACTATCGCTTCGCCCGGTTTGACGGTTCGTTCCACCCCGCCCACGCGAAAGCGCAGCGTACCTGTGAGCACCTGGCAGCGGCTTTCCTGAAAGGGGTGGGTGTGCTCCGGCTCGGCGGCGTTATGGGCGGGGTGAAAGGTCTCCATCTGGAACAGCGCGCCGCCCGTGTCTTGAGCCGTCTGCAAAAAGACCGAGCGCTGACCGGTGCGGGGGTTCAGAATCTGGGTTCCACGGGTCGCCATAGCCTCACCATTCCTCCCTTCTCCAGGCTCCGCCGAGTTGTTCTTCGAGAGGTCCCTCCAGGCGGAGCCAGCCTTGCCGCAGTATCCGCGGGGCGTGGCACCGCCGCAACCGTGCGCGCACGTAGACGCACAGCTACCCGAGGCTGCCTGGGTTACTGAGGCTCGCCGCTCGAGCCCTGCTCCAGCGCCCAGCGCACGATCTGGGCGCGGTTCTTGAGCGCCAGTTTGAGCAGAATGTTGGCGATGTGCTTCTCCACCGTGCGTTTGCTCAACCCCAATCGAGCGGCGATCTCCCCGTTGGACAGCCCCGCGCCGATCAGAGCAGCTACGTCTCGCTCGCGCCGGGTCAGGTCGTGCGAGCGGGACTTGGCTGCCCGAAAGTCCAGACCGAGGGCATAAGACACCACCTCCTCGAGCCGCATGGCCCGCCCTTTTTCGGTGGCGGTCTCGAGCTCGAGTTCGCTCAACTCGGCCCGCACCAGGGCCGCGTAGTGCTCGTCCTCGAGGGCGTCGGCCTGGTCGCCCGAGTCGAGGTTGACCGTTGCTTTGCCCTGGCTTCCCGCGAAGCCCTGCAAACAGGCGCTATCTCGATATAGCCCCACTGCCGCAGCCAGAGCTGCGAAACCCAGCAACCCGCGCAGGATACTGGGGCGGTGGTCGCGCTGAAGTTGCGCCTCCAGGCTTTGCCGGAAAAGCGTGTAGGCCCGGCGGGGATCGCCCAGCCTCAAGCAGGCGTAGGCCAGGTGGCGCTCCAGGTTGGGCAGGTCGCGGCTTGCGCCGGACTGCCGGAACAGCTCGAGGGCTTTTTCCATTTGGGAAACGGCCGGAGCCAGCCGCCCGGTGGCACGGGCCAGCTGGCCCAGGGCGTCGAAAACCAGAGCCGCGTCATACGGACTGCCCGTTTCTACCGCTATTTCCAGGGCCTCTTCCAGATGGCGCCGGGCGTCTTGATGACGGCCGATGTCGGTTTCGATCATGCCGCTCACAAGCAAAGCAAAATAGATGACCCTGGCGGTGTTCGTGCCGTGCTTTCGCTCGTGCTGGATGCCACGCTCCAGCAGGGCCAGGGCAGTCTCCCAGTCTCCCTTGACCTTAGCCACCGTGGCCAGCCCTACCAGGGCGAAGCCAAGCTGCGGCCAGCCCACCTCACCGGCAGCCTCGCCCAACGCCACCGCCTGGCCCGCCCAGTCAGTTGCCACAGCGGCGTCGCCGGTCAGCAGGGCCACCAGAGAGGCCCCCACCAGGGCGTTCATGCGCTGGGGCAGGGGCATCGAGACTACCTCCTTCAAACCGAGCAGCCGCTCGTACCAGGCCAACCCCTCGCGGAAATGGCCCCGCCCATCCCAAAGAACGGTCAGGTGGCCCACCAGGCGCAACCCCTCCTGAGCGCGACGATGCCGACAGGCCCACTCCAGCGCTACCCGCAGGTTCTCGTGCTCGCGTTCCAGCCAGTCCACCCAGCGCTGCGGCTGTGGTCCCTCGATTTGGGGAGAGATTTCGCCGACCATCCGCAAAAAACCCCGCAGGTAGTGGTCGTAGGTCTCCTGCCATGCGCCGGAAGCCTCGAGCTGCTCGCGGGCGTACTGCCGGACGGTCTCGAGCAGGCGGTAGTGGGCCTCCTCGGCCTCGAGGGCTTCTACCATCACCAGCGACTTACCGATGAGCGCGGTCAGCAGATCAAGGATTTGGGGGGCCTCGAGTTCACCCCAGGCACAGCAGGCCTCGGCGGTGGCCAGGGTGAAACCTGAAGCGAACAGGCTCAGCCTTCGCAGCAGGAGCTGCTCGGGGGTGGAGAGGAGCTGGTAGCTCCAGTCCATCACCGAGCGCAGGGTGCGGTGGCGCAGTTCGCCGGGCGTGGGCGAGGTCAGCACATCCAACCGCTGCTCGAGGCGTTCCCGGAGTTGCTGCAAGCTCAGTACGTTTACCCGCGCACTGGCGAGTTCAATCGCCAGCGGAAGGCCATCCAGACGATGGCAGATATCAACGATGAAGTCGGCGTTTTCGGGGGTCAGGGCAAACTCCGGGCGGAGGCTCCGGGCACGCTCGACAAACAGCCTCACCGCCTCGCTTTGGGCCAGCTCCGCCAGGGGCCGACCTTGTTCGGGCAGCGAGAGGGGGGGAACCGCGTAGCGCACCTCTCCCGCCACGCCCAGCGGCTCCCGGCTGGTGGTGAGGATCTTTAGCGCCGGGGCAGCCAACAGCCGCCCGACCAGCTCGTAGCAGGCCGCCAGGAGGTGCTCGCAGTTGTCGAGGATCAGCAGGAGGTCTTTGCCTTCCAATTTCTCCAGCAGGGTCTGGGACAAGGGCAGGTCGGGCTGCTCAGCGACCTCGAGGGCCTTGGCGAGCGTTTGGGGGACGAAGCTGGGGTCTCCCACCTGCGCCAGTTCTACCCTGCACACCCCGTCCCCAAACTCATGCTCGGCCTCCGCCGCGACCGTGAGGGCCAGGCGGGTCTTGCCCACGCCGCCGGGGCCAACCAGGCTGAGCAAGCGGTTGGCCCTGAGCAGTTGCCAGACCTCGGCAATCTCCCGCTCGCGCCCGATGAAACGGGTGACCACGGAAGGCAGCGCCGGGTGGGTGACCGGGCGCACGGTAGGGTTGGGAGAATGCGTCGGCATGACTTCACCAGCGGGGGCTGCAAACCCTGTGGGTATTGAGCCATTTTACCTCGGAGGAATACCCCTATCCCGGACGGCAAGGCCAGACCCAGGCTTTTATCATATTCAGTATGAACGAGCCAAGAGAAGCAAAAGGTATACCCGACTCATCTAAAGAATTCGGTTGAGTAACGAAGTGGTGTGATGATGGGTAAAAACCAACATTTTGGCGAGGATTGGTTTGAAAACCGTTGCCAAGCAGAGAGGGAATGTTGTATTGGACGGTGACGAGTACGGTAAAGGGCAATCTGCAGCCAGTCCTTAGCTCTAGGAATAGACCGGATGTTTCTACGTTTTTGCCGTCGCCACAGCCTGCCATTCCCCACTTCGGCGGTGTTGTTGGCTTCCGCCTCCCCCAAGGTCTTCATCTCCAACAGCACTTGCAGTTCCAGCTGCAGCCGATTCCTTTGATCTCGGGGGGTCTTGCCCAGGATTTCCCTTATATGACAGCCGCTCTGGGCTTCCCAGACCCCATCACCCTGGCCCCGGCTATCCCGCCCATACACCCAGTCATCCACACAAACCGTGCGGATAAGCCCTTTGATCTGTGCGTTCTCTGCTTTGAGCAAGGTCTGTCCCCGGTCACCACCGCTTTGGGCCCAATCCAGTCGGGTGGCCAGCACAATCGGATAACCCAGCAAGGCAGCGATATCCGCTTTGACCGCCTCGGTAACCCGATAGCTGTCAAGGATGGCAAATAAACCCTGCACCAGGCGGCTATACCAGCGATAACGTTGGCATTCTGGGGTATATTCCACCCTTATCTGCCGTTTGCACCCAGCACAGCGCAGGCGTTTGAGTCGGGTTTCTTCTATGCCATTCAGGGTTCGCAGCTTCCGCTTGCGATAGCCGCCACACTCGACTTTCACACTTCCGCAGTTCCGGCAAGCTACACTGTCTTTGGGCTTCTCTGGGTTATTCACAAATCCAGTTTAGAAGCCCCTTTCTTTGCTCAACCGAATTTTTTGTATGACTCGTATACCCAGCCCAATACCGTACTTGATGGAAGTACCCGACTTGAGAGCACATAACCGTAGGTTATGATAAGAAATCCCTCTGATCCATTCCCTCATCATCCTCCCGGCCACCAGTGGAAGAGGGTATGGCTCCGAATAAGGTCCGGCTGGGTCTGCAGGTAGGCACAGCGGGCTTCCACTTTGTTCCACAGTGCCTCTTCATCCTCCACCTGCCCATTGGCCACCACCCCATCAATCAGCCCCCAGGTTCGTTCCACGGGCTGCAGCTCAGGCGAGTAGGGGGCAGAAAACAAAGGCCCACACCCTCCGGCACCCGGGTCTGCCTGGAGGTGTGCCAGCCCGCCCGATCCAACACCAGCAGAACCAGCTTGCCCTCCCCGGCTCGACTGAGCTGGGCGAAAGAGGATAGCACCAGGTTGAAAGCCTCTGTCGAGACCGAGGGCAGCAGCCAGTACTCGCTTTCCCCTGTTCCCGGTCTTACGAAGGCATACACCTACAGCCAGCGATAGCGGGGCCGCTCCTGGGCCAGCGGGGTCTTCCCGCGCAGGGCCCATACCCGTCGGCGGATGGGCTTGAGCCCCAGCCGGTGCTCATCAAAAGCCCATACCTCCAGTTGTAGCCAGGGGAAGAGCAGCTTCAACAAGAGAACCATCAGGAAGAGTTTTTTTTGAAAGCTGCCTGCGCCTCGGGGTCGGCCTGCCGATGGCGGGGTCTTGGGCGCAGGGGAGCAAAGCCCAGGCGGCGCATCCAGCTCCAGGCCCGCCGGGGGTCTACGGGACGTCCCAGCCTCTGGCTGAGCCACTCGGCGGCGTTCCGGATGGTCCATATCCCGTCCCGGGGATGGGGTTCCAGGAGGGCCTGGCGGAAGGCCTCTTGCAGTTCTGGGGGGAGCAAGGGAGACTGGCCGGGATTTTGCAGCCGGAGGTCGGCCATGGGCCGGCCTTCGTTGTAGCGGTGGAGGGTGTCGCGGACCCAGCGGATGGAGTAGCCCAGGATCTGGGCAACTTCGGGGATGGAGTGGCCCGTAGTGAGGAGCCAGATGGCGTGCCAGCGGGCTCGCTCCACGAGGTCTTCGCTTTCCCGGTAGAGGGCGTGCAGGTTGTCCGGGTGGTGCCGCAGCTTGAGCTCCAGCCAGGGGCGGCGTTGGTGTTTGGCCAGGTGCATGTCCTCATCTTATGGGAAAAACCTAGAGGGAGTTCTTATTACAACACCCAACATCCCCATCAGGCTCTGGATTACAAGACCCCACTGGAGGTTATCCAGGCAGCAAAGAAACTGGTATCGTTCTCTTGAAGCACTACACGCAGACAAAATTCCTCAACGCACATATGTAGTTTTTGGCATTGGTGTCGACCATGAGCGCTATTTGTTCGGCTATGCCGTTGCTGGAGTTGGGCAGTATGTTGCCTATATGGGGCAAAAAGACCCAAATGACAGGGAGTATTGCTACCATTCTGCAGTAATGCAACTGGACTGTCACGTTAAGGCGAGAATGTATTGGGGTGAGGAGTTTCGCGTACCTCGCTTCGTCTTTTTGCGTATATACACCAGATAGCCTGTCAGCCAGCCCAAAACCCCCACTTACCACCAAGCACGCCTCTGTCCTCGAGCCATCGCTGCATGGCCGGTAGACCCTGCTCGAGCGCTTTTCTGAACGCCTCCACTCCGAGCAAATAAATCAAGCTTGCCAGCTCTGCGATCACGGTAAAACCGCGCACTTGCTGTTCGGTGGCCCATAGTCTTTGGGCCGCGCGCTCAGAATACTGCCAGGGCCGCTTCAGGTAGTGCTCGGGGCCGTGCCAGGGTTTGAGCTGGCCCTGGTAGGCGGCCCGTTCCTTGCCCCGGAGCGCGGGTACCACCCCAGGCGCGCAGTAGCGGGCTGTCAGGTTGGTCAGTACTCCCCGGCAGGCCAGGGGGCGGTGGGGGTGCACCGAGCAGGCTCCTTCCGGCGTGAGCAGAGGACAGGGGTTGGCCTCCAGAAAATACGCGGTGGGAAAATCGGCTTTATGCTTTTCTTGCGCGATGCGCTCGAGTCTTTTTTGGCCCTCAGCCTCGACACGGGCTAGCACCTCGGGTTGATGGGCCTCGAGCACTTCGCGCAGATATTCGGCCTCGGCCAACCCGACCACCACCCAGGCACAGCAACAAGAAAAGCAACCCTGACGGCAACTCACTTTCAGGCCATGCTGGGCCAGGTAGTGTTCGGTGCGGGTGTCCAGGTTCTGGTGCGCTCGAGCCACCGCTTGCCGCAAAACCGGGTTCATCGCCTTTATCATACGGCTGTAAAGCACGCACACCAGGAAAAGGCGTTTATGACGTGGTTGTTCGGCTCCTGACGGTTCACAAAGTCACAAATGGTACAATCTCTTTCTGATTATGAATGTCATCGGTCGAATCACCGCTATGCCCGCCCTGCCTGAGCCCCTAAAGGGACTGCGCGAGGTCGCCTACAATCTCTGGTGGAGCTGGAATCCAGAGGCACAGCACCTCTTCGAACAAATTAATCCTTCACAGTGGAAGCGCTTCCGGTCGAACCCGGTGCGGGCCTTGCTGGAAGCCGAACCCGAGCGCCTCCTGGCCCTGGCCGAAAATGCAGGTTATGTGGGTGCGGTAGAAGCCACCGTTGCTAACTTCCGCCATTACCTGCAAACCCGCCCCCAAAAACCCCCACGGATTGCCTACTTCTCGATGGAGTATGGCTTCCATGAGTCGCTGCCCATTTACTCCGGGGGCCTGGGCATTCTGGCTGGCGACCACATCAAAGCGGCCTCGGATCTGGGGCTAAGCCTGACCGGCATCGGCATGTTCTATCACGAGGGCTATTTTCGCCAGCAGCTCACACCGGAGGGCCAGCAAAGGGAGGTCTACGAGGATTTGCTGCCCGAGGAGCTGCCCTTACAAGTTGTTCTCAAGGACGGCAAGCCCCTGAAAGTGGGCGTAGAGTTTCCCGGACGCACCGTATATGTGATGGCCTACAAGGCCCAGGTAGGCACCATTCCGGTCTACCTGATGAGCACCAACCTGCCCGAAAACCGCCCCGAGGACCGCGCCCTCACCGCAAGGCTCTATGCTCCAGGTCAGGAAATTCGCATCGAGCAGGAGATGATTCTGGGCATTGGCGGGGTGCGGCTGTTGCGGGCTTTGGGGCTTTCGCCCGAGGTCTGGCACATGAACGAGGGCCACGCGGCGTTCCTGGGCCTGGAGCGCATGCGGGAGATGGTAGCTGCAGGAAGCGCCTTCAGCGAAGCCCTCGAGGCCACTGCGGCTGGGGCCCTCTTCACCACCCATACCCCCGTACCGGCCGGACACGACACCTTTCCGCTAGATCTGGTGGAGCGTTACCTGGATGGTTGGTGGAATAAGCTGGGCATCAGCAAAGAAGAGTTTGTTGCCCTGGGGCGCGAGGAAAAGAGCTATGGCCCGGTCTTCAGCATGTCCAACCTGGCCCTGCACACCTCCCGCGCCGCTGGCGGGGTTTCGGCCTTGCACGGTGAGGTCTCCCGTGAGATGTTCCAGCACCTGTGGAAGGGCTTAGAGCCGGAGGAAGTCCCCATCAGGCACATCACCAACGGCATCCACACCTTCACCTTCCTGCACCCGGAGCTGCATAGCCTCTACGAGCGCACCTTTCCCAAAACCTGGGCCGAGCAACTGCACGACCCCAGCCAGTGGACCGTAGACAGGCTCGAGGAGGACGAGCTGTGGCGCATCCGCAACAAGCTGCGGGCTGGTCTGATTGAGGAAGTACGACTCCGGCTATTTGAGCAGCGCCGCCGCAATGGCGACCTCCCGGCCAGCCTGCGGGCTGCCGAAAAGGTGCTCGACCCCACCGTGCTCACCATCGGGTTTGCCCGCCGTTTTGCCACCTACAAGCGGGCTATCCTGATGTTCACCGACCCCGAGCGCCTGGTCTCGATATTGAATGGCCCCTTGCCGGTGCAGTTTGTTTTTGCCGGTAAGGCCCACCCCAAGGACGAACCCGGCAAGGAGTTCATCAAGAAGTTGGCCGAGAAAATCAAGGCGCTGGGCCTGGAAGACAAGATGATTTTGCTCGAGGACTATGACATGAGCCTGGCCCGCAGCCTGGTGCAGGGGGTGGATGTCTGGCTCAATACCCCCCGCAGGCCCATGGAAGCCTCGGGCACCTCAGGCATGAAGGCCGCCCTCAACGGCGCCCTGAACTTCTCCATTCTGGACGGCTGGTGGGCCGAGGCCTTCAACACCACCAACGGCTGGGCCATCGGCGACGACCGTACCTATGCCACCGAGGAAGCCCAGGATCACGCCGACGCCCAGAGCTTCTACGACACCCTGCAATACGAGATTATCCCGCTCTTTTATGCCCGGGGCGCCGTAGGCACGCCCTCAGGCTGGCTGGCCATGGTGCGCGACAGCATTCGCACCTGTGGGCCCACCTACTCGGCCCAGCGCATGGTGGATGAGTACCACCACAAGTTCTATACCCCTCTGGCTAAGCGGGCAGACCACCTACTGGAGAACAATGCCGCTGTGCTCAAGGAAGTAGCAGCCTGGAAAAGACAGGTACAAAGTGCCTGGAACAACGTGAAGGTCTGGGTCGAGGCTCCGCATGCCGCTGCCAACCAGCCCTTGCAGTTGCGGGCTTTCGTGCAAGCCTATGGCATTCCCACCGAGACGCTCAAGGTTGAGCTCGTTGTGCGCCGCAGCAGCGGTGACCTCGAGGTCGTGGCCCTGAAGCCCAGCGGCCAGGAGCGCGAGGCCCTTCTGTACACCGGCACCTACCTGCCGGCCCGACCCGGCAGTTACCTGTATGGGGTACGGGTGGTGGCGCTGCACCCCGAGCTTTCCTGTCCGCGTGAGGTGGCTTTCGTGAAGTGGGCCGCAGCCGTAGTCGAAGAGACAGTAAAGGTGTAATTCTCACTCACAAGAGCCCACTCAAGGATGGGCTCTTATTTTCTCATAAATTTTACGCAACTACGTAATAACGTATCTTCGTGGATTTAGAAGCCCGCATCCAGCGGCTCGAGACCCGCCTAGCCGCCCTGGAACAAGCCTCGAGGGCACCATCGGAGCCACCCGAAGGCGACCTTTGGGCGCTGGAGCATCTGCGTCAGGCCGCCCGGCCGGGTGGCGAGGTGGTCTTTGCGGGATATGCCGAGCTGGCTTCAGGTAGCTGGGGTTGGCAGTGGGGTTTGCCGGTTGGCGAGCTGTTGAGCGCGCCGTGGGCAGAGGTGGCCGAAACCCTCGCCGCTTTGGGTCACCCTTTGCGCCTGGAAATTCTTCGGGCGGTATTGAATGGCCAGAGCAACACCCAGGACCTGCAGCATCTCGCCGAAATTGGCACCACCGGTCAGCTTTACCACCACCTCAAAGAACTGCAAGGCGCGGGCTGGCTTAAGGTCGGCAAACGAGGAACTTACGCGGTGCCCCCCGAGCGCATCATCCCCTTACTGGTCATCCTGAGCGCCGCCGGGGGTGAAACCCTGGCAATGCGGAAGGGAAAAAAAGGAGGTAGCGATGAAATGCTGGATGGTCATGGTAACCCTGCTGCTGGGGCTGGGCCTGGCTCAGGCCCCGCTCACCCCTAAAGCAGCCCTCGAGCGCCTCTTCACCGAGCAGCCCACCAGGCCCGAGTGGTTTGCGCCGGTCTTCTTGCAGCAGGTCTCGGTGGCCCAGGTCGAGGCCATCCTGGCCCAGCTCAAGCAAACGCTGGGCAAATACGAGGGCGTGGAGCCCGAAGGCCCCAACTTCAGGGTGGTCTTTGAACAAGGTATCGTACCCGCGCAAATATCGCTCGACGCCCAGGGCCGCATCCAGGGACTCTTCTTCCGCCCGCCCCAGCCCAAAAAAGCCCTCAGTCCCGAACAACTGCTGGCTGAGTACCGCAAGCTGCCCGGGCAGGTAAGCGTGTGGGTGCAGGAGGGGAGCCGGGAGCGGTTGAACCTGAACCCAGAGGCGGTGCTGGCGGTGGGCTCGAGCTTCAAACTGGCGGTGCTGGAAGCCCTGCGCCAGCAGATCGAGGCCGGGCAGCGCCGGTGGAGCGATACCGTACCTTTGCGCCCGGAGTGGAAAAGCCTGCCCAGCGGCACCTTGCAAAACCTGCCCGATGGCACCCCTTTAAGCCTCGAGCAGTACGCCACCCAGATGATCTCCATCTCCGACAACACCGCTACCGATGCGCTCATCGCCATAGTAGGGCGCGAGGCGGTAGAAAAGCTGGCCCCGCGCAACCGGCCCTTCCTGACGACCCGCGAGGCTTTTGTCCTCAAGAACCCACAAAACAGGGAATGGCTCCAGCGCTACCGGGCCAATCCCGGTGACCGGGCGGCCCTGCTGGCCCCACTGGCCAACCTGCCCTTGCCCGATGCGGGGGTGTTTGCCGGGGGGCCGGTGGCCATTGACGTGGAGTGGTTTTTTACCACCCGCGAGCTGTGTGAGCTGATGAGCAAGGTGCAGGCTTTACCCTTGATGTCGCTCAACCCGGGCGTGGCCAACCCCGCCGACTGGCAACGGGTGGCCTACAAAGGAGGCTCGGAGCCGGGGGTGCTCAACCTGACCACCTGGCTCACCGGCAAAAACGGCCAGCAGTACTGCGTCTCGGCCACTTGGAACAACCCCCAGGCCCCCCTGGACGAAAACCAGTTCTTCTTGCTCTACACCAGCCTCTTGAACACCTTGAAGTAGACTGACCGCATGCGTGTGGTGCCCTTTCGTTTTGAAGAAAACACCTTTTGGCTCTTGGATCAGCGCAAGCTCCCTTTCGAAGAAGTCTGGGTGCCCTGCAAAAGCGCCCAGGAAACGGCCTTGGGCATCAAGGAGATGGTGGTGCGCGGGGCCCCGGCCATCGGGGTGACGGCAGCCTATGGTATGGTGCTGGCCCACCTGTCGGGCGAGAAGCCCGCTCAGGCCGATGCCCTGCTACGCCAGAGCCGCCCCACCGCGGTCAATCTGTTTTATGCCTTAGACCGCATGAAACCCCACTGGGGCAACCTGGAGGCCTCGCTTCAGGAAGCCAAAGCGATTTGGACCGAGGTCGAAGCCACCGAACAGGCCATCAGCCAGCACGGGGCGCGGGTGCTCAAAGGCCAGGTGCTCACCCACTGCAACACAGGTCCCCTGGCCACCGGCGGTTTTGGCACCGCCCTGGGGGCGATCATTGAGGCCCACCGGCAGGGCCGGGTAACCCACGTCTGGGTAGACGAGACCCGCCCTTACCTGCAAGGAGCCCGCCTGACCGCCTACGAACTACAAAAAGCCGGGGTGCCCGCCACCCTGATTACCGACAACATGGCGGCCTATCAGATGGGCCAAGGCCAGGTAGACGCCGTCATTCTGGGCACCGACCGCATGGCCCTAAACGGCGACTTTGCCAACAAAATAGGCACCTATGGCCTGGCTATTCTGGCCCAGTACCACGGCATTCCCTTCTACCCGGCCCTGCCGCTCTCATCGGTAGACCCCAAGCTAGAAAGCGGTGCCCAGATTCCCATCGAAGAGCGCTCGGCTCGGGAGGTCACGTTCATTCGGGGGCAGCCCATCGCACCCGAGGGCTTCCCTGCTGCCCATCCGGGCTTCGATGTAACCCCCCATCATCTGATAACCGGCATCGTGACCGAGAAGGGCGTGCTCTACCCGCCCTTCGATGAATCGCTGCGGGCTGCACTTGGCATTGGGTAAAACATGACCTTCCAGGGCTGGTGGGAACAACTGACCGGTGCAACCTGCCCCGGTTGCGGGCAGTCTTTACATCAGCCCTTGCTTTGTGCAAACTGCCGGGCTTTGCTGGTGCCCCGTCACCTGCCCCATTTTGTGTACCTAGGCGATTACCAGCGGTTTGGCCAGCTGGCCAAGGCCATCAAGTATCAGGGCCGGCGCGAGTTGGCCACCTTTTTAGGCCAGCAGATTGCGCTGGGGGCCAAACAGGCCGAATGGAGGCTCGACGGCATAACCTCGGTGCCCACCCTTTTCAACCGCAAGGTAAAGCGCGGCTACAACCAGGCCGAACTACTGGCCCAAGCAGTCGCAGAAAAACTGCACGTTCCCTACCAGGACTTGCTCCTGCGCGTCACGTGGGATACTTCGCAAACCAGAAAAACCTTGCAGAAGCGCCTCGAGCTCCCCGAGACCACTTTTCAACCTAAGAGCCCTGTAAAGGGCATCTGGCTGCTGGTAGACGACGTCGTGACCACCGGCACCACCTTTGAACGGGCCCGCAAAGCCTTGCTCGAGGCCGGCGCCACCAGGGTCTTTGGCGCGGCAATTGCGGTAAAAAGCCCACACGATCTATCCCGCTATTCCCTATAATCTAGGGTATAGAACCCCAAGCACCGTCTGGGGTTCTTTGAAGCACGAGACCAGCCCCCACCTCTTCTGGAGCGTGGGGCTTGGTTTATAAAAAGGGGGGACGAATGATTAAGCGTTCGCGCATCCGCAGGCTCGAGGAACTCCTCCCCTACATTCGCGAAGGCCGCTACCGCATAGGCCCCCATGTGGCCAAACACATGCTGCAAGAGGGCTTCATCGAGCACGATGTGTTGCAGGCCGTGGAGTGGGGCCGCGAGATGGCGGTCTACCCCGAAGATCAGCGGATGCTGGTACTGGGCTACATGGTTTTTCCGCCCCAGCTCAAGCTGCCCCTGCACGTGGTGCTGGAGTACCGCGAACCGCGCTGGGTGGATATCGTGACCGCCTTTATCCCCAAAAAACCCCACCAGGTGTACTCCAGGGCCCGCATCGCCGCCATTCTGCGTTACGACGGAACCTTTCAGGAAGTGCGCTGGGTCAGGCCCAAGTTCCTCACTGCCGAGGACATCCCGCACTAAAAGCCCAGCACCTTGCGGGCAAGTTCTGCATCTTGAGACAGTTGGGCTTTGAGGGCTTCCAGGCTCTCAAACTTCTTTTCACCGCGCAGTTTGGTGAGGAACTCCACGCTGAGTTCCTGACCATATAAGTCGCCCGTAAAGCCAAACAGATGCACCTCGAAGCGCAATACCTGACCCGAGACGGTCGGGCGGTAGCCTATGTTGGCCATGCCGCCAAAGCGACCTTGCGGGGTCTGCACCCGCACAGCGAACACCCCCATCGGCAGAATTTTGAGGGGGGCTACTTCGATATTGGCAGTGGGGAAACCCAACCGCCGCCCAAGTTTGTCACCCTCCTGCACGATACCCCGGGCAGTGTACGCCCGCCCCAAGAGCAGCTTGGCCTCGTCTACTTCGCCCTCGCGCAACAGGTCGCGAATGCGGCTCGACTTAACCGGCCCGCCGCTCAGCTCGAGCAGAGGCAGAATCTGGGTGGGGGCCACCGTATTCAGATCTTCCAGGCTCCCGGCCCTCCCCTGTCCAAAGCGGAAGTCGGCGCCCACAAAGATGCGCTGGGCTTCCAGGGTGCGCAGGTCGCCCAGGAAGTCATCTTTGCTGCGCTTTGAGAAAGCCTCGGTGAAGGGCACGATCAGGGCGATTTCGACCCCCAGGCCCCGCAAGAGCTCGAGCTTCTCCGACAGATCGGTCAGGAAGCCCTCCCCTTTCATGAAAACCTTGCTGGGGGGGTCGAAGGTATAGACGAGCAGCGGAATGTGCTGGTTCTTGGCCTCCTGCTGGGCCTGGTGGATCAGGTGCTGGTGCCCGAGGTGCAGGCCATCAAAGCTGCCTATGGCCACCACCTTGGGGCCGGCGGGTGCGTCGGAAGGGTCGTTGATGAGCAGCATAGAAGCGTAGGAAGAAAAGTCTGGGAAAACCGTGCGTAGTGAGCTAAGCGCTTTAGCGTACCGTCATTGGGCATCGCTATTCGTAAGCCGCATCTTCTTCCGTCCGCTCACACAGGTAGAACAAAATTCCCGCCAGAGCCGAGGCCGATATCTGCACCTTGCCTTCGCGGGCATCCCGCAGAACCTGGCGCGGATTGTGCCATTCTACCGCGATGTCCTCGTCGTCGTCGGGTTGTGCATAGGCCGCGCGCAGGTGGGTGGCCCTGAACACGTGCAGCTTTTCGTCACAAAAGCCCGGCGAGAGGTAAAAGCCGGTCAGGTAGTGCAGCTCGCCGGTGAGCTGGGCCTCCTCGGCCAGCTCGCGCAGTGCAGCTTGCTCGGGGGTTTCGCCGGGGTCTATAAGACCTGCCGGAATCTCCAGGGTCTCGCTACCGATGGCCGGCCTGTACTGGCGCACGAACAGCAGCTTGCCCCCCTGTTCGACCAGAACCGCTACGGCATCGGCGTGTTCGACAATCTCGTAGGGGCCCTCGAGGGCCAGGTTGAGGATACGGCCTTTGTAAAGGTATTGTCGTAGGGCCATGCCCCCAAGCTAAAGGCTAGAGAAACCCAAGTCAAACCATGAAGGGGGACCAACCGGATACACTGAGATAAAGCCTTCGGAGCCTTGCCATGACCCCCCTAGCTCAGTATGTCGCTGGTTTTCTTTTCACCCCGGACAAAACTCGAGTGGTGCTGATGCGAAAGCACCGTGCCGACCCGGATGCACGGCTGTTCAATGGGGTAGGCGGCAAAATAGGGCTCGATGAACTGCCCAAAACCGCCATGTCCAGGGTATTCAAGGAAGAAACCGGCGTCGCCATTCCCGCCAAAGAATGGATGGCGCTGGCAAGGCTGGAAAGTTATGCCTTTCAAGTCTATTTCTATGTCGCAGTCTCGGAGCTGGCCCAGGAAATCCAGGGCAAGGGCGAGGATGAAGTGGGTATCTTTGCCGTTAAGGATCTTTTTGCAGGCCCCGTAGTGCCCAGTGTGCGCTGGTTGGTTCCCCTGGCTTTTGATAGCCGGGTGCGTTTCCCTGTCATTTTCGATGGCACACCCTAGAGTAGAGGTTCGGGTTTGATCCTGGGCTTGGTCAACGGGGGTTCTGAATACCAACTTTTGGCGTGAAGCCAGCTTTCAACAATACCCCGGGTGAGGTAGGGGTCTCCATCACCTGTCCCCTACCCCCTGCATCACTGCTCCTGCGCTATGAACCTTGCCTGGGGCAAAGATGGTATGAGCATTTGGGAATGGCTTCCAAACCCGGTACACTATCGCCGATGAGCGAGGAAAGGCTGTTCGAACGGCTCAAACGGGAAGTGGATGTGCTGGGAAGGGCTCTGGGCAAGGCCATACGCACACTTTCTGGCGAGCGCGCCTATGCCCTGGAAGAACAAATCCGCGAGCTGACCAAAGCCCTGCGGCAGAGTTATACCGAGGAGACCCGCCGCCAGCTTCTAGCCGTTGTGCAGGGCCTCTCACTCCTGGAGGCTGAGCTCATGGTGCGGGCCTTCTCGACCTATTTTCATCTGGTCAACCTGGCCGAAGAGCGCCACCGTGTGCGGGTTAATCGGGAACGCGAGAAAAAAAGCACCCCGCAAGCCCCCAGGGGTGAGTCGTTTCTGGCCCTGGTCGGGCAGCTCAAGAACCAGGGCTTGAACTATGAGCAGGCGCTGGATGTGCTCTCCCGGCTTCGGCTACACCTCACCTTCACCGCCCACCCCACCGAGACCCGCCGCCGTACCCAGCGGTATCACATCGGCGAGATCGAGAAGCTCCTGGACGCAGCCGAGCAGGGGAGTTCAGAAGAAGAGGCGCAAGGGAAAAACAAAGAGGTTGCTGCTTCACCGCTTATTTCTGATTCCCCCCCTCAGCTAGACGCTCGAGTAGCCCTCTTATGGGGCACCTCCGAACTCCGCAAAAGCCGTCCAAGCGTGGAGGACGAGGTCAAAGGCGGACTTTTTTACACCACCTATACCCTCTGGCAGGCCATCCCCCGGCTGGTCGATGGGCTTGAACGCGCGCTCGAGGCTCACTACGGCCAGCGCCCCGACCTTTCGCCTCCGCTGGTGTTTCGGAGCTGGATTGGGGGCGACCGGGATGGCAACCCCAATGTGGTGCCGGAGGTTACGAGCTGGGCGCAGAACTACGCCCGCGAAACCGCCCTGCGCAAGTTTGTAGAAGATGTGGACGGCCTGATTCGGGACTTGTCACTCAGCGAGGATCGCATCACGATTAGCCGTGAATTGCGTCTGGTTCTGGAAGAGCATGCCAGGCGTTTGGCGCTGCCCGAACGCTTCCAGGGGGAACCCTACCGCCAGTTTGGCATGGGGCTGCGCTACAAGCTGCGGGCTTTGTTGGGCGAGCAAACCGGCCCTGGCTACAGCGGAACCCAAGAGTTTATAGGGGATTTACGCAAGGCCGAGACCAGTCTCAATCAGCTTGGCCTCGAGGAGATTGCCAGGGTCAGCGTACGCCCCCTGCGCCTGAATGCCGAGGCTTTTGGCCTCGAGCTGGTTGGCCTGGATTTGCGCGAGGAGTCCCGCGCGCTGACCGAAGCAGTAGCCGAACTGTTGAAAACCGCCGGGGTCCACGAGCATTACGGGGGGCTAGAACCCCAGCAAAGGGAGGCCCTCTTGACCCAGGAACTGGCCACAGCCCGGCCCCTGGCGCCGGTGGGCTACCGTCCACAGACCAAAGCGCTGCAAACCGCCCTGGAAGCTCTGCGCAACTGGCGGGCGCGGGGGGCCCACGTGGTCTCGATGACCCACTACCCCAGCGACCTGCTCGAGGTAATGCTGCTGGCGCGGGAAGTGGGGCTTTATCGCCCGGGTCGGGCGCTGCCCTTCGATGTGGTGCCGCTGTTCGAAACCCTGGGCGACCTGCAAAACGCGCCACTGGTGGTGGCCCGTCTCCTGGACAACCCGGTCTTCAAGGCCCACGTACAGGGGCGGGGGGGCCTCGAGGTGATGATTGGCTACTCCGACTCCAACAAAGACGCGGGCTTTCTGGCCGCCAACTGGGCGCTCTACCAGGCCCAGGAAGCCATTACCGCCACGGCAAAGAGCCGGGGCGTGCAGGTCTACTATTTCCACGGGCGCGGTACCTCTACCGCTCGTGGGGGTGGCACCGCCGGGCGGGCCATCGCCAGCCTGCCGCCCGGTACGGTGGGCAGCCGGATGCGCCTGACCGAGCAAGGCGAGGCCCTGGCCGACCGCTACGCCCACCCCGACCTGGCCTACCGGAACCTCGAGCAGATGCTTTATCACATGGCCCTGGCCTCGGCGCGCGACCTGTACGGGCAGGCCGAGCCCCTGCGCCTCGAGTGGCGGGAGGCCATAAAGCGGGCTGCCGAACGGTCCACCGAGGTCTACCGCGAGCTTTTGCTACGCCCGGGCTTCTTCGAGTTTTACGAGCAGCTCACCCCCATCCGCGAGATCGGCGCCCTCAACATTGCCAGTCGGCCCGTGTATCGCTCGGGGCGGGTACGCGAAATCAAAGACCTGAGGGCCATTCCCTGGGTGATGTCCTGGACACAGGTGCGGCTCTTGATTCCCGGCTGGTACGGGCTGGCCGAAGGGCTGGAGGAAATTCCTCTCACCCTACGGCGGGAAATGTTTGCGCAGTGGCCCTTTTTTGCCACCACCCTGGATAGCGCGGCCATGGCCCTGGCCAAGGCCGATTTGGGGATTGCCCGGGAGTATCTGCGCCTGGTTGAACCCTCCCTGGCCGAGCGTTTCTTCCCCAGTATTGCCGGGGCATTCGAGAAAACCAGGGCCATTCTGGAAGAAACTTTCCAGAACACCCTGCTTTTCAACCACCCCGTGCTGGCCCGCCAGACCGAGCTACGCAACCCCTATGTAGACCCCATCTCGCTGGTGCAGGTGGAGCTGCTCGAGCGCTACCGTCGCACCCCCCCCGAGGCTCCGGAACGCACGGGTTTGGAGCGGGCCCTGATGCTCTCCTTGCTGGGCATCGCCGCGGGCTTGCGAAATGCGGGCTGAAACCTGGATATTTCGATAAACAAATCGCGGCCCTGTACTTTATTTTTGCTTCCCGGAACTGCTTTTCGGCAAAGGGAAACCAAAGAAAGCCTGGTGCATTCATGTTGAACAAATTGGCCAATTTGCACAAACCCATAAATCCGATAAGATAAGCGGCAATCTGCGTTCAGCAGGGAGGTAGGAATGAACAAAGGTTGGATTGGCTTTTTGGCTGGCCTGGCCCTGGTGGGGAGTGCCTGGGCCCAACGCCCCGACACCATCGTGATTGCACAGGGCGTAGACGTAACGGTGCTCGACCCCAACAACCAGCTCGAGACCCCCACCGCCAATGTGCTTTCGAACATCTTCGACACCCTCTACATGCGGATGCCGGACGGCACTGCCCGGCCCTGGTTGGCCACGGGTGTGCGGGCCATCAACCCCACCACCTGGGAGATGACCATCCGTCAGGGGGTCAAGTTTCACAACGGCGAAGAACTGACCGCCGAGACCGTCAAGTGGAACTTTGATCGAGTGATTGATCCACAAAAGCCCTTGCGCATTTCCAACTCCTGGGCCAACCTGGCCAGCGTGCAGGTGATCAACCCCACCACCCTGCGCTTCACCACCCGTAACCCCTTCCCGGTGTTTGTCACCCGCCTTACGGGCTTTTATATCCTGCCGCAAAAGTACGTTACCGAGGGCGGCAACCGCTACCTGCAAGAGCCGGTGGGCACCGGCCCCTACAAGTTTGTGCGCTGGGTGCGCGACCAGCAGTTTGAACTCGAGGCCAACCCCAACTACTGGGGCGGCGCCCCCAAAATCCGCCGGGTGATCTTTCGGCCCATCCCCGAAGCCAGTAGCCGGGTAGCCGAACTGGTCTCGGGCGGGGTGGACATCATCACCAACCTGGTACCGGAGGCGGTGAACGCCGTGCGGGCCTCAGGGGCCGCCGAGGTTCGTAGTGTGCCCAGCATTCGGAATATCTTCATCATGCTGAATACCAGCGGCAAAGCCGATAGCCCCCTGGCCAACCCCAAGGTGCGCCTGGCACTCAACTACGCAGTAGACAAGCGCACCATCGTCAAGAACGTACTGGGCGGCTTTGGGCAACCTACCGGCTGCTCGCTCAACAGCTACATCTTCGGCTACGATGCAAGAAGCTGTCAGCCCTACGAGTACAACCCCGCGCGGGCTAAACAGCTGCTGGCCGAGGCGGGCTACCCCAATGGTTTCACCATGACCATGGGTTCGCCCAACGGGCGTTACCTCAACGACCGCCAGGTAGCCGAAGCCCTGGTAGGCCAGCTGGCCCAGGTCGGGGTGCGGGTAGAGTTGCGGGTACAGGAGTGGAGCACCTACGTGGGCCAGATTCTCGAGCGCCGCATCCCCACCGACGCAGTGCTGCTGGGCTGGGGCAACAACGAGTTCGATGCCGATAACTCGCTTTATAGCCTGTTCTACGGCGGTACCGTGCGCGGTGGCCCCCGTCAGGTAGCCTTCAGCTACATTCGTTCGGTGCCGCTGGACAATGCTCTGTTACAAGCCCAGCGCACCACCGACCCCGAGCAACGCAAGAAGCTCTACCTGGATGCACTGCGGGTCTTGCGGGCCGAAGCCCCCTGGATTTTCCTGCACCAGCAAGAAGACCTGTATGGCGTGGCCAAGCGGGTGGAGTGGAAACCCCGCCCCGACGAGCGGCTGTTTGTGGCCGACATGGCCTTAAAATAAGGCATGCAGCCAAGGTCGGGCATCAAAACGGAGTCACAAAGCAGGATATTGATACTCGACCCTGCTGTTGTGATTGTCTATCGTCCGTAATCCTTGGTAAAAGGCACAGGTTATAGCAGATTCGGTTAGTTCGGCGCCGGATGGCGCCGAACTAACAAGGCCGAAGTTATCCGCGTAGCGGAGGGCGATACCGCCCCTTGGAAGTTATCCGCGTAGCGGAGGGCGATACCGCCCCTTGGAAGTTATCCGCGTAGCGGAGGGCGATACCGCCCCTTGTAAGGCAGACGCTTTCTTCGCCGACCGTTCGGGAGGGGTGTGCTTTAGGATTCAAAAAGATAGCCTCTGGGGGATCTTTGGTTTGGATGATTATCTTTTTGAATCCGGTATAAACCATCTATGGCTGCCTATCTAATTCGTCGTCTCGCACTGGTTTTGGTAGTGGTCTGGGGAACCGCGACACTGGCCTTCTTTTTACTGTTTTTGTCGGGCGACCCGGTCAACCTGTTGCTGCCGCTGGACGCCACACCGGAGGTGCGCGAGCAGTTCCGCAAGGCCAACGGCTTTGACCGCCCGGTCTGGCAGCAGTACCTGAGCTACATGGGCCGGGCCGTGCAGGGCGACCTGGGCATCTCGCTACGTAACCAGACCCCGGCTTTGGGGCTGGTGTTGGAGCGGATGCCCGCCAGCATGGTGCTGGCCGGTGCAGCCTTGTTGTTCGCAGTGGTTTTTGGCGTGCTGGCAGGAGTGATTGCGGCGGTACGAAAGGGCACTACCCTCGAGTTTGTGGTGTTGTTTTTTGCGCTCTTGGGCCAGTCGTTGCCGGTGTTCTGGCTGGCCCTGATGCTCATTCTGGTCTTTGGGCTCGAGCTGCGCTGGCTACCCATCTCGGGCTACGGAGTCGGGCCCCTTCCCGGCCTTCCGGCCCTGGCCAACCTGGTTCTGCCGGCCATTGCGGTGGGCACTTTTTCGATGGCGGCCATCACCCGCCTGACTCGAGGGGGCGTGCTCCGCGAGCTGCGCAGCGACCACGTACGCACCGCACGCGCCAAAGGCTTGAGCGAGCGGGTGGTCATCTACAAACACGCCCTGCGCAACGCAGCCATTCCGGTCGTCACGGTCATTGGGCTACAACTGGGCAACCTGCTCTCGGGGGCGGTCATCACCGAGACGATTTTTGCCTGGCCGGGCGTGGGTCGGTTGGTACTGACCGCCGTTACCCAGCAAGATTTCCCGGTGGTACAGGCTGCGGTCATCGTGTTTGCAGTGCTGCTGGCAGTTATCAACCTGGTGGTGGACTTGCTCTATGGGGTACTCGACCCCAGGGTGCGCTATGCGTAGGGGTCAGGGGTCAGAGGTCTTGGGCCTGGGAAAAGCAGTTCCTCTGGTGAATATTGCCGTCAGTCACTTCCAGGGTTCTGGGCAGCTCGCCGGGAAGAGATTTTCGTGGCAGTCACAAGGGGGGCCCCATGCGTAAAATCCTTCGCGCCCCCTCAGCTACCATTGGGATTAGCCTGATGATTCTCTTTGTGCTGATGGCCGTTTTTGCCCCACTGATAAGCCCCCACAACCCCACCCAGCAAGACCTCCAGGCCATCACCAAACCCCCCGGCACCGAGGGCCACCTGCTGGGCACCGATCGTCTGGGGCGCGATATGCTCTCGCGCATCTACCATGGCGCCAGGCTCTCTTTGGTTGTGGCCGTGGCCGGGGTGCTGATTGGTGCAGCGATTGGGATTCCATTGGGCCTGCTGTCGGGCTACCTGGGGGGGCGGGTAGATGACTTTTTGATGCGCCTCGGCGACATCCAGCTTTCGCTGCCGTTTATCCTGCTGGTAATCGCCATTATCGCTGCGCTGGGGCCCAGCCTGACCAATACCATTGTGGTGCTGGGCGTTACCAGCTGGGTGTTGTATGCACGGGTGGTACGGGGCGAGATTTTATCGCTCAAGGAGCGGGAGTTTGTCCAGGCCGCCCATGCCCTGGGGGCCTCTGGGCGGCGCATCATGCTCAAGCACCTCCTGCCCAACGCAGCCGGGCCGCTGATCGTGGTGGCCACCCTGGAACTCGCACGCTTGATCGTGACCGAGGCTGCGCTTTCGTTCCTGGGGCTCTCCGGCGTGCCCCCCGAAATTCCCAGTTGGGGACAGATGCTGGCCGACGGACGCGAGGTGCTGTTCTTTGGGGGTTGGTGGGTGGCCACCTTTCCTGGCGTGGCTATTAGCCTGCTGGTGCTGGGCATTAACCTGTTTGGCGACGCACTGGCCGAGGTGCTCGACCCCCGAAGTCGGTAAACCAGGCACGCTATTTGAAAGCCTGGCGTACTGTATTCAGCAAACCCATATCGCTACCCCAGGGCCCCACAAGCTGCACGCCAATGGGCTTTTCACCGGGTTGCTCGGCAGGCACCAAGACCACGGGTGCACCCAGCACACTGGCGTAGCAGGTCAGGCTGAGCGTGCGCCAGCGGAAGGCCAGGGCTTTTTCGGGGTCTTGTAGGGTGCTTACCTGGGGGGCTGAACTGGGGGTCGCGGGCAACAGTACCAACGTACCGGGCGAAAGTAAAGCGCCCATCTCGGCTCTCAGGCGCACCTGCTCGCTCAGGGCCCGCCCAATCTCGCCTGCGGTGAGCCTCGAGACCATTTCCAGGAGTTTCCGCACATCCTCGCCTAAGCGGGGTTGCCGCTCCTCGAGCCACCTCTGGTGAAAACCCCAGGCCTGGGCGCCCTGCAAAACCCGCTGGGCCTCTCGAGCTTCTTGCAGCAGACCGAGCGATTTCTCTTCAACGGCGATACCCAGTGCTTCAAGCCTCTGCGCTACGCGCTCCACAGCAGCGTGGGCTTCCGGGTCGCAAAGCTCCAGGGCATCGCGTAGCAGAACTGCGCGCTCAAAGCGCACCACCGGCAGGGCCTCACACAGCAGCACCCCGGCAAAGCGCTCCATGACCTCAGGGCCCACTGCCAGCAGGCCCACCGTATCGTAGCCAGGGGCTAGGGGCACCACCCCCTGGGTAGGAATGGCCCCATGGGTCGGGCGATAGGCATATACGCCGCACAGCGAGGCCGGAATCCGCACCGAGCCTGCCGTATCGCTGCCCAGGGCCACCGGCACCAGGCCGGCTGCCACCGCTACCGCCGAACCCGAAGACGAACCCCCGGGAATTCCAGCCGGCGCCCTGGGGTTTCGGGGTGTGCCAAAGTGGGGGTTGATGCCGGTCATGCCGTAGGCCAGTTCGTGGGTGTGGGTCTTGGCCACCAGCCAGGCGCCTGCTTTCTTGAGGGCCGCCACAGCCCAGGCATCCTGGGTAGGCAGGCCCCACCACCCGGCAAAATCGGGGTTACCCGCTGCGGTGGGCAGTCCGGCCACATCGAATAAGTCCTTGGCGGCAAAAGTCAGCCCGGCCAGCGGACCACACACCGGCGCTGCCGGGCTTGCCTTCACCCAGGCCACCACCGCACCATAGTTGTCTTGTAAAGGCTCCACCCAAAAATCTTATACCGGGCTAAGTGGTCTGGTAATCAGGAATTCGGTGTACACAGCAGTCCCTCGCGATGAGGCGTACATCGCAATCTTGGGCAGTCAGCGTGCTTCAAAACATGCCGCAAAACAAGTCGTGCGTGCACTAAGATAAAAGCCGGTATGGTCGAGGTACACGCACGCTCTGTTACTTTTTATCCGCCGGCCCAGGCCAAATTCCTGGTCGGCGACTTTACCGATTGGGACAAAAAACCCCTTCCCATCGAGAAGCCGCTGAACCTCGAGTTCCCCACCGGGGCTTATGTGGAGTATGCCTTCCTAGACGAAAACAAAGAGCCCTTCCCCGACCCCGACAACCCCCACAAAGCCCAAAACCCCTGGTGGAACTACCCCCGGGCCATCGAGCTGCCGGGCTTTCAATACGCCGCACCGCACCAACCCTCCCGCCCGGTAAACGTGCACCGGCACCGGCTGGAGTCCAAGGCCTTTGGCAGTACCCGCCGTTACTACGTGTTCGACCCCCAAGCGCCAGCCCAGGCCACCCTCTACGTGCACGACGGTGTGGCCTACTACCGCACCGCCAGGCTGGCCGAGGTGGCCCAGGGGCTTTGTGAGCTGGAGGAAATCCAGCCGGTGCGAATTGTATTTATTGAACCCGAAAACCGCCGCAAAGAATACTGGTTTGACCCCAATTACGAGGAGCACGTACTGAACGAAATTATCCCCGCGGTGGAGTCGCATTATGGCCCCACGCCGGAAAGGGGCCTGATGGGTGCTAGCCTGGGCGGGCTGGTTTCTGGCTGGCTGGCCCTACGCCACCCGGAGGTGTTTCAGAAGGTCGCCACCCAGTCGGCCTGCCTAACCGCCTCGCCTGAGGGGGGCGATTCCTACAATGACCCCGAGTGGCTCACCGAACAGTATCTGGACAGCCAAGCCCTGCCGTTGCGGTTTTATTGTGAGACCGGTCAGATCGAGTGGCTGCTGGCACCCAACCGACGCTTTGCTGCCATGCTGGCCGACAAGGGCTACCCGCACGCCTACTTCGAGCGCCCCTCCGGCCACAACTGGATGACCTGGCGGCAGGGGCTGGCTCCGGCGCTTGTGTACCTGTTCGGAAACCGGCTCTAGATGATAGGCTTGAGGTTATGGAGTTTGGTTCGGCTTTTGTAGCCATTCTAATCATTGTGGCCCTCGAGGCCGTTCTTTCTGTGGACAACGCCATGGTGCTGGCCGTGATGGTGCGGCCTTTGCCGGAGCACTTGCGCTCGAGGGCTTTGCTTTACGGCATCATCGGGGCCTACGTGCTGCGCGGGTTAGCCCTGCTCTTTGCCACCATCATCATCCAGATCTGGTGGATTCAGCTCCTGGGTGGGCTCTACCTGGTGTATCTGGCAGTGAACCACATCTTGCGGCGCAACAGCCACAGCCAGGCCGACCCGACCAGCGTGCAACAAGCCGCTGCCGCCAGCTTCTGGCGCATTGTGATCATGATCAACGTGGTAGACCTGGCCTTTGCCGTGGACTCGGTGCTGGTGGTGATTGCTTTCAGCCGGGAGTTCTGGGTGATCTTTACTGGCGTGGCCATCGGGATTCTGCTAATACGGCTGGCCGCTGGCATTATGGTGGGTATCATCGAGCGGTATCCGCGGCTCGAGACCGTGGCCTATGCGGTGGTGGGCTGGGCCGGGCTCAAGCTGATGCTCGAGGGCTGGGGGCACGGCAGTGAGGTCTGGCTGCACCGGCCCGAGCTGGCCTTACACCTGCCACAGGCGTTCTTCCTCAGCGTGACGCTGGCCATTCTGGTGCTGGGAAGCCTATGGGCCTTTCGTCGCACTTCCGAATCCTGACCCATGCCCAAAGACTGGGACGCCCACTATCTGAACCAGCCTCCGCTCAGTCAACCCGCCTTTGTGGTGGCGGCTTATGCCCATGGACTTCCAGCAGGCCCGGTGCTGGACCTGGCCGGAGGGACCGGGCGTAACGCTTTTTTTCTGGCCGAGCGGGGGCATCCGGTGATTTTGCTCGAGAAAAGCCGGGTAGCGCTCGAGTTTGTGCGCTCCCAAGCCGCCCGTCGGCGTCTTGATGTATGGGCGCTCGAGACCGACCTGGAATACCCCCAACCCCACCTGCCGCCGGGCCCCTTTGCCGGCATAATCCACTCGTACTTCCTGCACCGCCCCCTTCTGGCGCACTTCTGCGAGCGGCTCTTGCCGGGGGGACAAGTATTTTTGGAAGGCTTTACCACCCAGGAAGCGGCCCGCCGGGGAAGCCAGGCCGCGCACTACTGGCAACCGGGCGAACTCCTGCGCCCGTCCCCCGGTTTGCGCCTGCGGGCCTGGGCCGAGGGGTGGATGGAGGGGCACCACCGCACCTGGGCCGTCTGGGAAAAATCTGCCTGAAGCCCCACCACCCCCTTCCAGATGGTAGGCTCATGCGCTTTTCATAGGACAAAGCCTGCTACGCTACAGGATGGTTGGGGAGTAGCCACCCTGTTTGGCCGGATTAGGGTTGATTAATCGTCAGTACGAAGCGGTAGCTTCCGGTTAATCTGGGCGCATCGCCTTGGTGAGACCACCACGACACAAGCCTGCCGTGGTGGTTTTCTACGACCTATCCACGGCGCTGGGGTGCCCATGGAACAACTCGGACAAGCGCTAATCGTTATAGGAATCCTGATTGTCTTGGAGGCGGTGCTTTCCGCCGACAACGCCATGGTGCTGGGGGTGATGGTCAAGCAACTGCCTCCACCCTGGCGGCAAAAGGCTCTTTTTTACGGCATCGCCGGGGCCTACATTCTGCGCGGCCTGGCCCTGGTGTTTGCGGTGTACCTGATTCAGTTCTGGTGGATTCAGGCTTTGGGAGCTGTTTATTTGCTCTACATCGCCATCCGGCACTTCAGCAAACCGAAGCCCAAAGAGGAAGCCCACCCCGATGCCTTGCAAGCGCTCAAAACCGTGACTCCGCGCCAGTTCTGGACCATTGTGGCACAGATCGAGCTAGCCGACCTGGCCTTTGCCGTGGACTCGGTGCTGGTGGCGGTAGCGCTTTCGGATACCCTCTGGATTATCTTTACCGGCGTATTTATTGGCATCCTGGCCCTGCGCTTTGTGGCGGTGCTGTTTGTGGGCCTCCTGGAAAAATACCCCCGCTTCGAGGCGGTGGCTTTTGCGGTGGTGGGCTTTGCCGGGGTCAAGCTGGCTATTGGGGGTTGGGACAAGTTCGCCAAGGAAGTGCTAATCCGCCCCGAGTGGGCCACAGGCATAGACAAGACCCAGTTCTCGCTCTTTATTCTGGTTGTACTGGTGTTGGGCACCCTCTGGGCCATGAGCCAGAAACCCAAAACCGCCCACCTCGAGGCTAAGCAATCCAGCGAAACCTGAGCCTGGGCTTTGTTCAAAAGTCCTGTGTATCTCGTCGCCGGGTTTTTCTGGTAAGGTTGTGCCGATGGTTTTTTTGCTGGCAATCCTGGCCTACCTGATCGGCTCGCTACCGCTGGGCTACTGGGCCATCCGTCGCCTGACCGGGCAGGACCCACGTCTGGCCTCGGCCTATAACCTGGGCCTCGAGAACACCCTCAAGCTCCTGGGCACAGGCCCGGCCCTGCTGGCCTGGAGCCTGGATTTCCTGAAGGGGCTCCTGGCGGTCTGGATGGGGGGGCAGTTTGGCCTGTCCTGGGCGGTGGTTTTTGCGCTGCTGGTCTATTTGGGCCACCTCTACCCTCCCCGGTTTTTGGCCGAGGGAGCGCTTTTGCGCGGGCGGGGCGCCGGGGTGCTGGTGGGGTTTGTTTTTGGCCTCTACCTGAGCGGCCTGCCTTACCTGCTGACCCTGGTGGTTTTGCTGGTAGCGACGGGAATTCTTTTGTGGAGTCGCTATGCCTCGCTGGCGGCCATGACCATTCCGGCCACACTGGCTCTATTGCTTACCCTCGAGCCCATCTCCGGCTGGGCTAAGCTGGCGGCCTGGTTTTTGCTGCTGACAACGCTTTGGCGCTACAAGGAAAATATTGGGCGAATGCTGGAAGGCACCGAACCCCGCCTGGGCGAACCCTTGCCCCTGCCCTCGGACAAACAGGTGGTATGTGCTTTCATGATTCATCCGCTAACAGTGGACGACCTCTTCCAAAGCCCCCGCTTCCGCTGGGCCAAGCCCCTGGTCGAGCGGGGCCTGATCGCGCAAAGCCTGGTGGAAAACCTGGCTGAGGCCATCCGGCCCATGAAGGTGGGCGAGTTGCGCGGGGTAAAAACCGCCGACGGGCGGGAGATTCGCTGCCACCTGCTCTCGGCCCCCTTGCTGCCCCATCAGATCAGCGGTAAGCCCGAGCTGGCCACCCAGCGGGCCATCCAGGGGGCCCGGCTGGCCAAAGAGCTGGGCTGCACGGTGGTGGGGCTGGGGGCGTTCTGGAGCGTGGTGGGCGAGAAGGGAAAAATCGTGCAAGAAGCCGTGCCGGAAATACAAGTCACCAACGGCGGCGCCTACACCGCCGGTACGGTCAAGGCCGCTATTCCCGGCATCCTGGCCCACTTTGAGCAGACTGGGCGCAAGCTTAAGGAAGCCACCGCCGCAGTGGTGGGCGCCAACGGGGTGGTGGCCTTTGGGATTGCCCGGCAGATTGCTCCCCTGGTGGGCAGGCTAATTCTGATCGGGCGCAACCTCGAGCGCTTGGAAAAGAGCGCTGCAACACTCAAGCAAAATTTAGAGCGCAAAGGCCAGCCGGTACCCGAGCTGATCATCACCCTGGACATTTCGGCCATCAAAGAAGCCGACCTGGTCTTTACCGCCACCTCCGACCCCCAGCCGGTCATCTTTCCCGAGCACGTGAAGCCCGGGGCCTGGATCTACGACGAAGGCGTACCCCCCGACGTAGACGAGACGGTCAAGCAAGTACCGGGGGTACGGGTGATCCCGGGGGGAGTGGTGCGGCCACCGGGGCCAATGCGCGGCAACCTCGACCTACACTTTGGCGAGGGCGCCGTGCCGGCCTGCCTGGCCGAGACCATGATCCTGGCCGCCGAACAGGCCTACGAGCGCAAGAGCCTGGGGGGCGAGACCAAAAGCGAAAATATTCAGTTCTTCGTGGAGCGGGCCGAGGCGCTGGGGTTTAGGGTGGTAGACTAGCCTTATTCGTGCCCAAGTAAACCTCTTCTTCGTGCGAGCAGATCGGCACTTTGGAAGAAGTAAACTCCAATACTGTAGAGTGCAACGGCACCCAACCCAAGGATGGCCCAATCGATGGGCTCGACCGAACCCCCCGACACCAGGTTTCTAGTCATGTTTGCTCCAAGCGTTAGCGGAAACCACTGTAGTTGGGGCAACTCCACCATCACAGCCGGAAAGACTAAGAGTTGAACCAATGTAAAGATATTACTCACTTCCTTGTATAAGAGGACCACCGCACCTGCCAACAAACCCAATCCCAGAGCGGCAATCAAAAACAAAAAAAAAGTTGGTAGCAATAGCCAACTTAGCTCGAACGAAGATTTGTATATAAAGACCAAAACCGTAAATAATAAGCCCATTTGAAGCAAAGAAAACCAAGATCGAGCCAACACCTGAACCACAAAAAAAGCCGTTAGCCCTTGTCCAGATAAAACCATGTTCTCCAGTGATCCTGATTTCACCTCCCTACTAACCTGATGGGCGGGTCCCCCAATAGTCCCTAAAGCTAGAATTCCCAACAGATACCCTGCTATTAGTTTGGTTGTTTGTATACCACTGGCGTCAACTGCGCCCGCTAGTTTGGCAAAGCCAAAGAGCAGGTAAAAGATAAGGCCCATCAAAAGCAGCCCCAGAAAGAATTGCGCAGGGTAACGAGCCAGCTCGAGCCATGAACGCATCAGTTCTGCGTAGATGAGTTGGCGAAGTCTAAGCATGCTTTGGCTCCTTGATGGTTAGGTATTTGAATATCTGGCCCAGATCCTCGTCAATTTTCTCAATGCTCTTGATAGGGGCAGGGCGTAGCCGATTCATCAGGTCGTATATCTCGTTGGAACTATTTAGTGCCACTTCGAGAACAGTATTTGTTGAATCTAAGGTGAAAACATAGGGAAGCTCGAGCCCCAATAATGGCTCTGAAAAGACAATTCGATATCTTTGTTGGTCAAACATACTCAGCAATTCCAATTTTGGCTTGTCAACTGCAATCCGGCCATCCACAAGAATCGCTACACGGCTACTCAAACGCTCAGCAACTTCCATTTGATGCGTGGTGAGCAAAATCCCTTTTCCACTTGCGGCCATAAGCTGTATTTGCTCTTCTAAGGTCTCAGCCGCGTCGATATCCAGACCGAGCGTCGGTTCATCTAGTAAAACAAAAGTCGGGTCATGGGCTATTGCTAGTGCGAAGGCCATTTTGGAAAGCATGCCTTTGGACAAAGTTTGGGTCGGAGCATTTCGCTTTTCCCAGAGCCCAAGCAGATCGAGCAGATACTTTGCTCGCTCAATTGCAGTTGAACGCGACATGCCCCGAACAATGCAGGTGTACTGCAGGTTTTCAAATGGCGAGAGGCGAGGATAGAGCCCCCGGTTTGTATCAATCAATGCCCCAAGTTGGGCCATGTACTCAGGCTTGCCCAGAGTGAAACCATTGATACTAACCTTACCTTTATCCGGTAAAACCAACCCACAAATTATGCGAATGGTAGTGGTCTTTCCGCTGCCATTACGCCCAAGCAAAGATAGTATCTCTCCCGGCTGCACCTCCAATGAAACATCCTGCAAAACATTCACAAAATTTGTCCGAGAGTAGTAGGTTTTTTGTATTGAATCAACTTTGATCATGGGATTGCCTATTCAGTAGTTAACGTATGGAGGCGCAGGTATTATTACCCACGCCTCGATAGCTCCATTTAGCACCAGCCCAACCTGCAAAAGACATAATCCAACAAAGCGATTAGGTATTCCCTAACCATCATATCACCTCCAGAAATTACATGACCCAACCAGCCAAATCCTAGCAAGCATTCGATACGGCGCAGATAATTTCCACGATTACCCTGATAATCAGCTCCCGCACAACCTTACCTCCTTTCTAAGGCGCCTCAATCAGAAAGTTAGCATAGAAGAAAAAAATCAATCACACTAATTTATACTTAGTATAGATTTTAGGTTCAACTTTACTGTTTAATCGTGCCATGCAATTACTCCTGAGCCCCACCCGGTTCGAAGCCGCCTTTCTGAAAGGCCGGAAGTCTAGCTTCCACGGACGCGCCGGGCTGCGCGGGGAGGGCTGGGTCTGGCTGGAATCCGGCATCGGAAAAGTTAATACCGCCGCCACCCTGGCCGCCTTTGCCCAACGAAGTAAGTTAGAGCGGGTGCTGCTGTTTGGCATTGCCGGCATGTACCCCGATGCAGGTTTGCAGATTGGGGACGCGGCCCTCGCCGAGAAGGAAATCCAGGCCGACCTGGGCCTCAAGGACGGGGGCATGAAAGGCATGGGCTTCCCTACGCTGGTACTGGCCTCGGGCCCGTATCACAACCGCTTTCCACTGGATCGGGCTTTGACGGCTGAACTGAGCCAAACCCTCAACCTGCCCACCAAAACCTTCCTGACCCGCGACCTGGTCTCGGAAAACCCCAGCGAGGCCCGGCAGCTATCGCGCAGGTGGGAGGCCGACCTCGAGAACATGGAAGGGGCCGCCTTTGCCCAGACCTGCTTGTGGATGGGCCTGAAGTGCGCCGAGCTGCGGGCGGTGTCCAACCTGGCTGGGGTGCGTGACAAGGCCCAGTGGCGCATCAAGCAGGCGGTGGAGAGCCTCGAGCACCACATCCTGCGTATCATTGAGCCATGATTGGCCTGATTGACATTACCCGTCGCATCTATCCGGGCGTTCCGGTCTGGCCCGGCGACACAGCATATCGCTACGAACTGACCGCCCAGATAGCCCAGGGGGATAGCGTAAACGTGGGTAAAATTGCCACCACCACCCACCTGGGCACCCACCTGGATGCCCCCTGGCATTACGTGGAAGCGGGCGGGCGGCTGGAAAGCGTGCCGCTCTCGGCGCTGGTTGGCCCCTGCCGGGTGGTGGATGCGCGGGGGCAACAAGCGCTTTCGGTGGCCTTTTTGCAAACGGTCGAGCTGGCCGAACGTACCCTCTTTTATACCGGGCAGCCCAACGACTGGCCCGCCTTTCCTCAGCAGTTCACCCACGTAGAACCCGAGGCGGCAACCTACCTGGCCTCGAGGGGCGTCCGGCTCTACGGCACCGACTGCCCCAGCGTAGACCCCCTCACCTCCAAAGACCTCCCCGCCCACAAAGCCTTTGCCGGGGCGGGGGTGTTCATCCTGGAAGGGCTGGCACTGGACGGTGTGGCTGTGGGAGCCTACGAGTTGATTGCCCTACCGCTAAGGCTCGAGGGCACCGATGCCGCACCGGTGCGGGCCATTTTGCGCTAGAGGCGACGCTCGAGGAAGTCTGCCAGCAGCTTGAAGGTGCGGATCTTGCCCTGGATATCGCCCCCAGGGCCATGCCCTTCGTCGGCAAACTCGTGGTACTCGAAGTCCTGACCCTCCAGTTTGCCAAGCTGCAAGAGCTTATCGCGGAAGATGCGCGCTTGAGAAATGGGGCAGCGGGGGTCGTTGACGCCGTGCACAATGAGGATGGGGGCTTTGAGCTGATGGGCGAACTCGATGGCGCTGCGGTCGCGCCACAGAGCATAATCCTGCACGGGGTCGCCCATCTGGGAGCGGAAATAATACCGGAAGTGTTCCATGTCCTCTTCGTAGAGCTTGTGCAGGTCGGTAATCCCCACCCAGGGCACCCCCACCTTGAAGACCTCCGGCTTCTTGGTGACGGCCATATAAGTCATAAAGCCCCCAAACGAGCCGCCAAAAATGCCAATACGATTGGGGTCCACAAAAGGCAAGGCTCCTAAGTAGCGAGCACCGGCTACCACATCTTCCAGGTCACCCCCACCCCAGTCCTTGAGGTTGAGGTCACGCCATTCCACCCCATAGCCGGTCGAGCCGCGAATGTTGGGCTGCAGAACCACATACCCCTGGTCTACCAGAAACTGCGCGAAGGGGTCGAAGGCCCGAAAGAACTGTGCGGTAGGGCCGCCGTGCACAATGATCACCGCCGGCAGCCGCGTACCGGGAGGAATTGTCCTGGGCTGATAGCGCAGGGCGGGCACCTTGCGCCCGTCGTAGCTCTCGTACCAGATATGCTGGTCTTCAACAAAAACCGTGGGGTTAATGGAGCCATACTCAGCTTCCAGCAGCACCTCGTAGGTATCCTGCTCGAGGTCGTACAAAATTAGCTCGGGGCGCCGGGTAGCCGAGGTGAGCAACACCAGCAGCTTGCAATCCCCCAGCACGAAATCGCTACCCGCCGCCACCGCTTCCGGCAGTTTGAGTTCCCTCGTCTGGCCCGATTCCACGTGGTAGAGCACCGGCAGAATGGCTGCGTGGCGGTTGCGGATGACCGCCAGCCAATCGCCATTTTTGGAAAAGCCAGCGGCGTACTCCTCGGTATCGCTTCGCTCCGGACTGAGCCAGCGAACCTCGCCGCCGTCCAGGTTCAAAATCCCCACCCGGCTGTTGCCTAAAGCATCGGAAGTGAAGGCCAGCCGCTTACCATCGGGGTGCCAGTCGGCCACGGCGTCTTTGGAGCCGTCCTGAATGGAGAGGATTTTGCGGATTTGAGAGCCGTCTGCGCACACGAGGTAGCTATCCTGGTTCTTCAGATTGGGCGACTCGTTGGAAACCACAGCCAGCCACTCTCCATCAGGACTCCAACCCACCGCATAGGCCGGGGCCTTGAAGTGGGTCAGTTGTTTCCATTTGTGGGTCTCGTGTTTGAGATCCAGGGTGAACACGTTCATCTGTCCGGCCCGATTCGACATCACCGCCATGCGGGTATTGTCGGGGTGTACTTGCCCGGCGTATTCCTGCGTAGTGGGGCTATCATTCATCTGAACTACCTGGCCTGTGTCCAGCGCTATCTTGAACAGGTTATTCTGCTCGTCGCCGTCCTTATCCTTGGCGAAGATAATCTCGGCATCGTCCCGCGTCCAGACAAAACCGGCCCGCAGCTGGCGCGGGGCCTGGCCGTCGGTAAGTTTTTTGACCTTACGGCTCAATAAATCCAGGGTGTAGAGCTCATAGCGCCCGGTTTTATCCCAATAGAAGGCAATTTTCTGACCGTCCCAACTGGGCGTGACTGCCGCAAAGCTGGGCAGTTGGGCAAGTTCCTCGAGGGGAATGCGGTTCTCTTTCACTGGGTCAAGTTTAGCTCAAAATTGCTCGAGGCCTGTGCGCTGGGCCTTGATGCGCTTGAGCTGGGCCACCAGTACAAAACTTACAATGAACAAAAGGGCCCAGGACGTTAGCTTGGAGACGGAAACCATCTGCCAGCCATCGGCCTGGCTGGGGTACTGCCAGGCCCCCAGGTAGGTCCCGATGTTCTCAGCAATCCAGATGAACGTAGCAACCAGCAAAAACGCCAGCTTGAGGGGCAGCCAGAACGCTTGCACGGGAGCCAGGGCGGGGTCGGGGCGCTTGAAGGGCTGGGTAGAGAGGCTGAAGTAAATGCGGGTACGCCAGTAAGCCACAAAAAGCCCCGCAATGATCAGCCATCGAATATCGTAAAAAACGGCGTTGGTATAGAAATTACCGTAGATGAGCAGCACAAACAACCAGTTAACCCAGCTAGGCGGGAAGTTCTCTATTCGCAGGTGCAGGCGTCGCCAGGCCTGGGTGATGTAGCTGGCCACCGCCGCATACATGAAGCCCGCAAAGAGGGGCACCCCCAGAAGCTTGGTGTAGGCCTCACCCGGATAAACCCAGGAACCCAGGTTGACCTTGTAGATTTCCATGGCCATAGCAATCGCATGGAAGAGGGTGATGGTTTTGAGTTCGTCCACAGTCTCGACCTTGAGGCCCCAGACCATCCAGATCTGGATCACAATGCAGCACAGCAGCAAAAAATCGTAACGGGGCAGGCCCGGAATCTCCACGAACCGGGTAAGCAGCAACAAAAGCAAGATCAGGCCAGGAAAAAAGCTACTGGCGGCCTCTTGATAAACAAAGTTGAGCAGTAAATTCCAGGCTTTTGGGAACGAAAATGTGGGCTGCACTGGCTCCAGGGTAGCAGATCAGCCCGATTCGATTGGGTCGAAACCCCAAAACGTGGCTACCAAGGGGCACGGTCGGTGGTCCATCACACAAAAGCATTCAGAGCTAGCAGCGCTCAGGAGCTGATGACCAGGGCCTTGCCAATGTAGCTTGAATCCTCCAGTGCTTTCAGGATGAAGTCAGCCACATCGGCCCTCGAGATTCGCCCCCGCCCGCTACTCCCAATCTTGTAAGCGCCGGTTTTAGCATCGTTGGTCAGGCCGGTGGGGCGGACAATGGTCCAGTCCAGGCCGCTTTCCATCAGGATCTTCTCCTGGCGCTCGTGCTCTTCCAGGGCCGCCTTGAGAAAGAGCCAGGCCGCATGGGCGATCAGGCCTTTGCGGCTGTCGCCTACCCCAAACGAACTCACCGCGACTACCCGCCTGACCCCATACTGCTGCATGGCCCGCACGATGTGGGCCGTTCCCTGGCTGCGGGTTTGGTCGCCGGCCTGGTTGCCCGCACCCAGGGCAATCACCACAGCATCCTGACCTTCAACTGCCCTGGACACGGCCTCTGGGTCGAAGATATCGCCCCGCATAGCGCTGAGATGGGCATAATTGGGGAACGAGGGGTTTCTCGCAAAAGCAGTCACGCTAAGCCCTTGTTCCTGGGCTTGTTGCGCCACCTGAAGCCCCACTCCCTTGGATGCACCAAAGACTACGATTTTCATGCCCACAAAATAACTGTAGGGGCGTATTGCGATACGCCCCTATGCCACCAAGTTGCTTACTGCACCTTTAGGGTGATGGTGGCGAGCGGTGGTTCGGACTCGAGCCTGCCGGTCTCGCGCACCTCGTAGGTAATTTCGCCGGGGCCTGGGTCGGAGAAGTAGCTCCAGCCGCAGGCCGCACTGAGCGGAATATCTTTGCGCCCTATGATTCGATCCCCACGCCGCACCAGCACGGTGTAGCTGCTGGCCGAGCCCACCCCGCCAAAGCGGAAGGGCCTCGAGACCGTACCCCCTGCTTGCAGGTTCGAGAGCGCAAAGCTCTGGCTACAGGTGGCCCCGGCCAGGGCCTCGGGCACCACCAGCGAGATTCGAGCCCCCGAGGCAGCGCCTTCGGGCCGCACCTCATACACCCGCGTTCCGCCCGGAGGCGGCGGAACATTCAGGCTCCACTGCCCGCTGGCATTGGCCGTGACCCGCCCCAGGCTGGCCCCATCTTCAAAGATTTCGACCACCTGGCCCGGCTGGGCCGTACCCTGCAGGGTAAAACCGGTAGCGGCCACTGTAGCGCCCGCCAGCGGCGAGGTAAACGCTGGCTCGACGGGTAGCGCGACGTTCACATTGGTGCTGGCTCCTGTTGTCTGTCCAGCCCGGCGCACCTCGTAGGTATGGGCGCCGGCAGCCAGGGCCGAAGGGAGGGCCGAGGTAGCCACCGGGAAGCTCCACCGCCCATCGGGGCCTACCGTTACCACCCCCAGGGGGTTGCCGTTATCCAAGAGCTCGAGGGTCTCCCCTGGCTTGCCGATGCCCTGCAAGGCATAGCTTCCAGCAATCAGGGTCGCACCGCTGGAGGGTGCAGTAATGCTCACGGCAGCCGCTGCCGGCGACAGGCCCGCGCTGAAGGCCCGCAAACCCAGTCCCGGAAGAACCGAGAGCAGACCCAACAGACCGATGGCCCCCAGCATAAGGCCCAGGGCAGGCGCCCACATGCGTGCCGCCGGTGCCATCAAGCCCTGGGTCAGGCCCATAGGCGCTGCCGCTACCGGAATCCCCGGCGCTTCCGAGCTACCAAACTGCGTCAGGGCGGCCTCGGCCTCACGATCCTCGGCTTCCTGCACGGGGGTGGGCTTGCTGAAAACCAGGAAGAAGGTCTTGAGGTAATAGTACGCCCCAATGGCCGAGGTCACCAGAGCCAGCACCACCAGCCCGTAGAAGCCCGCCCGAGCCGCTTCCTGGAAGACCAGGTACTTGGCCCAGAACCCGGCCAGCGGCGGCAACCCCAGCAGCGAAAGGATGCCCAGACCCATGGCCCCGCCCAGCAGGGGCTTGCGATACCACAGGCCGCGCAGGCGCTCAAGCGGCACGTCCTGGTTGGAAAGCATCGCAAGCACCGCAAAGATAAGGCCTGTGGCCAGCCCATAGGTCAGCAGGTAAAAAGGAACCGTAGCCTGTCCGGTAGGGCCGAAGAGCCCCAGGCCGATGTAGCCCGCATTGGCGATGGAGGAGTAGGCAAAAAGCCGCTTGGCCTCGGTTTGGGAGAGCGCCCCCAGGTTCCCAAAAATGGTGGTGAGGGCTATCAGGGCCGCCATACCCACCCCCCAGGCTTCCAGGCCTGCGGGGGTGAAGATCCGCAGCATGGCCGCAAAAGCTGCCGCCTTCACCGCCGTGGCCATGAACAGCGTGACCACCGTGGGGCTGCCCTGATAGACGTCGGGCGACCACCACTGGAAGGGCACCATGGCAGTCTTGAAGGCAAAAGCCGCCATAATCAGGAACAAGCCCGCAATGTAGAGGGGCCCGGAACCACTCGCCCCCGCCATAAAGCTGCCTGTCGCGCCAAAGTAGAGGGCGATGCCGTATAGAAAAATGGCCGCCCCCAGGGCCCCCAGCAAAAAGTACTTGAGGCCCGCCTCAAAGCCTTTCTCGTCGCGCTGCCAGGTCGCCAGCACATACAGGGGCAGCGAGAAGACCTCGAGGGCAATCACCAGCACCACCAGGTTGGGGCTGCTGGCCATGATGTGCATGCCTGTAACAGCGTAAAGCACCAGAAGCGGAAACTCGAACTTCTTACCGGGCCCCAGCAATAGCGTCCACAAGCCCCCCAGGATTGCTACCAGGGTCAGACCACGGGCCAGGGTATCGAAGCGGTAGAGGCCCCCGAAGGCCTCCTGGGTTCCTCCCCAGCCCACAACGCAAAACAAACCCGCCAGCACCAGTCCTGCCAGGGTCACGATGCGGTTGGCCTCCCGAGAGATTACAAAGGCCAAGAGCGACAGTACCGTGGCGAAGCCCGCCAGCACATACAGGGTTAGCATCGCGCACCTCCGGTAGGGGTCAGGGCCGCGGAAATGAGCGCAAAAGCCCTATTCACTCCATACTCCACGCCAGAAAGCACGGCGCTCATGAGGCACCTCCAAAAAGCGCAGCCAGGGCCTTGCCCAGAGGCTCGAGGTACACCGTGAAGAGCTTGGGATAAAGGCCCATCAAGAGCAACACCCCCACCGTCACGGCGGCAAAACCCCATTCGCGGGTGTCCAGGTCGGGCACCGCCTGAACCTGGGCGTTCTCCTGGAAGAGCTTTTGGAACGCAGTGAGCGCATAGGCCGCCGCGGCAATCACCGCCAGGAAGGCCACAAAGGTCAGCCAGGGCGAAACCTTGTAGGCCCCCAGCAGGATCATCAGTTCGCCCGGAAAGCCCGACAGCCCCGGCAGCCCAATCATGGCCATGAGCAAAAACATACCCAGCACGTAAAGGGCCGGGGCGTGTTTAGCCAGGCCGCGCACCGGATTGATGTCCAGACTACCGGTGCGCTTGTAGACCAGGCCCACAAACAAGAACATGGCCGAACCGTAGACCATCGAAGCCCCCAACAGGTACAAGGCGCCTACCGTACCTTCACTGTTGCCACTAAAGAGGCCCAAAGCGGCCACGCCCATGTGCGAAACCCCGGCATAGGCCAGTAGCGTTTTCCAGTCCGGGGCGCTAAAGGCCACCCAGGCCGAGTAGATGGCCCCAAAAGCCGCCAGGAACAAAAGCAAGCCCTGCCACTCGCGGAAGCCATCGGGCATGAGGGGAATGGCCCATTTGAAGAAGGCGAACACACCCACCTTGTACAGCGTGCCCATGGCATCAGCCAGGCCCGAGGGGTGGTTTTGCTGGTGAAAACTCGGCAGCCAGGCATGCAGGGGGAAAAGCGGGGTCTTGACCGCCAGTGCCACCAGGAAGCCCAGGAAGGCCAGCGCGGCGGTCTGCCCGGTCAGCGGGTTGGCCGCCAGGTCGGTATAGAGGAAGCTATCCGCCCCGCCCAGAAAACGCACCGCAAAGATAGCGGCCAGCATCGGCAACGAGCCCACCAGGGTAAAGAGGGCAAAGGTATAGATGGCCCGCAGGCGATCCGGCCCCCCATAGAACCACAGCATCAGCAAGGAAGGGATCAGGGTAGCTTCAAAGAAGAAGTAAAAGAAGATCAGGTCTTGCGCGGCGAAAATGCCCAGCAAGCCGGTCTGCATCATCAGGGTATACGCCAGAAAGCGCACCGGTACGTCGGCAATCCAGACCCCCAGCAAGACCACCAGGCTCACCGCTATCCACAAAAAGAGCCCCGCGCCATCCAGCCCCAGCGCATAGTAGACCCCTGCCTCGGGTAGAAATGGCGTCTGACTGGCATAGGCCACGCCCTGTCCGCTGTAGCCCGCAAATAGCACCAGCGAGATGACCAGGCTGATGGCTGCGGAGGCAATGGCAAAACTACGGCCCAGACCGGGCACAATAAGCAACAGCATACCCGTCAGGAGGGGCAACCACAGTCCCACATGAATCATCGCAACACCCCCCAGCCCACCAGCAGCACCAGCGCCAGGAGCAGCCCGGCCAGGTAAAAGCGCAAAGCGCCGGTCTCGAGCCTCGCCAGCAGAGCCCCAAGGCCGCCCATCAGGCTACCCAGGCCCGCAAAGCCAAAGAGCAGGCCCCTGTCGCCGCTAAACAGCAGTTCGGCCAGCCCCTTGGCCGGGTTCACCAACAGGGCGTTATAGGCGGCATCGGCATAGAAACCCTGCAAGGCCGCTGCCTGGAAGCGCTCGTACCAGGCGGGCATCTTTTGCTGGAAAAACCGGAAGCCCCACCACAGCGCGGCTATTGCCACCACCGCCGAGATGATAATGAGCACCCACTCCGTAACCACCGGCAGTTTCTCGTGGGGAAAGTCGCCGATGGCCCTAGTCAGGAAAGGCTCAATGAAGTTTTTGTAGTCGATCACGTAGGGCAGCCCGATAAAGCCCACCCCCAGGGCCCCCCCCATCAGGATGTGGTTGGGCCAGAGCATCACCGCCGGGCTCTCGTGGGGGTGCGCCTTGCCCCGGTAATCGCCCCAAAAGACCAGCACATACCAGCGAATCGAGTAAAGCGCAGCCAGCACCGAGGCCAGCAGCATCAGGGCCCAGAGCCAGGGGCCATACTCGAAGGAGTACGCCAGGATGGCGTCTTTTGACCAGAAACCGGCCAGCGGCACCAGACCACCGGAGGCAAAGGCAGCCACCAGGCCATGCAGGTGCGTGGCCGGCAGGTACTTGCGCATCCCGCCCATCTGCCGCACGTCCTGCTCCCCCCCCAGGGCATGAATCACCGAGCCGGAGGTCATGAACATCAGGGCCTTAAAGAAGGCATGGGTCACGATGTGGAAGATGGCCACCCAGTAAGCCCCTACCCCCACCGCCACAAACATGAAGCCGAGCTGGGAAAGGGTCGTGTAGGCCACAATGCGCTTGATATCCCACTGGCCCAACGAGCACAAGGCGCCATAGAAAGCGGTCAGCAGACCAATCGCCACAATCAGGCCCGCCAGGAAGCCGTCGCCGTGCAGCATGAAAGCGTGCCGTACCATCAGATAGACCCCCGCCGTCACCATGGTGGCGGCGTGAATCAGGGCCGAGACCGGCGTGGGGCCCGCCATGGCATCGGGCAACCAGACCATCAGGGGCACCTGGGCGCTCTTGCCGATGGCCCCGATGAGCAGGAAGAACCCGGCTAGGGTGAGGGTGGTGAAGCTATAGCCCCCGGCCTCCACCTTCTCGACAAGTTCGGAGATGGAAAGGGTGCCGAACATGCTCCACAAGAGGCCCATGGCCAGCAAAAAGCCCAGGTCGCCAATGCGGTTGACGATAAAGGCCTTACGGGCCGAGTCGGCGTTGACCCGCTCCTGGTACCAAAAACCAATCAGCAGGTAAGAGGCCAGCCCCACCCCCTCCCAGCCGATAAACACCACCGGCAGGCTATCGCCCAGCACCAGCACCAGCATGGCCGCGATAAACAGGTTGAAGTAGCTAAAGAAGCGGCTATATCCCGGGTCGCCGTGCATATAGCCTATAGCCCAGACGTGGATCAGAAAGCCGACCCCGGCCACCACCATCAGCATCACGCCCGAGAGGTTGTCCAGGTTCAGGCTAAAGGGAATACCCGGCAGCCACTCGGCCAGCGTCCATTTGGCACCACCTTGTAGCAACAAGAACAGACCCAGTAAAAAACTGCCCAGAACCAGCAGCGAGGCCAGCCAACCCGCAGCAGGCTCACCGAATCGCTTACCAAACAGCCCAAGCAGCACAAACCCCAGCAAAGGCAGTGCAATAATCAGGGGCAGAAGAAAGGTCTCTTGCACGTTTTACCCCCTCAGTTGCCGCAGCTCGTCCACGTTGGTGGTCTCGCGGCGACGGAAGATGGCCACAATAAGGCCCAACCCCACCGCAACCTCCGCAGCAGCGATGGCAATGATGAATAGCACCACCACCTGCGCATCCAGACTGCCCGAGAGCCTGGAAAAACTGATCAGCGAGAGCGCAGCCGCGTTTAACATCAGTTCGATAGAAAGAAACATCAGGATAGCGGTGCGCCGGGTCAGCGCGCCATAAGCCCCAATCGAAAACAACAAAGCGGAAGCTATGAGCCAGATCATCGCTTCACCACCGCCTTACCGTCTTTTTGCTCAGTCATTGGGGGGGTGGGCTTTTGATCCTGACGTGGGTGGGCCGGGTGGCTGGTGGCCGAAATAATTCGCTCCGGCTCAATCAGCACCACCGCCGCTACCGTGGCCACCAGCAACAAAAAGCCCACCACCAGAAGGGCATACAGCCATTTCTCAGGGTCGTAGAGCAGGGGCCCCAGGGCCTGGGGCAGGCCACCTCCCAGGGCCGGCGCATTGGCGGGCGGCTGGAAGCGGGTCAGGGCATAGACCAGGACAGCGGCCAGACCCGCCGCACCCAGCCCGGCCACCCACGGAAGCCTTGGCAGCAGATCCTGGCCCACATTGGCGCTGGCCGCCGAGAGCAGCATGATGACAAACAAAAAAAGCACCACGATGGCCCCGGCATAGACGATAATCTGGATCATAGCCACAAAACGGGCCTCCAGCGCCACATAGACGCCCGCCACCACCAGGAAATTGGCAATTAGCGCCAGGGCGGCGTGAACGGCATTCTGTAGCCGCACCACCGCCAGGCCGGTACCGACCAGCAGCAGCAGCGCAAGAATTTCCCAAAATCCGACACTCATTGTTTCCTCCAGGGAGCTTGGGGGTTTGGGCTCGAGCCTACACGGTCTCGCATAATCCGGGAGATTCTACTCAGAACAAAGCGAATTGGGGAACACCCATCTCTTCTAACCCGCAAGCCCGGCATTCCGGCACCTACTTTTCCACAAGCCCCACTTTCCGGCACCTACTTTGAATCGGGTGGCTTCACGCCCTCGAGCTCAGGCCGCACGTAGGGTACGCGGTAGCCCTTCTTGACCGGCTTGCCGGTGTAGGCCGCCTCTCGGCGCTGGGGCTTGGTCCCCTCCACCTCGACCAACATGTCCTCCTTGCCGTAGACAAAGTCGGAGTAGCGGTAATCGGCCATTTCGAAGTCGTAGCCCATGACCACCGCACCGGTCGGACAGGCCTCCTCACACAGGCCGCAGAAGATACAGCGCAGCATGTTGATCTCGTAGACCTTGGCATACCGCTCCCCCGCACTCACCGGGTTGTGGGGGTCGTTTTCGGCCGCCTCGACATAAATGGCATAAGCCGGACAGGCCGCCGCACACAGCGAGCAGCCGATACATTTCTCCAGGCCGTTGGGATGCCGGGTCAGGACATGCCGCCCGTGGAAACGGGGCTTCAGGGGCACCGGGGCATCCGGGTAGGGTATGGTGACGGGTTTGGAAAACAGCGCCTTTAGCGTGATGCCCATGCTTTGTGCGAGTGCAGCAATGCTCACAGCTTTACTCCTTTCGTTAGTCGCCTGCACCCATACGCGGCAGGCCTCTGGGTCTGGGTTGGGCTGTCAGAATCACGTAGGCCGAAAAAACCAACAGGCTGAGCAAGGAGAGCCAGCCCAGCACGGCCATGGGCCACTTGAAGGCCACCACCAGCGCGGCCAGCAAAAACCAGGCCAGCGCCAGCGGGAACAAACGCCCCCAACTAAAGACCATCAGCTGGTCGTAGCGCAGGCGGAATAGGGTACCCCGCACCCAGATAAAGAAGAACAAAAACAGCGCAATTTTGATAAACATCCACAGGTAGGGCAGGGCAAAAAGGCCGCCGATAAGCGGGATCTGCTCCATAAAGCCGGGCATCCGCCAACCCCCTAAGAAGATGGTCGGAATCAGGGCCGCTGCCGTGATGAGGTGGATGTATTCGGCCATCTGGAACAAGGCCCATTTGATCGAGCTGTACTCGGTGTTGTAGCCCCCCACCAGTTCTTGTTCGGCCTCAGGCAGGTCGAAGGGGGTTCGGGCCGCCTCTGCCATGCTGGTCAGCAGGAAGATAGCAAAAGCCGGTAGCATGTACAGAATCAGCCAGCCGTTCTGGTGCTGCCATTCGACAATCTCGCGAAGATTTAGGGAACCCACCAGCAAGACAGGGGCCAGCAGGCTAATGCCCAGGGCCAGCTCGTACGAGATGAGGGAAGCTGAGGAGCGCAGGGAGCCCAGCAAGGAATACTTTGAGTTGGAAGCCCAGCCTGCCAAAAAGATACCGTAGATGGCAATCTCCGAGACCGCAAACACGTAAAGCAAACCTACGTCCAGGTTGATCACCCAGGGGTCGTAGCCAAAGAAGGCGTCCTTGGGGCCAAAGGGAATCAGGCCAAAGGTGAGCACCGCAAAGGTGACGGAGATCATGGGGGCCAGCACAAAGACCACCTTGTCGGCCCTCGAGACCACCAGGTCTTCTTTGAAAATGGACTTGATGGCGTCGGCCAGGGGTTGCAGCAAGCCGTCCGGCCCCACGCGGTTGGGCCCCTGGCGAATCTGAATGCGGGCCAGCAGGCGCCGCTCGATCAGGGTCATGTAGGCAAAGGCCGTCAGCAAGCCGAAAATAACCAGAAAGGCCTTAATGCCCACCATCCAAAGAGGGTCGGTGAGGTCGGGGTTGGCGTTCGGTGTGGCCTCTGCGCCAAGGGCGAATCCCGCAAGCAGCGGACCATAAGCGGCGAGTTTTTGCAAGGAGGAATGCAGATTCCATTGCACCCTGTGCCCTGCCCCCTGCCCCCTGCTGCGAAGCGACTTCATGCTTCACCTCCCACCAGAATTTTGGCTTCCACCCGGCGGCCTGCCCAGGCACCCAGGGCCGGCACGTACATTACGCCATCGGGCAGCCCGGCCACGGTCCTGACCTCGAGGCGCTCGACCCCTTCGGGCAGGGCCAGCTCCACCAGATAGCCCTCGGCCAGGCCCTGGGAGCGGGCCGTGGCGGGGCTCATCTCTAACTTGATCTCTACCACCCTGGCTACTGCCCCCACGCGCTGTTCCCGGCGCCACATGGTGGGGCGCAGGTACAGGGCACCGGTGGTGGCATCGGCCTCGGTCGCGGTCCAACCTATGCTCTTGGGCAGCCAGCGCTCCAGCGCAGCCGGCAGTTTGTATTTTTCGACCAGAAGCCGGGTGGCCTGACGCACCAGCCGCACCGGGGTCTTGACCCCCAGGGCCTCGGCCAGCAGGCTTAAAGCCGCCACTGCACCGTCGGCCTCGCCGTTGTTGATGCCGGCGGGCTCGAGAGGCAGTACCCGGCCCTCGAGGTTCAGGGTGTGTCCCCGCTTTTCGTAGGCGGTCTGGTTGGGCAGCACCACGTCGGCGTACTTCTCGGCCAGGGGGTGCCGGTGGGTCAGGTGCAGGATGCGGAAGGCAGGCGCCTTGAGCTGGGCCTCGGTGGGCAGGTAGGCGTAGTAGACCGCCCTGGGCCCCGGCTCGATCCAGCCCGCACCCCCTTTGCCCGGAAACAGCCCCAGCGCTTCCAGCCCCCGGGCGTTAGCAGCCGGCGTCATGCACATCACCCGGGCGCCGCTGCGCTCGGCGAGCTGCCTGGCTTTTATGGCTGCCTCGGGCTGGTTGAGCACCCCCGCGCCCAGCACCAACACCACCCGCTGGCTGGCCGCCAGGCGCGCCTTGACCCAGGCCAGCGGTTCCCCTAAACCAGCCGGGGCTTCGGCTTCGCCCAGCAGGGCCGCCAGCAAGGCCGCCTCGGCCCCCGGCGCATGCACGGCGCTGGCCCCGGCCCACCGGGCGGTGGGGGTGGGATAGGCGCTAAAGAGGGCCAGTTTGTGGTTCAGGCGGGGCATCCGCTCCTTGATGTTGAGGTCGGCAAAGGGTGTGCCGTGGCTAAGTTTGGCGGCAGGCTTGAGGCCCCGGATGTACTCGGAGAGCCGCAGGTGCAGGGTGGGGGCCTCTTCGGTGGGCTCACCCAGCACCAGCACAAACTCGGCGTCCAGTAGCTCCTCGAAGCTCGCGGGTGCAAACACCGTGACAGGATAGGCGGTGCGGCCCTGGAAGTCGCGGTGCGCCGTGCCTAATGCTGCGGTGAGCTCGAGGGCCGCCAGGCCTTCCTCGAGGGTGCTGTTCCCCGCCAGGTAAACACCCACATCGGACTTGGCAACACCGTCCAGGCCTTGCCGGATGGCCTTCAGGGCCTCATCCCAGGTGGCCTCTACCAGCTTCCCGTCTTTGCGTACCAGGGGCGTGTGCACCCGGTTCTCGTTGACCCATTGGTGTCCGAAGCGGGCCGCATCCGAGATCCAGACCTCGTTCACCTCGCGGCGCTCGGCGGCCCGAATGCGCTCGAGGAGACCGCTGCGGGCATCCACCACGATGGCCGCTCCGCAGGCATCGTCCATCGAGGTGGTCTCGGTGGAGTCATACTCCCAGTTGCGGGCTCTAAAACGCGCGGTCTGGTCGAGCAAAGCCCCTACCGGGCAGATGTCCACGATATTGCCGGTAAAGTTGGAAGGCAGCCCCTCGTCCTCGCTGTTGATGAAGGTATGTACCCCCCGCTCGATGAAGTCGAGTACTTCATCGCCCGGAATCTCCTCGAAGTAGCGCACGCAGCGCTTGCAGTGGATGCAGCGCTCGCGGTCGAGCACAATGAAGGGCGAAAGGGTATGGTGCTTATCCACATGTCGCCGGGTCATCTCGAACCGGGTGTATAGAGGCAGTTCCATGGGGTCGGGCTGGTAGAACTTTTCCACCAGGCCGTACTCGTAGCTGCGGTCTTGTAGCTCGCAGGCCCCACCCTTGTCGCAGGTGGGGCAGTCGAGCGGGTGGTTGAAGAGCGTGAGTTCGACCATCCCCGACTGAGCGTGTTTCACCTCGTCGGAAAGGGTATCTATCACCATGCCATCGCTCACCGCGGTGATGCAGGCCGCAGCGAGCTTGGGCATCCAGAAAATCTTGGGCTGACCATTTTCCAGAATGAACTGTCCGTCCGGCCCCTTGCGCGGGCTACCGGTCTTGACCAGACACATCCGGCAGGCCCCAATGGGCGAAAGGTGCTTTTCAGCACAGAAGAGGGGCACATCGTAGCCCGCATGGAAGATGGCGTCCATGACCGAGGTGCCGCCGGGCACCTCGACGGTTCTATCGTTGACGGTTACTCTCACCATGCGATCCATCACCCCCAGCGGCTTCCAAAGCGTTCGACGGGCTTGCTGTTTTCAACCGCATCCACAAACTGGTGGCGGAAGTGTTTGAGGCTGCCCCGCACCGGCCAGCAGGCCGCATCGGCCAGCGCACAGAAACTGCGGCCCTCAATCTGATCAAGCAGGCTTTCCAGTAGCTCAACATCGCCCTTCTGACCCTGTCCCGTTCCAATCTTCTCGAAGAGGCCAACCATCCAGCCCGAGACCCCCTCGCGGCAGGGGGTACACTTACCGCAGGATTCGTGCCCGTAAAAGCGGGTCACGTTCCACATGGCATCCACCATACTCATGCTAGCCGGAATGCCGATCACCCCCCCGGTACCCAGGAGCGAGCCCTTGGCGCTGATGGACTCGTAGTCCATGGGGGTATCCAGGATTTCGTCGGTCCAGGGTAACGGCGGACAGGACGAACCCCCCGGGATGATGGCCTGGATGGGCTCGGTGGGGCCGCCAGCCCAGTCGAAAAGCAACTCGCGGAAGGTGGTGCCCAGGGGTAGCTCATACACGCCGGGGCGCTTGAAAGGGCCGCTCACCTGAAAGAGTTTGTGGCCTTTGGATTTTTCGGTGCCCATGCTGGCAAACCAGTCGGCCCCGCGCAGGGTAATGTGCACCACCGAGCAAAGCGACTCCACGTTGTTGATGGTGGTAGGCATTCCCCACAGGCCCGCCTGGGCCGGGAAAGGCGGTTTCATGCGGGGGTTGGCCCGCAGGCCCTCGAGGGAGTTCATCAGGGCGGTCTCCTCGCCGCAGATGTAGGCCCCGGCCCCCCGGTGCACATAGAGGTCAAAGCTGAAGCCGGTGCCCATAATGTTCTGGCCCAGATAGCCTGCCGCATAGGCTTCCTGAATGGCCGACATCAGCCGGTCATAGGCCCTGCGGTACTCACCCCTGATGTAGATATAGCCCTTGCTGGCCTGGATGCCCACGCCCGCAATGAGCATGCCCTCGATGAGCTGGTGGGGGTCGTCCTCCATCAGGTAGCGGTCTTTGAAGGAACCCGGCTCAGACTCATCGGCGTTGCAGACGATGTAATGCTGCTTGCCGGTGTTTTTGGGCATGAAGCTCCACTTGAGCCCGGTGGGGAAACCCGCGCCCCCGCGCCCGCGTAGCCCGGACTTCTTGACCTCCTCGATCACCCAGTCCTGGCCTTGCTGGATGGCCTTGCGAATGGCCTGGTAGCCACCGTGGGCTAGGTAGTAGTCCAGGGTCCAGGAGCCGGGCTGGCCCACATGCATATATAAGGTCTTCTCGAAGCGGGGGTCTTTCCCGCTCACGATGGGCCCGCTCATACGCCCACCTCCTCTCCGCGCACGTGTACCTCGTGCCCCACCTTACCCGGCAGCACGATTTCCTCCAGGCGCTTGCCTTCCCGTAAACCCCGCAAAAGTGCATGCAGACGAGCTTTGGTCACGCATTCGACATAGGGTTCGTCGTTGACCTGCACCACCGGTGCGGTATGACAAGAGCCCAGGCATTCCACCTTCTGGATGCTAAAAAGGCCGTCGGGGGTTACATCGCCCCGCAAGATACCAAGCTCCTGCACCAGCTCATCCCACAGTTCGTCGGCCCCGCCAATGGCGCAGCTCAGGGTGGCGCATACCTGAAGGTGGTACTTGCCGGTAGGCAAGGCCTGGTAGTAGCTGTAAAAGCTCATCACGCCCGCTACCTCGGTCGCGGTGGTACCCAGGATCTGGGCTATTTCCTCTTGGCGTTCAGGCGAAATCCAGCCTTCGTCCTGCTGAACCCGCCGAAGCATGGGCATCAGTGCGGCCCGTCGTCCCTGGGGCGTGTCGGGGTATTGCGCGAACACACCCCGAAGCCAGTCTTGTTTATCGTCGAAAAATCCCATATGCCTCCGCAAACATTCGAGTGCCTGGTTTGGGCGGCAAGACCCTCGTCACCAGACCTCCCATAATCATCGATCTACGTCACCCATCACCGGATCTAAAGAAGCGATCACCGCCACCATATCGGCCATCTGCACGCCCTTGCAGGCGTAGGGCAGACTTTGCAGGTTGACAAAGCTGGGCGAACGCACCTTGACCCGGTAAGGCATCGAACCTCCGTCTGAGACGATGTAATAGCCCAGCTCGCCCCGCGCACTCTCGGTCGGCACATAGACCTCGCCCAAAGCCGGATGGAAGCCCTCGGTCACCAGCTTGAAGTGATAGATGACAGCCTCCATCGAGGTTTCCAGCAGATGGCGGGGCGGCAAGGAAATTTGCGGGTTGGGGTCACGGATGGGGCCGGGGCCCATGGCCTCGAGCCGCTCCACAGCCTGCCGGATGATCTTGACTGACTCGCGCATCTCGAGGATGCGAATCACCATGCGGTCGAAGATATCGCCGCCGGTCAGTACCGGTACGTCAAAGTTGTAGGTTTCGTAGCCCGCGTAGGGATAGGCTTTGCGCACATCGTAGTTCACCCCAGAAGCCCTTAGGCTTCCCCCGGTGAGGGAAAGGTTGATGGCCGCCTCGGTCGGAATGACCGAGACCCCCCGGGCCCGCTCGTAGAAGATGGGGCTTTCCCTGAACAGCGCTTCATACTCGTCGATACGGGCTGGCATCTGGGCAATAAACTTCTTGACCTCCCCCAAAAACTCCGGCGGCAGGTCTTCCTTGAGGCCCCCTATGCGGATGTAGTTGTGGTGGAAACGCTGACCCGAAACCCACTCGAAAAGGTCGAGCACCGCCTCCCGCTCACGAAAAGCATAGAAAAAGGGCGTCAGTGCGCCAAAGTCCAGCAGGCCGGTACCCAGGAAAACCAGGTGCGAGGCAATACGAGAGAGTTCGTTGAGGAGAATGCGAATGGCCTGGGCTCGAGGAGGCACCTCCGCTCCTACCAGCTTTTCCACGCTCAGGGCATAGGCCAGGTCGTGGCTAAAGCTGTGCAGGTAGTCCATGCGGGGGGTGTAGGTGATGCACTGGGTGTAGGTGCGGTTCTCCATGTTCTTTTCGAAGCCGGTATGGAGATAGCCGATGTGCGGGGTCAGGCGTAGAATCTGCTCCCCCGAAAGGTCCACCACCACCCTGAGCACTCCGTGGGTAGAGGGGTGCTGGGGCCCCACGTTCAGGGTCATGACCTCGGACTTGAGTTCGGGTGCGTCGGCAATATCGTAGGCTTCCACCGAGGGGCTGTGCAGCTTTTGCGGGTCGCGCACCATCAGTTGCCTCCTTTAACCACTTTTTGAACCTCGGCCGCAACCTCCTGGACGCCCTTGCGGGTGCCTCCGCGCCAGCCAGTCATACCCCCCTTATCGCCCGACAGGCCGGCCCTAAAGGCGTCGGGGTCGATGAAACGTCCCTCCTTGAACAAGGTTGGGGTCTCGCCCAGGGGGAAGTCCTTGCGCAGGGGGTGGCCTTCTAAGTCTTCGGGGGTCAGAATCTTGCGCAAATCCGGGTGGCCCTCGAAGCGAATACCGAGCAAATCGTACACTTCGCGCTCGAGGTAGTCGGCGCCCATCCACAGGTCGGTCAGGCTGGGCAAGCTGGGGTTGGCCTCGGGCACATACACCCGAATAAACACCCGGCTGCCGTCGCCCCCCTGATAGCCGGGCAACGACACCAGTTCATACACCACGCAAAAACGCTCGGGCTTGGGGCTCGGGTATGTCAGGTAATCAATACCCACCACATTGGCCAGGTAGTTCCAGCCCTGGCTCTTAAGAGCCGCCAGCAGCGCTTTGAACTCACCCCGGGGCACCACCACCCAGGTGTTGCCATGGGCTTCCTCGATATCCCAGCCGTTGGCTCGAGCCTGGTCTAGTAGCTGTGTCAGCTTGTGCATATCCACCTCTGTGGGGTCTAGCGCTTCCAGGCCTCTATCTTGGGCAGTTTGCGGCCTTCGTCGTCGCGGGCCTTTCCCTGAATTTTTTTCTGCAGCTGCATCACCGCGTAGATCAGGGCCTCGGGCCGGGGCGGACAACCCGGCACATAGACATCCACCGGCACCACGCTGTCCACGTTTTGCACAATGGCGTAGTTGTTGAACATGCCTCCCGAAGAGGCACAGGCCCCCATCGAAATCACCCACTTGGGGTCGGGCATCTGGTCGTAGACCCGGCGCATCACCGGGGCCATCTTCTTGGAGAGCCGCCCGGCCACTATCATCACATCGGCCTGGCGAGGTGAGGCCCTGAACACCTCCGAGCCAAAGCGCGAGAGGTCGTTGCGGGCATCGGTCGAGGCCATCATTTCGATGGCGCAGCAAGCCAGCCCGAAGGTTGCGGGCCAAAGGCTGTTCGAGCGCCCCCAGGCGATAAGCTTCTCGAGGGTGGTAAACAGGATGCCCTCGTTCTCGAGCTCCTGCACATCCTTGGTAAACAGATCCGTTAGGGTTGCCATTCTCAAGACCTCCGTTGCAGGTCACAGGTCGTAGGTCTCGAGTTTTTTTGACCTGAGACTTGCGAAAGCGTAGCTAGTGCCACTTCATCACACCCTTGTACCACTCGTAAAGAAAGCCCACGAACAACAGCACCGTAAAAACCAGCAGGCCCCAGAAGCCCACCACCCCTACGGTGCCTGCGCTCACCGCATAGGGCCACAAAAAGGCTACCTCCACGTCAAAGATGATGAACAGCATGGCCACCGCGTAAAAGTGCACCGGGAAGCGCTTGACCTCCCCAGCCGGGTCGTTGCCCGACTCATAGGGCATTAGCTTGAAACGCCCTCCTTTTTTGGGGCCCAGAATGGCTCCTACCACAGTTGCCAGAATGGCAATGCCAACCGCAACAGCCAGGTACACCAGTAAAGCCTGATATTCACTTATGGGTGACATGCGCCTCCTCTTGAGCAGTTTGGCTTGTGCCGGTCTTCACGAGATTATCCAGACCTTTGCAGCCTACCGCACTTCCTATCGCCAACATCTTACACTTCTACCTTCACGACGCAAATATCGCTACAGATTAATCCTATTTTGGAATGCCTACCAACACTGTAGATGATCCTACCGAGAATGTACAGTAGAGAAAGTTCGAGCAAGATGGCTCTAATAGCCATAAATCAGTCTAGACCCGCTGAAGCGCTTTTCATTGAACTCGAGCCATCCTGGGCTAATACCGGAATGACACTTTACAAAACCAAAAACCCCAGAGTTTGTCTTTTGAATCCTGGAACACCCCCCTCTTCGGTCGGGTTGCTTTGTCACGGTTCACTAAGAATCTGGTACAAAAATCCTTGGTCCTGGATCAAGGTTGGCGCTTGAACCCTCGCAAACCTCAGTCAGAGCGCTTCAAACGCTAGGTGTTATACCAGATTCGGTTAGTTCGGCGCCGGATGGCGGCGAACTAACAAGGCCGAAGTTATCCGCGTAGCGGAGGGCGTAAGCCCCTTGGAAGTTATCCGCGTAGCGGAGGGCGTAAGCCCCTTGGAAGTTATCCGCGTAGCGGAGGGCGTAAGCCCCTTGGAAGGCAGACGCTTTCTTCGCCGACCGTTCGGAAGGGGTGTGCTCTAGGATTCAAAAAGATAGCCTCTGGGGGTCTTTGGTTTGGATGATTATCTTTTTGAATCCGGTATTATGCCCACACCTAGCCTCCCCCGCTGGGAGGAAGGCGTGGTTTTATTTTACGCATCAGCTCCGGTGCTTAACAGCAAAAAGTTTCAAAAATTTGCCAGGTGAACCGAAGACCTTCCGGCTTTGCCGACCAAAAGTTGAAAATGGTTCAATAACGCTTATCCACCAGAGGCGGCCCCTCGAGGGCAGGGTCTGCCTGGATATCGTCGAGTCGAATGCCCGTAGCCTGCTGGAGTGCCGGGGCAAGCTGCGGTGGAACAGCCTCGGCCTTGATGCGCAGAGTTATTTTATCGGTTCCGCCCTCCTTAGTTTCGACCACCAACTGGGCCCCGCCCCGAGGGTCAATGCCAAAGGCCATGAGTAGGGGGGCCATCTCGGTGGGGTAGAGCTTGACCCCCTTCACCTTGACCATCAGGTCGGTGCGACCAATCACCCCCCGGGGCAAGCACAGCCGGCCACCTTTTCGAGATACCACAGCCAGGTCGCCGGTACGGAAGCGAACCATGGGCATTAGGGTACGCGAGAGCGAGGTAACCACCATCTCGCCTTTTTCGCCCTCGGGGGTAGGTTCGAGCGTTTCGGGGTCCAGCACCTCAATAATAGCCATTTCGGGAATTTCCCACAGACCGTCCTTTTCCAGGCCCTCCCCCGCTACCACCCCCAGCTCGGAGGTGCCGTAGGCATCCACAGCAATTCCCCCTATGGCCTGCTCGAGCCTTTCGCGGTAACCCGGAACCGAGGTGAACGGCTCACCTCCCGCCATCAGCAGCTCGAAGCGGCCCCCAGCCTGGGCAATCTTCATGGCAAAGCTGGGGTTGCAGACCAGGATCTCGAAACCATACTGCTGCTGAAGTTGGACAATGCGCTCGGCCTCACCAGGGCCATGGGGCAGCACCATTGCGCCGGCCCGTTGCAGGGCCTCGTGGAATAGCCAGCCGCCCGCAAAAATGTGATAACCGAAGGCCACCAGAACCTTTTTGCCAGTCACGCCCAGGCGACGCATCTGGGCCGCCAGGGCCTCTGCCTGGTATTCCACATCTTCGGCGGACAGGTACTCAGGCATCCAGCCAATGGCTGGACTGGGGGTCAGGTGCATTAGGGCCGCACCCTGAGGAGGCTTTGGGTGGGCCTGGATATACGCCAACCATTCTTGACGGGTGGTAAGGGGCAGTCGGGATATGGCTTCGGGGGTCAGGCTCGAAGCATCCACTTCGTCCAGCTTTTGTGCATAAACTGGGTGTTTTTTGGCAGCCGCAATCACTTCACGAAGGCGTTGGACTCGATCCATACTATCGCTCCTTGTTTCAACTCTTCCGTGCAGATTATACGGGCTGCTACCCAACCAGAGGCTAGTCCGCTGTGCGTGTTAAACGCGATCAAAAGCATGGGTTGGTGCGTCAGTAGCTTATTTTGTGGTGCGTTTTGAAGCACGTTGATTACGCAAAATTGCGATGTGCAGCCCATTGCGAGGCACTGAAATGCACACTGAATTCTTGGTTGCCAGACCTTTGGGGAGCACTGTGCCAACGTACACCGAGTCTGTTTTGGGGTTTAATCGAACAGGTCGAAGAGTCTACCCAACTTGCTTTTCTTCTTTCCGTGGCGCTTATGGTACTCATCGTCGTCGGTATCGTAGGGGTTGCGCTGATGAGGTTGAGGGGTGTATCCACGGGTTTGCGGTGGGGCAGACAGCTGCCGGCGGTAGCTTTCCAACTCGGCCTCGTACTCCTGTTCGTACTGGCGTACCTGGCCCAGCAGTTTTTCCATCTCGCCCCCGTCCAACCAGACCCCACGGCAGCTGGGGCAAACATCAATGTGAACGCCGTTACGCTGGATTTCGTTCATTCCGGTTTCGCAGTTAGGACAGATCAGAAGGGGCATAACTTCCTCCAAACTTAGCGTGCCAGAAAGTCAAGCTTGTGAACAGGACCAAAACCCTATTCAATATGCGGGTTTTGCCCTACATTGGAGATAAAAACACCGTTTCCAACTCACAAACCTCATATTTACTGGCCACAGGCTTGCTCCAAATCGCCTATTATACCGGATTCAAAAAGATAATCATCGAAACCAAAGACCCCCAGAGGCTATCTTTTTGAATCCTAGAGCACTCCCTTCGGTCGGGTTAGTTCGCCGCCATCCGGCGCCGAACTAACCGAATCTGGTATTGGGTCGTTTGGCGTTACTTAAGTCTGTAGAGGCGGGTTGAATATCACTAGGCCCGTTCAAAAATCGCTTTATGCTCCAGGTAATGAGCACCTTGATTGTCCCCTTGTTACTCACTTTTGCGCTGAGTGTGGCTGCCTTCCTTGCTCACCGCAGCATGAACCAGATGCACCGCCGCTTGCTCGAGACCGAGCTAAACGGCCGCGATTACAACGAGTTGAGCGACCACGACCGCTTTTTCCTTAACGAAGTCGTCAACCTCAAGTTTCAGCAGTCTGGCGGCAGCAAGCTGGCTTCTTTTGTGTTGCTTTATGCCTATCCCACACTCTATATTGGCGAAAAGGTGCTGGGCCGTAACCACTGGAGCGCGGTGGAGGTTTTCAGTGGCTCGTCGATGTTCTATTTCCTGACCCTGGTGCTGGCTGGGTTGCTCATGCAGACCATAGGGCTGGGCTAACCGCCCTTCAGCGCTTAAGCAGCTCCAGCGCAATCCACAAGCCCAAGCGCCGTTCGGGGCTTTCGATATCGCCCAGCATGCCCCGGAGTTGTTCAAGCCGGTAGTAGATGCTCTGCCGCCGCACCCCAAGCTTGCGGGCCGTCTCAGCGATGTTGAACTGTGAGGCCAGCAGGGCCTCGAGGGTTGCCAAAAGGGTGCTCTTAGGGCGGCTGGGCAGGCGCAGAAGGGCCCCGAGGTGTCGTTCCATAAAACGTTTATCCCGTCCGGTTTCAATCAAAGCTTCCAGCAAAGATTTGAACAGCGGCTCTTCCTCGAAGGCTCCGGGATGCAGAATTCGCTCGTGAGCAGCGCGGGTCAGGTCGGCAAAGCGCACCTCGTGGCGAAAAACCAGGATGGGGAATTGCAGCATGCGGGCGGTCTGGAGCATCTCGGGGGGCAACTCCTGTAGCCACTGCACCAGCTCGAGGCAGAGCCCCCCCACCCCTGACTCGGCCAGGGTGCGCACGTAAGCTACACGGGCCTCGGGCGTGGTGCGGGCCAGCTCGAGGCCTGTCGAAAGTAAAAGCTCACCCCCCGAAAGCAACCGGGCTACATCGAGTACCTCGGCCACATGTACCCAGGTGATGTAGCCGTCAAGCCTTTCCTGCCCCGAAAGGAGCTCAGCCCCGGCAAAGGCGGGCAGCTCCAGGATCTGACGAAGTGTGGGCAGGCTCACTGCTCCAGTATCCAGCGCATGGTCTTGTCGGCCAGATGGTCGAGGGCCTGCACAGACTGCTCGATATGCTCCTCCCGGGTGTCCTCGATTTTGTTGTGACTGATGCCATGAAGACTCTGCACGAACATCATCACCGTGGGAATGCCTGCGCGGGCTACCTCGGCAGCGTCGTGGAGCGGCCCTGAGGGCATACGGTGTGAGACGCCGGCCACCTCGCGGATGGCCTCATCGCAAAACTCGATGAGCTGCGGGTGGAAGGGGATGGGCTCTATACTCCAGATGTGGCTCCACTCCACGGTGCAGTTTTCTTCTTGGGCAAAGCGCTCGCTGGCCTCGCGGGCCTCGCGGTACATCTGGGCCAGCACGCCCGCGTCGAGGTCGCGCTGGTCGAGGGTGCACTCACAGCGCCCAACCACCGCCGTCACGATACCCGGATAGGTCTTGACGCTGCCCATGGTGCAAACCGCGTCGGGGTGCTTCATGGCGATGGGGCGGATTTCCAGGGCCAGCTTGGCGGCTGCCGCCAGGGCATCCTTGCGACGGTTCATCGGGGTAGAGCCGGAATGGGCCTCCTGGCCGTAAAAGGTAATGGCGTGCCGCTCCACCCCCTTGGTGCCCAGCACCACACCCAGCGGCAAGCCCTTATCCAGGAGCACAGGGCCTTGCTCGATGTGGAGCTCTAAGTAGGCCGCTGCGTTCTTTTGCTCTTGCTGGGCCTCGGGAAAACGGTCAATCTCGACCCCGCAGCGCCTAAGGGCATCTTCCAGTCGGATGCCATCTTTGTCGGTGCGGCCCCGGTCGGCCTCGATGGTGTGGTTTCCCGCGAAGGCCGAGGAACCCAGCAGGCTGCGCCCAAAGCGGGCCCCCTCTTCGTCGGCCCAGTCCACCAACCGCACCGTGACCGGGGGTTTGCCGCCATACTCTCTGGCAATCCGGCGCAGGACCTCGAGGCCCGCCAGCACGTTCAAACACCCATCCAGCCAGCCCCCACCCGGCACCGAGTCCAGGTGGCCCCCAATCAAAAGTGCCTTTTCGCTCTGGCCCTGGAGTGTAATCCAGTTGTTGCCTGCTGCGTCGTAGTGCTGTTCGACAGGCAGATCGGCCAGCTTGTTGTTGAACCATTTGCGCGCCTCCAGCCAGGTGTCGGTCCAGGCCACCCGCCAGGCGCCGTTTTCGTCGGCGGTGAGGTCGCGCAGTTCCTTGAGTTCGGCTACGGTTCGCTTGGGGTTTAGCATGGTAACCTCCATTGGCAAAATTTTGGGAGAATAGGCCTATTGCCCAGGGCGCTTTGCAAGCTCCCAAAAGGTCTGGCAGAAAGGTTTGCTTATATTCGTGTTCAGGACAGAAGCCAGGGGATATGGCGCACACATCGGAAGCCCTGGCCGAAGAAGGGGGCGACCCCTGGGCCGCCCCCTGAGCACAACGGTCTGCACACTACAGTACAGATTATTTCCAGTCTCGAGCCCGTTTACCCGTGGCGGCTTCCCAGGGACCGTAGTCGACCGTAGCGGCGGGCGGGTCTTTGGTCAGAATGCCCTGCTCGCGGAGCAAACGCACCGAGGCCTGGTAGTCTGCGGGCACCAGGAAACCAGCCCAGCCCTTGGTGGTGGCGCCTGCATTGTAGAGCTTGGCGATTTCGGCCATCTGCCAGGTCTGGTGGCCTTTGGCATCGGCCCGGGTACCCGAGCCCTTGCAGGTGTTGCCGCACACCGGCAGCACGTACTTCTCCACTGTCTCGGCCTGGTTGGCCACCGCCCAGTTCCAGCCCTGGATAGAAGCGCGGATCAGGCGAGCGGCCACCTGGCGACCCGTAAGCCCCGAGCCCTTGAAGTTACGCTCGTTGAGTACCCGTTCGGTGGTAAAAATCAGGTCTTCCAGCAGGTTAATCCCCTCATCGGCCAGCTTGAACACATCCACCTTGGTTTCGTCGTAGCCCAGACCAGCAATCTGGTTGACCTCGTTGTAGGTCATGGCAGCAACCAGTTGCACCTTGTCCGGGAATACCAGCGAGGGGTCAAAGGGATAGCTCACCGCCGTCACATCGGGATTGGTAGCACGGGGGTCGAGGGAACTGGTCAGTCCGCATTTACGGAAAAGCGCCACCGCCGGATACTCGTTGCCGGAGGGCCAGACCCCCACGCTCTTGCCCTTCATGTCGGTGCAGAGGTTCTTGATGTTGCTGGATTTGAGCGCTACCAGGGTAAAGCCGGAACGCTGGAAAATCTGGGCCAGGTGCACCACCGGGATGCCCCGCTCACGGGCAGTCAGCAGGTCGGCAATCCAGGTTGTGCCAAAGTCGGCAGCCCCGGATTGCACCACCTGGATGGGGGATTGGTCCCCTGCAGGCAACAGGGTCACGTCCAATCCCTGGGCCCGGAAAAAGCCCCGTTCCTTGGCTACAAAGAAACCGGCAAACTGGGCCTGAGGAAACCACTTGAGCTGCAAATTAACCTTGATCAGATTCTGTTGTGCGCTCGCCAGCGATGCCAACACGAAGACTGCCAGTACCCACAAGACCGACCATTTCTTCATCCTTGCCTCCTTTTGTGCCAGAGCAACTTCAAACGGTAGCCTACTGCAACCCACGACCCTCTTGTCAAGCTTTTTCTGCTCACCTCCCCTGATTGCTGATAGCCAATAGCGGCAAGCTTTTTGCCAGTGGTTTTAGGCTTTTGGCGATCAGCTCTAGAACGACACGTGCCACCCGGTTAACCTCCGCTCGAGACCGAAGGTGCGAGCCTGGCACAGTCCTCGTTAGCGAAACGACACGTGCCACCCGGTTAACCTCCGCTCGAGACCGAAGGTGCGAGCCTGGCACAGTCCTCGTTAGCGAAACGACACGTGCCACCCGGTTAACCTCCGCTCGAGCCAAGCCACCAGGTTGTACCAGGCGATGCCGATCAGCGAAGCTACGATGATTGCCGACCAAACGATATCAAAACCAAACCGGCCCGCCTCGATCTGGATCCGAAAACCCAGGCCCTGTCCATTGGCCCCAAAAAACTCACCCACAATGGCCCCAATCATGGCCAGGGTCGTCCCCAGCTTGAGGGCATTGAAGATAAAGGGTAGCGCATTGGGCAGCCGTAGCCAGCGATACTGCTGCACTTCACTGGCCGCATACGAACGCATCAAATCTAGCGACAGGGGGCTGACCTCGGTAAGGCCGCGGAAGGTATTTACCACCACCGGAAAAAACACCGTAATGGCCACAATCACCGCTTTGGATTGCCAGTCGATGCCCACCATTTTGACCAGTACCGGGGCCAGCGCCACAATGGGAATACTGCTAAAAACTGTGGCGTAGGGTAGCAGGCCACGTTCCAGAAACACATATCGGCTCACCAGTAAAGCCGTAATCACACCCAGGCCACAACCAATCAGGTACCCGACGAGCGCCTCTAACACCACCGTCTGGAAGGCATCTTGCAGGAGCACATCCCGCACTGCAAAAAAAGTAAAGAGCACCCGGCTGGGGGTCGGGATAAGCCCGGGTGGAACCTGGTAGGCCCGCAGCAAGGCTTCCGCCGTTACCACCACCACAAGCAAGGTCAGGGCGGCCGGGGTAAAACCTATGACCGGGTTGGTGGCGTTCACAAACTGGTTGGCAACCCTGGCGATGCCCAGCGCCGCAAGCAAGAATCCGCCCCAAATCAGGAGTTTTTGAGCATCCGAAGCCGGCTCGCTCTGGTTCCACCAGATCGCAATAAACCAAAGAAGCAGGCCAAATCCAAACGCCAGCAGTATCCAGTCAAGTGGCACCCTGGACAAAACAGGTTTACTCGGCTGCACCACCATTAACTAACTCCTTCTTGCTTGGATACCCTTGCTTGCTTGAGCACAGGCATAGCCGCTACTTTAGCTCGTTGCCAGGGGGTTACCAGTCGTTCCGTCCAGTTCACCAGGGCCACCAGCAAAATGCCCAGCACCGCAGAGGACAACATGATCACCCACATCGCCACCACATCCGAAGCGCGGGAGTTTTCGGCCAGCATCTTGCCGATACCCTGGAAGCTAATGGTGGAGATCTCCGCCACAATGGCCCCGATCAAAGCTGCCGTCATGGCTACCTTGAAAGCCGTGAAGAGATAGGGGATTGAAGCCGGGAAGCGCAGCATCAGATAGGTCTGCCAGTTGTTGGCGTTGTAGGTTTTCATCAGGTCGAGGCTGAGGGGATCGGGGCTCTTGAGGCCCTTGGCCACCCCGATGGCGATGGGGAAAAAAGCTATGTAAGCAGCGATGATGGCTTTTGGAATCCAGCCCTGCACGCCATACTGTCCCAGAAGCACCACCAGCATGGGGGCAATGGCAATCACCGGAACAGTCTGGGAGGCCACAATCCAGGGCAGCAGCGAACGCTCAAAAGCCCTCGAGGCCACAATCCCGATGGCGAAAAAGAAGCCCACCACGGCCGCCAGCAGCAGACCCACAATGGTCTCGAGGGCCGTCACGGCAGCATTGAGGGGAATGGCATTGGGGGAGTTGAGGGGAAACATCAGGTTGCGAAAACCATTCCAGAGCTGCTGCGGCGAGGGTAGCACCGGGCTTCTGAGCTGGGTAGCGCACTCAAAAGCCGTCTTACAGGGGAGCGCCGCCCCCGTATCCAGCGCCCGCTGGGCCGCCGGAATGTTGGCTATGAGCATCAGCGGGTAGTACAGCGCCGCGATAAACAGGGCCACTGCGAGCATGGGGACAAGGTTGGGCGAGCGTAGGCGGGCGAGCATAGGGCCTTATTTCACCCCGCTAGGGATGGCGTTGACGAAACCAGTGAGCGAGGCGCTCTCGAGCAGGCCGGCAGCCTGGAGCTGCTGGGCCATCTTCTGCAACTTGGCGGTATTGACGTAGCCGAGCCCGTTCTTCTGGGTGTCGGGTGTGACCATGATCTTCCTGATCTGCTCGAGGCCCGCGAGCTCGAAGGGGATGTCGAGGTTGGGGTTGTACTTCGCCAGGATCTTCCCGGCCTCCTGCGGGTTGTCCAGCGCGTAGCGGAAGCCCTTGTAGCGAGCCTGTACGAACTTCCTGACCTCGCCAGGGTACTTCTTCAGCACGTCCTCGGTGGTGAAGAGCACATTCTCCGGCCAGTCCACGCCGAAGTCCTTGTAGCTGTAGAGGTAGTACTTTTCCTTGGCCTGCTTCTCGGCCACCATGACCTCGTTGTAGATCATGGCCGAGGCGAAGGGGTACTGTTTGGCCAGCCAGCCGCCCAGCGTGGCGGGGTCGCCCTGCTGATTGACGACCTGCAACTGCTTCTCCCAGCCCTTGCCCACCACGGCCTTGATGGGCTTGTCGTAGCCGATCCAGGTCGCGAAGGTGCCCTTGATGTCGGCGGGCTTGGCGATGGGCTGCCAGGATAGGATGCGCATGGCCGATTCCTGGAAGTCGGCGGCCACGATCACCAACGGCAGCTTCTGCTTCTGGCGGGCCTCGAGCAAGTTGTAGGGATAGTCGATGCCCAGCACCAGCTTGCCCGCCTTGGCCTCGGCCATCACCCGGTCGATGGGCGAGAGCCCGGGGCCGCCCGGCACCACCGTCACGTCCAGGCCTGCCTCCTTGTAGAAGCCCTTGTCCACGGCCACGGGGTCGCCGATGGACTCGGCGTGGATGAACCACGACTCGATGATGGTGGCCTTGGTCAGGTTGCCCTGGGCTGTGCCCAAAAGCCCCCACGCCAGCAGCCCTGATGCCAAAACTGCCAATGCCGCTTTCCTCTTCATACCAACCTCCTCTAAGCCTTTGAGATGCTTCAAGCTTTCCGGGTCATCTCGAGGTGCCAGCCCACGAAGCGCCGCTCGAGCGCCGTGAGCACCCCCAACAAGAGCCAGCCCACCACCGTGCAGAACACCGCCGCCAAAAAGACCCGCGCGGTGTTGCCCACGTAGCGCGAGTCGAGGATCATGAACCCCAAGCCCTGAAAGGCCCCGAACAGCTCGCCCACTATGGCCCCGTTCACCGCCGCCATGGCCGCGCCCTTGAGGCTGGTGAAGATGATGGGCAGCGCGAAGGGCAGCTTCAGGTAGCGCACCCGCTGCACGAAGCTCGCGCTGTAGGAGGTGAGCAGCTCCTCCTTGGTCGCGTCGGTGGAGACCATCCCCTTGTGCACGAAGTAGACCAGCGCGAAGAAGGCGTACAGCGCCGCGATCGCCACCTTCGAGCCGATGCCGCCCACCCCTAGCCACACCACCACCAGGCTGGCCAGCGCCACGAAGGGGATGGAGTTGAGCGTGGAGACGGCGCGGAAGATGAAGTCCTCGAGCCACTCCGGCAGCACGATCAAGAGCAGCGCCGCCAGGTGCGCGACCAGGGCGCCCAGCAGGAAGCCCAGCACGATCTCCTGCGTGGTGATCCAGGCGTGCGCGAGCACCAGCGCCGGGGTCTTGAGGAACTCTTCGAGGATGCGCGAGGGCCCGGGCAGGAGGAAGGGCGAGTTGTACAGCCGCGCCCCTACTTCCCACAGGCTCAGGGCCACCACAGCGAACACCAGCCAGCGCACGCTCTCGTTCTTCCACAGCGGGGGAGCGTTGCGGGGGGGATGTACAGCCCTGGCCATGCCTCACCTCAGGAACCGGATCGCCTCGCCCTGCACGTAGGAGACCTCGGGCCGGGTCTCGGCCACCACCTTGCCGCGCTTGAGCACGTAGCGGCGCATGGGCAGGGTGCGGATGGCGTCGTCCTCGGTGGGAACCGGCCAGACCACCAGGTCGGCGGGGTTGCCTACCGCTACGGCGTGCCCCTCCAGGCCCTCCCCGCCCCGCACCAGCCGGCCCTGCCAGATGGCAGCGGGACGAGAGGTGAGCATGGGGAAAAGCTGCTCGCGGTCCTCGCGCCCCGACATTAGCCCCAAGTGCAGCAGTACGAAGGCGGTGTGCAGGGGGTCGCCCTTGCCCATGGGGTACCAGGGATCCATCACCGAGTCGTGCCCGGCGGCCACGTTAACCCCGGCGGCCAGCAGCTCCTTGACCCGCGTGAGGCCGCGCCGGATGGGGTAGTGGTCGAAGCGCCCCTGCAGCACGGCGTTGTCAGGCGGGTTACCGATAATGTGCAGCCCGGCCCGACGCACGTTACCGATTAACTTGTCGGCGTAGGCGTTGTTGTAGGAGTGCATGGCGGTGGTGTGTGAGGCCGCCACCCGGCCCGACAGCCTCAGGCGCAGCGTCTCGGCGGCCATGGTCTCGAGGAAACGCGATTGGTCGTCATCGGTCTCGTCGCAGTGGATGTCGACAGGCAAGCCGGTCTCGTGGGCCAGAGAGAGCGCGAATTTCACGCTCTGCACGCCGTACTCGCGGGTGATCTCGTAGTGGGGAATCCCCCCGATCACGTCGGCACCGGTCTCCACCGCTTTTCTGACTAGCTCATCACCCCCCTCGAAGGAGAACATCCCCAACTGCGGGAAGGCCACGATCTGGAGGTCGATGAGCCCGGCCACCTCGGCCTTGATCTCGAGCAGGGCCTTGAGCGCGGTGAGGCTGGGGTCGCACACGTCGACGTGAGTGCGGATGTGGGTGACGCCGTGGGCCACGAACCACGGCAGCGCCTTGAGCACCCGCGCGCGCACGTCCTCGCGGCTGAGCCGCTTGACCCGCTCAGCCCAGATGGCGATGCCCTCCCACAGCGAGCCCGAGCGGTTGGGCCGGGGGTCGCCCTCGGTGAGGATGGCGTCGAGGTGGATGTGGATCTCGTAGAAGCTGGGGCTCACCAGGTTGCCCTCCGCCGAGATTTCCTCGCCCCCGAGCAACCTTGGTTCGATGGCAGCGATACACCCGCCCTCGAGGCCGATGTCCACCAGCCCTTCGCGTCCGGTGAGGCGTGCGTCCTTGATAACCAGATCCATATATTTTCCCTACTCCTGCACCTCGTATCCGTGCCCCTTGCGCAGGGCCTCGCGCACCTGTGTGGCGATCTCGAAGAAGCGGGTGGTCTCGCGGGTCTCGAAGCTGCGCGGCTGGGGGAGGTCCACGGGGATGACGGTCTCGATCTTGCCGGGGCGCGGGGTCATGACCACGATGCGCGTGGAGAGGAACACCGCCTCGGGGATGGAGTGGGTGACGAAGATGACGGTCTTGCCGGTCTCGCGCCACAGCCGTAAGAGCTCGAGGTTGAGGTTCTCCCGCGTGATCTCGTCGAGCGCGCCAAAGGGCTCGTCCATGAACAGGAGTTGTGGATCGAAGGCCAAGGCCCGGGCGATGGAGACGCGCTGCTGCATCCCCCCCGAGAGTTGCCAGGGGTAGTGCCTGGTAAACTTTTTCAGTCCCACCAGCGCCAGCATCCGCTCGGCTCTGGCTTTGCGCTCCCCAGCCGGAAAGTTCATCACCTCAAGGGGCAGCATGACGTTAGAAAGCACCGTGCGCCACTCCATCAGGGTGGGTGCCTGAAAAACATAGCCGTAGGCCCGGCTCTTGCGCGCCTCCTCCGGGTTTTTCCCACCGATTAGGATAGTTCCCGAGGTGGGCTTGATGAGGTCGGCCAGCAGGCGCAGCAGGGTGGTCTTGCCACAGCCCGAGGGTCCAATCAGGCTGATGAACTCACCCTGGGCGATCTCGAGGTTAGCGTCTTTAAGAGCGACCGTGCCGGTCTGAAAGATCATCGAGACCTGTTGTACCGACACAATAGGACTGACCTCAGGGTTGGTGCCGGACAGATGGATGTTCGGGGTGTTGGATGGCATCATGGTCATCTCTATTGGTGTTTGTGGCCCGTCAGCGCGGCGGTTACGCCGAGTCCGATGTAGATACCTCCGGTTACCAGCCGCTGCCCCAGGGCAAAGCGAGGCTCTATGCTTTTGCGGCGAAGCCAGCCCCCCAGCGTGCTGGACAAGAGCGCATAGCCCCCATCGCTGAAGGTGGCCAGGGTAATAAAAACCAGGCCCAGTAGCAAGAATTGCAGCGAGACCGCCCCCCTGGCTGGATCCACAAACTGTGGCAAAAAGGCAAAGAAGAAAAGGGCAGTTTTAGGGTTGAGGGCGTTCACCACGAAGCCCTGCAGAAAAATGCGCCGCAGGGGCTGGCGATCCAGAGCACCGAGTTCGATAGGCTCCCTGGAAAGCCAGGTCCGCAGGCCCAGGTAAGCCAGATAGGCCGCGCCTGCATACTTAACCACGTTATAAGCCAGTGCGCTGGAAAGCAAAATGGCCGAAAGACCCAGCGTGGCCATCAGCACGTGCACCATGCCGCCGCACTGGATACCCAGCACGCTGGCCACCCCCGCCGCGCGGCCCTGCGAGGCGCTGCGGGTGACGATGTATAGCACCGCAGGCCCAGGAATCAGAAGCAGCGCCAGGCTGGCCAGGGCAAACACCAGCAGTTGATCGGGGGGTATCAGCATTCAGACCTCTTCTCAGATGGGGATTCTACTGTACCACGCATAAATATACAATCTACTCACCACCGCTTAGGACCACGTCGTGCGATCACGATTATCAGACCGCCGACCACCACAAACAGCGCCCAGGCGGAGCTACCCCCCAGCACCAGAAGCACCCCAATCGAAAGGCATATTCCCCCCAGGAAGTTGAGCACCTGCTTCGGTTTCATCAAAAGTACATGGGCTCGCGTCGCAGGAGCTTGCCCCTTCCCTTCTCCCCTACAAACTGCCCCTCGCGCACCGCGACCTTGCCCCGCACCGTGACCACACTGGGCCTGCCGTCTATCTCGAAGCCTTCAAAGCCGTTGTAATCGTTGTTCACGCTCTGGGTGGCAACCGAAATTTTGCCCCGGTATTGGGGGTCATAAACGACCAGGTCGGCGTCGGACCCAACTGCAATGGTGCCCTTTCGCGGGAACAAACCAAAGAGCTTAGCCGCCCTGGTGCTGGCCGCGTCCACAAAGCGGTGGATATCGAGGTGGCCCCGGCTCACCCCATAGGTGTAGAGCAGGTTCACCCGGTCTTCGATGGCCGGGATGCCATTGGGAATCGAAGTAAAAGCATCCTTGCCGAGCAGCTTCTGTGAAGTGTCGAAGGGGCAGTGGTCGGTGCCTACAGTATCGATAAAACCCTGAGCCAGCGCGTCCCACAGGGCTTTTTGGTTGCGCTTTTCGCGCAGGGGGGGCGACATGATGTACTTCATGGCCTCTACCCCACCCCGCTCGGCGTAGGTCTTGTCGAGCAGGAAATGCGGGATCACCGACTCGATGTAAATGGGTACGCCCCGCGATTTGGCCGCCATCGCTGCATCCAGCGCCCCTTTGCAGGAGAGGTGCACCACATATCCGGTAGCCCCGGTGTTCTCGAGGAAGGTCGCGAAGCGGTTAGTACCCTCGGCCTCGACCGACTCAGGGCGGCTGGGCTCGTGCCACTCGGGGCCGGTCTTGCCTTCGGACAGGAGTTTTTGTTGCAACTGGCCCACCAGCTCGGCATTTTCGCAGTGGGCGGTCACGATTACGCCCAGCTCTTTGGCCAGCCGCAAGATCTGGTACATCTCCCCGTCTTCCACACCAAAGAAGTTCTTATAGCTCAGGAAAATCTTGAAGCTGCTGATGCCGTCAGCCACAATCTCGCGGAGCTGGGCCTCGGTCTTGGGGTCAAACTTCGTGACCGCCATGTGGAAGGTGTAGTCACAATAGCTGTTCCCCTCGGCCTTGCTCTTCCAGAGGTGATAGCCTTCCAGGGCATCGTCGTTGCGGCTTGGGCAGCACATCTCAATGTAGGTGGTGGTGCCCCCCATCAGGGCCGCCCTGGAGCCCGTTTCGTGGGTGTCCTTGGCGAAAGTGGCCATAAAGGGCAGATAGATGTGAACGTGCGGGTCTATGAAGCCCGGAAACACATACTTGCCCGAGGCGTCAATCACCTCCGAACCGGGCGGGGCTTCCAGGTTCTGCCCAATACGCGTGATGGTCTCGCTTTCAGCGTAAATATCGGCTTTGTAGCGGCTGTCTGCGGTGATGATTTCGCCGTTTTTGATGAGCAGTCCCATATCAACCCCCTTTTGTGAGTCGGTACTCTAATCCCGGTAGTTCGTTTTCCATTGGGCGTGCACAACTCTCGTTTTCGCTCTGATCACTTCCATATGGATCAGCGATTTCCCATACAACGAGCTTATCTTGCGAGATACTATTTTTTAAGCATTTAGCTACGTGCTTATCCAAAGCCACTAAGTAGTCAAAAGATGTCAGATCCACTGAGTCGAGGCCTCGAGGTTGGTGGCCACTGGCATCAATCCCAAACAAGTCCGCCAGAGTGCAAACGGCGTTGTGGGTGCCTGCCCAATAGCCAGGCTTCAACCCAGCCGACTCAAAGTGGGCATCCTTTATATTTTGCCTGGCAATGTATTCAGCCATCATGCTACGGCAGGTATTACCTTAACAAGCAAACAGAACCGTGGGCTCTTGTGTAAGCCGTCCACCTGCTCCCAGATATAGAAAGCGCTGTAAAGGGAGAAGGGGATCCGCATCTGTAGGTATCTCTCAGTGAATCTCAATCCCCACCTCTTCCCGGTACCGCTTCATGGCTTCCCAGTCCTCGGTCACCTCGGGGCGCTTCTCGCTGAGTTCACGCCAGGTGACGCTTGGACGGCCCGAGGGCACCTCTACCATCTCGATACAACCCTCCACCGGACAGACGTTGTGGCACAGGCGGCAACCCACGCAGTCTTCTTCGCGTACCACCGGCTGGGGGCGGGTGCTCACCGCTTCGTGCTTGCCGTTGCTCCACACGTCGTAGCGGTAAGGTGGCACCACCTGGCCACTCGCGTCTACCAGATCAATGCACTGATGGGCGGTGTCGTTGCAGGCCACGTAGCAAAGATTGCACTGGATGCACTTGTCAGGATTGATGCGGGCCACGGCGCGGAAGGAGAGGTCGAAGTCGTTGAAGTCGGAGATGTGGTGCAGGCTCTTGCCCACCACGTCATTTATGGTCTTGAAGCCCTTGGCGTCCATCCAGGCATTCAGGCCGTCCGTAAGGTCTTCGATGATGCGGAAGCCATAGTGCATCACGGCGGTGCAGACCTGCAGGCTGGTCGCACCCAGCAACAAAAACTCGGCGGCGTCCCTCCAGGTCGAGATGCCCCCCATACCCGAGATGGGCACCCCCGCCTTTCGCACCACCTCGTCCACCCCCAAAGAGGAAAGCATGTTCAGGGCAATGGGCTTGACCGCCGGGCCGGCATAGCCGCCGTGGCCACCTTTGCCGCCAATATTAGGGGTGATTTGGAAGGTATCCAGATCCACCCCTACGATGGAGTTGATGGTATTGATGAGCGAAAGCCCGTTGGCCCCCGCCGCCAAAGCAGCCCGCGCCGGCGGCACCACCGAGGCCACATTGGGGGTCAGTTTCACAATGACCGGAATTTTGGCCACCTCGGTGACCCAGGAGGTAATCATCTGACAATACGAAGGTACCTGACCGACCGCACTGCCCATCCCCCGCTCGCTCATGCCGTGGGGGCAGCCGTAATTAAGCTCGATGCCGTCAGCTCCGGTATCTTCGATGCGCATCACGATATCGCGCCAGACTTCAGGCTTGGACTCAACCATGGCGGAGACAATGACCGCACGGTCGGGCCAGTTGCGCTTCACATCCCGGATCTCCTTCAAGTTGACCTCGAGCGGCCGGTCGGAAATCAGCTCCACGTTGTTGATGGCCAGCATCTTCTGGCTCCCGTAGTGCCAGGCTCCATAGCGGTTCGAGACGTTCAGTACCGGCGCCCCGATGGTCTTCCAGACAGCTCCGCCCCAGCCGTGCTCAAAGGCCCGGTGGATCTGTGCACCCGAGTTGGTGGGGGGCGCTGAGGCCAGCCAGAAGGGGTTGGGGGACTTGATACCGGCAAAGTTGATGCTAAGGTCGGCCATTAACTGCTCCTTTCATTGGGGTTGAAAGCGAAAACTCACCTTACAAAAAGGCCTCTTTGTCCAATCAATCATCGGCGGCTGCGCCCATCCCGGCCATCAGGTTGCGGTGAATCGCAAACGCCGCCAGTTTGCCGTCCTGCACTGCCATCACGGTAGAGGCCGAGCCCTTGGCCCGGATGCAGTCGCCACCGGCGTAAACGCCGGGCAGGCTGGTCTCGTAATCCTGGTTGACCTTGATGAAGCCCTTGTCGGTCTCGAGGCCCAGCAGCCCAGCCACCACTGGTTTCTCCTGTCCAATGGCCTTCACCACCTGATCGCAGGGCAACACGAACTCCGACCCAGGCACGGGCTCGGGGGCGGGCCGGCCCGAGGCGTCGGGGGCCCCCAGGGCCATCCGCACGCACTTCAAGCCCACCACCTGGCCGTTTTCCACCAGCACCTCCACGGGCTGGGTCAGGAAGCGGAACTCCACCCCTTCGTTTTTCACAAAGCTGTACTCGAAGTCGTAGGCCGTCATCTCACGCTCGGTACGGCGGTAGACCATCGTGACCCGCTCGGCCCCCAGGCGCTTGGCAATGGTGGCGCAGTCCACGGCGGTATTACCCGCCCCAATCACCACCACCTGATGCCCTACCTTGAGGCTTTCGGGATTCATCTTGGAGGTCTCGATATACTGCAGGCCGTCCAGGATGTACTCCTCTCCGGGAATTCCCATCCTGGGCACGGCCCCCAGGCCCACGCTCAGGAACACCGCATCAAAGCCCCGCTTTACCTCATCCCAGGAAAGGTTTCGGCCCAGCTCCATCTGAGTCTTGATCTCCACGCCCAGCCGCCGCACCATATCGGCCTCGGCCTGGGCCACCTCTACCGGCTCACGCAGTACGATGATGCCGTAGGTTGAGAGCCCGTTGGGAAGTTCGCGCTTCTCAAAAACCGTGACGCTGTGTCCCAGCTTGGCCAGCTCGCCGGCGCAGGTCAGGCCCGCGGGCCCCGCCCCGATCACCGCGACCTTCTTGCCTGTGGGGGGGCCTGGCTTGAACACGTCAATCCCGCGCTCATACACGAAATCGGTTGCGTAGCGCTGCAAGCGCCCAATGGCGATGGGTTTGTGCTCGGCCCCGAGCACACAGGCCCCCTCACACAACTCCTGCACGGGGCAGACCCGCGCGCAGGTGGCCCCCATCAGGTTGGACTCCAGAATTGTGCGGGCCGAACCCACCACGTTCCCGGTCGCAATTTTTTTGATGAACTTGGGAATGTCAATGTGGGTGGGACAGGCATGGGTGCAGGGCGCGTCGTAGCAGTAGAGGCAGCGGTTGGCTTCAACCAGCGCCTCGTGGTCGGTCAGGGGCGGGTAGTATTCAGATAGCACTTCCTCTGGCTTGATGATCTGCACGCTTCCTCCTTTATTTGGACTGGTGTCTTCTCTCCACACAAAAGAACAAAAACCCTCTCGGTGATTGATCACTAAGACGGTTCGTGCCCTCACGGGAGCCGATTTAACCCAGCAGATTTGTTCTAACAGGAATATACGAGCCAGGTTAGAACGTTGTCAAGCACACTTTCTCCTGCTTAGGTGGCCCGGCTAAATGCAATACCGTGAATGTATTTCTAAATAAGCCTTGCTCGAGGTTTACAGATAGTGTAAATAGTTAAACAAACCCACCCCATTATGTCTTGACTTAACTATACATATGTTATATACATACTCCATGGCACTGAAACGAACCACGCCCAATAAAAAAGATGTCAGCGACTTGCTGATGGATATTGTTACCGGCGCAATTGCGGCCCTGTTGCTGGTGGTTTTTGCCCTGATGGTGCCCACCATCTAATACGAGATTCGGTTATTTCGCGCCATCCGGCGCCGAACTAACCCGACCGAAGGGAGTGCTCTAGGATTCAAAAAGATAGCCTCTGGTGGTCTTTGGTTTGGATGATTATCTTTTTGAATCCGGTATAAGCCCGCCAGCAAATGCCGCCTCGAAGGCAGATTGACTGTTTGGCCCCGCATCAAAGTTCATCATGCCGTAGAATTTTGATGTGTATGAGACCTTGGAAGGCTCTGTTTTGCAAGCCCGAATCGCCAGCATTCATGGAGCGGTTTTCTACGATGTGGTGTTGCAAACGGGCGACACCGTCCGTCGGTTGCGTTTTCAGGATACATTTTTGAACCCTGCCCCTGAGGCTGGCGAGTATTTACAAATTGAACTCATTTTGGGGAACGTGAGCAACGTGCAACGAATCCCGGCTCCATGACGGTCTGTCGGGATGGTCAAGCGTGGTTTACTTTCGAGAACCAGATAAATAAACCTTGAGTAAGATACACTCAAGTAGCCTAAGTGTAAGATTTGACCCTATCCATGTCCCACCACCCTATAAAATCAAGTATATATATCGCTCCCATCCCGCCGAGAGAGCGACGAACCCCAGGCGGAACTCAGGAGATAGATACCTTATGCGCTTAGAACTGCCGGTCATTCCACTGCGAAATACCGTGATTTTGCCGCATACCACCACCCCGGTGGATGTGGGCCGCGCCAAAAGCAAGCGTGCGGTCGAAGAAGCCATGGGTGCCGACCGGCTCATCTTCCTGGTCGCACAGCGTGACCCGGAAGTGGACGATCCTACCCCGGATGACCTGTATGAATGGGGGGTGCAGGCCGTGGTGAAGCAAGCCATGCGCCTGCCCGATGGTACTTTGCAGGTCATGGTCGAGGCCCGCGCCAGAGCCAAAGTCGCAGAATACATCGCGGGGCCATTCCTGCGGGCCCGGGGCGAAGTGTACTCCGAGGTTTTCCCCGCCGACGAGACCGTGACCCGTGTGCTGGTAGAAGAACTCAAGGACGCTTTCGATAAATATGTGACCAACCACAAGTCGCTAAGGCTCGATCGCTATCAGCTCGAGGCCGTGAAGGGCACCACCGACCCGGCCATGCTGGCCGATACCGTCACCTACCACTCGACCTGGACGGTGGCCGAGAAGCAGGAGATTCTCGAGCTAACCGATATAGAAGCCCGGCTCAAGAAAGTGCTGGAATTCCTCAGTCGGGATCTGGAGCGCTTTGAGCTGGACAAGAAGGTCGCCCAACGGGTCAAGGAGCAGATGGACACCAACCAGCGCGAGTACTACCTGCGCGAGCAGATGAAAGCCATCCAAAAAGAACTGGGTGGTGGCGAAGACGGGCTGAGTGACCTGGACGCGCTGCGTAAAAAGATTGAAGAAGTGGGAATGCCCGAGGCGGTCAAGACCAAAGCCCTCAAAGAGCTTGACCGTCTGGAGCGCATGCAGCAGGGTAGCCCCGAGGCCACCGTGGCCCGCACCTACCTGGACTGGCTGACCGACGTACCCTGGACCAAAGCCGACCCCGAGGTGCTGGACATTGCCCACACCCGCCAGATTCTCGACGAGGATCACTTCGGCCTTAAGGATGTCAAGGAGCGCATCCTGGAATACCTGGCAGTGCGGCAGATGACGGCCCACCTGGACGTGCGCAACAAGGCCCCCATCCTGGTACTGGTAGGGCCGCCGGGGGTGGGCAAGACCTCGCTGGGGCGCAGCATCGCCCGGAGCATGAACCGCAAGTTCCACCGCATCTCGCTGGGTGGGGTGCGCGACGAAGCCGAAATCCGGGGGCACCGCCGCACCTACATTGGGGCCATGCCGGGCAAACTTATCCACGCCATGAAGCAGGTGGGGGTGGTGAACCCAGTGATTCTGCTGGACGAGATTGACAAGATGAGCTCAGACTGGCGCGGCGACCCCGCCAGTGCCATGCTGGAAGTGCTCGACCCCGAGCAAAACAACACCTTTACCGACCACTACCTGGACGTGCCCTACGACCTTTCCAAGGTCTTCTTTATCACCACCGCTAACACCCTACAAACCATCCCTCGGCCCCTACTGGATCGGATGGAGATTATCGAGATTCCGGGCTACACCAACCTCGAGAAAGCCTCCATCGCCCGCCAGTACCTCTGGCCCAAACAGGTCAAGGAAGCCGGTATGGAAGGCAAGATTGAAGTGACCGATGCCGCTATCATGCGGGTTATTAACGAATACACCCGCGAGGCGGGGGTGCGGGGCCTCGAGCGCGAGATGGGCAAGATTGCCCGCAAGGGCGCCAAGTTCTGGCTCGAGGGCAGCTGGGAAGGCGTGCGCACGGTGGACGCGCCCGACGTACCCACTTACCTGGGCATCCCCCGTTTCCGCATCGACAAAGCCGAGACCGAGCCCCAGGTCGGCACCGCCCAGGGCCTAGCCTGGACGCCGGTGGGCGGCACCCTGCTCACCATTGAGGTGGCTGCGGTTCCGGGCACCGGCAAACTCTCGCTGACCGGCCAACTGGGCGAGGTCATGAAAGAGTCGGCCCAGGCGGCCCTCACCTACCTGCGGGCGCACACCCAGACTTACGGCCTGCCCGAGGACTTTCACAACAAGGTAGATCTGCACGTTCACGTTCCCGATGGCGCCACCCCCAAGGACGGTCCCAGCGCGGGTATCACCATGACCACCGCCATCGCCAGCGCCCTCAGCCGCCGCCCGGCCCGCATGGACATCGCCATGACCGGCGAGGTCAGCCTGCGCGGCAAGGTGATGCCCATTGGTGGGGTGAAGGAAAAACTGCTGGCAGCCCACCAGGCCGGCATCCACAAGATCGTGCTACCCAAGGACAATGAACCCCAGCTCGAGGATCTGCCCAAGGAAGTGCTGGAAGGGCTGGACATCAAGCTGGTAGATGACGTAAGTCAGGTACTGGATTATCTGCTGCTGCCCGAGCCCGCCATGCCCCCTGTGGTGCAACCCAGCGACAACCGCCAGCAGCCCGGCGCCGGCGCGTAGCCCCCCGGCCTCGAACAAATCAACCCCCAGGCCCCCACTACGGGGGGCTTTCCCATTCAAGCTGCTTATCGCACCCTTCATAGACGTTGCCGCCCGCGAAAACGAGAATGCGTCTGCGCCCAGAAGCATGTTTTCGAGTTTCCGGGTGGCAACTGTTCTGTCTGGGACAAAGGACTTCTAACCCTGGGAGGCTCGATCTTTGTGAAGAGCGCTCTATACCGGATTCAAAAAGACAACCTCTGGGGTGTTGGGTTTTGTAAAGTGTCTATTTGAATCCTGGAGCACACCCCTCCCTATCGGTTGGTGAAGAAAACGTCTCCGTTTCCAAGGGGCGGTATCGCCCTCCGCTATGCGGATAACTTCGATCGGGTTGATTCGCTACCGTTCGGCAACAAATCAGCCCAACCTGGCATAAAGATTTCTACCAGTCCCAATCAGGGCTCCAAAGCCTTCCAGAAACGCTCTTGCAGTTTTAAGTCGGTCGCCAAAGCATTCCCCTGTTTGAGCCGCACCCGGGGCCGCCCTTGTAGGCCCCGCTCGCCCAACGCATGTGCTACCTCTTCCAAGGCCTTTCCCAAGTCGCGTGTGGGCCGGTGAAAAACCTCGCGCCGCAACTTTCCCAACGCGTCAAAATGCTCCACCTGCACTACCGCTCGGCCTTGCTCGAGCCACACCAAAACTTGATCCAGTCTGGGTTGCACAGTTCAAAATACTGGCACAGCTTGACCCTTATAAAACTGCTGCCCTGTTTACATTCGTCCAGGAATAACTCTATCCACACTTGCTATAACCACAGCTATAGCACTTGACACACCCTTCCTCGCGTACCAGGTTCTCGTCGCCACACTCGGGACATTTGCCCAAGCCGGTCTTGCCCTGGAGGGGCTGTGTATTCTGGATGGGTGCGGTCATGGCCCGCTGCATGGCCTGGGGCACCATATTGTCATCCAGGGGCATCTGGGCGGCTTTGCGCTCGCCTTCGGCAATCTGGATTTTGCTGGTGGTTTCTAGTGCTACGGCTATCAGGTCGGCCTTGCTGGTCACAAAGCGGCCCTGGTAGCTGCCGTACAGGCCGCCATTAATGCCGCGCAGGGTCTTGACCAGCTCGGCCACCGGTACCCCGTATTGCAGGGCCTTGGAGATAATACGCCCCAGGGCTTCGCTGTCGGCGTTGGCCTCGTCGCCCGCCTTACCCGAAGTCAGAATAACCTCCACCGGGTGCTCCCCTTGCATATTGACGGTCACCAGAAAACCCCGCCGGGTGCCGTCGGCGGCAGTGAGTTTGACCATGTCGGTGTAGCCCACCAAGCGACCGGTACGCTCGAAGATGGGGCGGGTTGTCCGCTCTGCTTCGTGGCGGCCCAAGTCGCTGCTAGCCGGCACCTCCAGCAACGCAGGCTGCACCGCTACCGTCTCCTTGTCCTGCTCTGCTTTCTTATCTTCCTTGCTCACCGAGAGCACCTGGTATTCGCGGCTGCCATCGCGGTAAACCGTGATGCCCTTGCAACCGGTCATGTACGCCTCGGTGTAGGCTGCCTCCACATCCTCCACGGTGGCCTGATTGGGCAGGTTGATGGTCTTGGAGAGCGAGTTGGCCGCGTAGCCCTCAGCGTCGAAGGCGGTCTGTACTACCCCTTGCATTCGCACATGATCCAGCGGCGGCACGTCGTGGGCCCCTTCAAACACATTACCAATAGCGCTGGGGATACCTTCCAGGCCCTTCACGCTGCCGTGGTGGGCCTGAATGGCCTCGATGATGGCATCCCAATCCCAGGCACCGTTCTTCTCGAAGCGCCCCTCAGCGGGGAACTGCTCCATCATCTCCACAAACAAGGGGTGCAACAAAGCCTTGTACTCCCCGCCGATGCGCCGCCACATGAAGGGCGAGAACATCGGCTCTATGCCGCTGGAAACCCCCATCAACATGCTGGTGGTACCGGTAGGGGCCACCGTCAGCACCGCCACGTTGCGGCGGGGGCGGATGCCCAGCGCCTCGAAGGCCGCGCGGTGTTGCTCATAAGCCGGAAACACGCCCCGCTCCCGCCCCAGTTGCTCCGACTCGGCAATGGCTTCCTCGCGCATAACGTTCATCACTTGAGCTACCACCCGGCGGCCCGCTTCTGAGGAGTAGGGCAGCCCCATCTTGATGAGCATGTCGGCCAGGCCCATTACCCCCAGGCCCAGCCGGCGCAAGGTCTGGCTGGCGATACGGTTGTCCTCCAGGGCAAACACGTTTACGTCCAGCACGTTGTCCAGGAAGCGGATGGCGGTGTGAACGTCTTTACGGAACTCAGCGAAATTGAATTCGCCGTTCTCCACATAAGCCGCAAGGTTAATGGCACCCAGGTCACAGGGCTCGCCCACCGTGAGGGGGATTTCCCCACATGGATTGGTGGAGCGAATCTGATAGCGGGGCCCCAGATTCTTGAGGGCCGAAAGCTCGTTGATGCGATCCACGAAGATCAGGCCGGGTTCGCCGGTAGCCCAGGCGTGCCAGGCAATTTCGTGCCAGAGCCACTTGGCCGGCACTTTGCCGTCGTAGACCGGAATGGGGCGGGCGCCGTCCTGGGCGCGTTCGGGCAGATCGGGCCACACCCCGTTATAGGAGCCTTGCACCGGGTGTGGATAGTATTTGCCCGGCACCTCGGAGGGTTCAACCGCCCACAGGCCATCGGCCTGCAATGCCTGCCAGAAGGCTTCGGTGACCAGGATCGAGATATTGAAGGTGGAGATATCGCCTTCACTGGCCTCGCGGTCGAGGTCTTTGGCGGTCAGGAAGTCCAGCAGGTCGGGGTGGTCAATGGCGATGGTGGCCATGCCGGCGCCCCGGCGGGTGCCGCCCTGGCGTACTACCCGCAGCACCGGCGCGTACACGTAGCGCAAGGTGGTGACCGGGCCCGCTTTCTCGGCCCCCAGGTTGGCCCATTCTAGAAAGTTATCGAAAATTTCCACCAAAAAGCTCACCGGCCCGCTGCTGGTACCCCCGCTTCCTTTGATGGGCGCACCTTCGGGGCGCAGACTGCTGAAGTCTACATGGGGTTCCTGACCTTTCACAGCCAGGCTCAGGGCGGCCTTGGCAGCCTCGATGATGCCTCGCATATCGTCGGGCACCATCAGTGCGTCGCCGGGCTTCTCCCGCACGGTCATGACTCCGTTGCGGCGGGCCAGCGCGGCCAATTCGGGCTTCAGGAGGCCGTAGACCACTCGCGTCCAGTTACGCACGGTGATGTTTTCTTTATCGCCATCGGGGTTGATGGGGGGGCGCATCATGCCCTTGATGAAGTCTTCGACATCGGCATGCTCTGCAGAAATATAGGCAAAACCGCGCACCGTTCCGCGTGGGCCAGCATTCTTGCGCGAGACATAGGGATCGAGGTTGACCCCGTTACCCCCACCCACCTTGGTCACCAATGCCAGCTTGGTCGCTACTTCCAGCACCCCATCAAAGCTGCTGGGGTCGTGATCGGTAGCGCCCTGCACAAAGCAGTTGAGTACGTTGCCGTGCTGGGTACCCGCTCCGGCCAGCACCCGCCCGCCCGGGCAGAAGCGTTTGGAGGCCATCAGCTGATAGAACTGTTCGCCCCAGTACGCTTTGTCCTGATCGGACTTTTCGGGCGAGGCCACCCAGGTAGCCACCCGGCGAAACATTCCAAATACGTCTCCATCGCCAGGTTGCATGTACTGGCGCTTGGCTATGGCTTGGGCGTGATCGTCAAAAAGTGCGGGCGTGAAGCTATTCATGGTGTCCTCCAATTTGAGCGAGATATCCCCGGCCACCCGAGTGGCACAAGATATGGGGGGTTTCGCGCTAGATACTACTACTTGTTGTATATTTTTGACAAGTGGTTTTGGAAAAGCCTGGAATTTGGATACAAACAGAATACTGTAGGTGTTATGAGAAAATCAAGCCCTCGAGTTCAAACATATAGGGGCAAAACTTGCAAATGACCACTATAAGTAGTAGATAGGTAAGGGCTGGTTCTGCCTTAAACAGAAACAGCTCCGGTATTTGGAACGTTGTAATGGAGGGCGAGATGACCTTTATCTAAATAGGGGGTTGGTGGCTCAACATCAAGGCCAGCCTCGGAAATATTAAGGGCCCTGATCTCTCCCCACGCTTTGCCCTCTGCCCTGTGGGTTTTAAGCCTGCTCGAGCGCCTGCCAAACGGCCAGCGTAAACGGCTCCAGAATGCCGTCCTCGAGATAACCTCCTGCACACCGGCCTGCCTTGCCCGACAGCAGGTCTATGGCCTGCTCCCCCCTGGGCCAGAGGCCGTGCAGCGGTACGCTGATCCGCCAGGGCTCGGGCGAGGCGTTGATGGTCACCACCACGCTGCTTTGTCCATGGGTACGGGCAAAGGCCAGGTGCGAATCCTGGGCATAGAGATACTGGTATCGGCCCCGGCGCAACACCGGCAGCGACTGCCGCAGGGCCGCCATCTGCTGAATAGTCTGCATCAGGGGCCTGTGCCAGCGGGCCTCATCCCAGATCATGCCCCGACGGTTGTCGGGGTCGTGGCCCCCGGCCATACCGATCTCGTCGCCATAGTAGACCGTTGGCGCTCCTGGCAGGGTAAAAAGCATGGCGAAGGCCAGTTGTACCCGCTCGAGCTGCCCCCGCAGGAGGCTATAGATACGCGGGGTATCGTGCGAGGTCATGATGTTCATCTGGGCGCTCACGATGTCCCAGTCGTAGCGGCGGAAGAGCTCCTCGAGGCGGTTGTGGCAGGCCATGGCCCCCAGGCTTTCCAGCCGTCCCAGACCACTCTTGGCCGCCAGGTCTTTGTCCAGCACCTCGGCCCCCACAAAGCCCAGAATGGCCCGTCCCAGCGGGTAGTTCATCACCGCATCAAACTGGTCGCCCTTTAGCCACCGTGTGGCGTCGTCCCAGATTTCGCCCACGATGTAGGCCTCGGGGTTATGCGCCTTGACCCGGCGGCGGAACTCGCGCCAGAACTCGTCGTCGTCGATCTCGTTGGGTACGTCCAAGCGCCAGCCGTCTATACCGTACTGAAACCAGTATTCCGCCACCGAGAGCAGATACGCGCGGCACTCGGGGTTGGCAGTGTTGAATTTGGGCAGCTCGGGGTTGTTCCACCAGGCCGCGTAGTTGGCGTGTTTGGCGTAGGCATTAAGGGGAAATTTGTAGATATGGAACCAGTCGCGGTAGGGCGAGGCGGCCTCGTTTTCCATAACGTGCTGAAAGGCAAAATGGGCCCGCCCGCAGTGGTTGAAGACCCCATCCAGTATCACCCGCATGTCGCGCTGGTGGGCCTCCTCGACCAGCTTGCTGCAGGGCAGCGTTACCGCCCAGCATGGGGTCTACCTGAAAGTAGTCGCTGGTGTGGTAGCGGTGGTTGGCGGTCGAGCTGAAGATGGGGCAGAAATAGAGCGCGTTGAAGCCTTGCTCCTTGATATAGTCCAGCTTCTCGATCACGCCCCAAAGGTTGCCCCCTTTAAAGCCGCGCAAGGTGGGGGGAGCATCCCAGGCTTCAAAGCCACTGTGTACCGGCGCAGGGCTGGCTGGAGGCCCGGCCCCCATGCGAAAACGATCTGGAAATATCTGATAAAAAACCGCATCCTTGACCCATTCTGGTGTCATTCAAACTCCCACGCGAAAACGCCTGCTCGTTGCCAGCGGTTAGTCTAAACCTTGCAAGCAAAATCTCAAGTGTAAGCGAACAGCATTTCGTTACGTGAAGGGCGGGTGGCGCTGGGTCATCGGTTCTGATACCATGCCCCAGTTATGCCGCGTGGGAATCTGTTTGTCATGACCGGGGCTTCGGGGGTGGGCAAAGGCACCATCCGGGGCAGGCTCCTGGAGTATCACCGCATGTACTACTCGATCTCGATGACCACCCGGCCCCCCAGGGTGGGGGAGCGCAATGGGGTGGACTACTACTTTGTCAGCAAAGCCGAGTTTGAAAGCAAGATTGCGCAAAACGGTTTCCTGGAGTGGGCCCAGTACGTGGAAGACTACTACGGCACGCCCAGGGAGCCGGTGGAGGAAGCCCTGAGCAAAGGCCAGGACGTCATCCTCGAGATTGAGGTACAGGGCGCTTTGCAGGTCAAGCAGGCCATGCCGGAAGCGATTCTGGTCTTCATCATTCCCCCCTCGCTGTCGGAGTTGCGCCGGAGGCTCCTGGTGCGTGGAACCGACAGCCTGGCCAAGATTCACAAGCGGCTCAAGCGGGCCGAGGAAGAGATTCGCATGGCCGACCAGTTCAAGTATGTGCTGGTCAACGACCAGCTCGACAAAGCCGTCTCCGACTTTGCCGCCATTATTCAGGCCGAGCGGCTGCTTCAACCGCGCATGAGCGAAGCCCTGGCCCGCGCCCTCTCGATAGACCCGGTTCTGGAACGTGAACTCGATGAACTCGAGCGCAAACGGCTCGAGGCGGGCGAGCAGGGGGGCCAGTAAACATTTTCTCACTTTCTGATGTACAATCGGAGCTTAGTTGCGGAGGTAGACCTATGGCAGAACCCGGCATCGATACCCTTCTGGCCCTGACCGACTCCAAGTACCGCCTGACCGTAGTGACGGCAAAGCGCGCCCAACAGCTACTGCGCTACGGCTTCAAGAATACGGTGCTGAGCAGCGACGAACTGCCCCGCATGCGCACTTTGGAAGGTGAGAAGCCTGACCCCAACGCAGTTACCTGGGCAATGCAAGAGCTCAAGACCGGCCGCCTGCAAATCGGTGAAAACCTGATTGCCGAGGATCGTCTGACCAAGTACCTCGATCAGATGTACCCCCGCGAAGTGATCGAAACTTCTGATTGATCGGTGCTGGGAAGCGGGCAGCAGGCGGGCCGACCAGGGTCGGCCCGCATCTTCATGCATGGGCCAGGTGCGGCCGGGCGTGCGAATTCGCAACTTCGCATCGCACATCTAGCCCGTGATGTTGCAGTATGCGCTCTGCATAAACCCAAACTATATACGCCCTGTATAATCACAAATCGGGACTCGAGGTGAAATCGCTATGGCCAGCAAAGAACAGCGGCATCGGGCTATCCAGGAAATCATTAGCCGGGAAAGCATATCTACCCAAGCCGAGTTGGTGGATCGGCTGCGTAAGACTGAACTATGACGTAACCCAGGCCACGGTGAGCCGCGACATCAACGAAATGCGCCTGGTACGGGTTCCGCTGGGGCGGGGAAAGCACAAATATGCCCTGGCCCATCTCGACCTGGCCGAAGATGTGATGGAAGAACTCCGGCGCATTTTTCGTACCTTTGTGCGGGATGTAGACCGGGGCGAGAACATTCTGATGCTCAAAGTGTCCGAAGGGCATGCCTCTGGCATCGCCTTGTTGATTGACCGACTGCGCCGGGATGATATTGTAGGCACGATAGCTGGGGAGGATTCGATTCTGGTGGTGGGTCGCACGGTTCAAGATGCAGAGGCCTTGCAGGAGGAATTTGACCGGTTGCTAACCTGAGCGCCAGGGCAGCAGGAAGTAGTCGAGCAGCCACAAAGCACCCGCGAAGGGCCTTTTTCCCTCTCCCCTGCTGTTCTTCCCGCTATCAGTGAGGACTGAATCCCAATGGTTGAATTCGCCCTCCAGGCCTTCCTGACCTTGTTCGTACTGGTTGATCCCATCGGCCTGATTCCGCTATTCCTGGCCCTGGTGGGTACCCGCAGCTACCAGGAGCAAAAGCGCATCGCGCTCAGGTCAACCCTGGTGGCGGGCCTCCTGATCCTGGCCTTTGCCTTGCTGGGGGGGGTGATTTTGCGCTACCTGGGCATCAGCCTCGAGGCGCTAAAGGTGGCGGGGGGTTTGCTTTTGTTCAAGATTGCGCTGGACATGATCAATGCCCAGCTCGAGCGCGAAACCGACGAAGAGCACGCCGAGTCGCAAGTCCGGGCCGATGTCTCTGTTTTTCCACTGGCTATCCCGCTCATTGCCGGGCCGGGCACCCTGGCCAACGTGCTGATTCTGGCTGGGTCGGCGCCCCCAGGAATTGGGGGGTTCGTACTGGTACTGGCCATGGCCGCCCTGGTTTTATTCCTCACTTACTGGTCGCTTCGCGCGGCCCTGAAGTTCTCGAGTTCGCTGGGTCGCACCGGCATCAATGTGATTACCCGGGTGCTGGGCATTTTGCTGGCCGCTCTGGCGGTACAGTATGTGGCCGATGGGGTACGGGTCTTGCTAAAGCTCGAGTGAGTTGCGAACCCGGCGCTTGTCTTTGTACATGGCCTGATCGGCCTGCCCCAGGGCGGCCTGCAAATCCTGGAGGGGAGTGATGGCCACTGCTCCTGCGCTCACCTCGAAGTGGATGGCTGAGCGCACCCGCCGAACCATCTCGGGCACTTCGGAAAGCGGCAGCGCCAGGTGCAGGCTCACAAACTCGTCGCCCCCAATGCGAAAAGTCTGGTCTTCTTGACGGAAGACACTGCGAAGCGTGTTGGCCAAAATTTTGAGGGCTTGATCGCCAGCAGCATGACCGTAATGGTCGTTGAGCCGCTTGAGTCCATCCATGTCCCAGTAAATGAGGGTCAGAGGTAAGTCCAGGCGTTCGGCCTGGGCCTTCATTTTGGGAAAACTCTCTTTCAGGGCGTGTCGGTTGCCCAACCCCGTAAGGGCATCGCTCAAGGCCAGCTCGGATAGATTGCGGCGCGTGAGCAGGCCATAAATCACCGTGGCGGCCTGTAAGGCAAAGGTCTGAGCGATGGCTAGGCTTTCGGGGGGAAAGGCCTCGGTAGAGGTGAGTGAATCGAGGTTGAGGGTACCCATTACCTGGCCCTGAAGCACAATGGGTACGGTCACGGTGGCTTTTAGCTCCTCCAGCTTGCCCACCTGGTTGAACATATCCAGCTCGTGGGAGATATGCTTTCGGGTTCGCTCCTGGATATGCGGAGACACCAACAAGCGGGGCTTGCCCAGCAACCATTCTTGCTCACCCAGCCCATACCAGGCCAGTTCGTGATCGTAACCTAAAGAATGTTCGATTAGGCTATCCTCAAAGCCAATCTGCGCCACAAATCTAAACTCTCCGTTTTCCAGCAGGGTCAGGCTTCCGGCCTCGGCCCCAGGAACCACTTCGACGGCTGTTTGCAGTACCCGCATGAGGAGTTCCTCGAGTTTTTCTTCCTGGGTAAGCAGGCTGGAAAGCACCTCGAGGGAAGAGTGGTAGGCCAGGGCCTGGTTGTACTCACGGGTCACCTCGCTCAGGATGCACAGTTGACCATTTTTGAAAGGGGCCAGGCTGACCTGGAACCAACGCCACCGCTTGACCGCTATTCCCAACAAACCCTTCTGGGGGCTGCCCTGCCACCAACCCGCATTCATAGGCTCGTGCATGCGCGACTCACGTACCATGGGTTGAAACCAGTTTTCCAGCCGCTTGCCCTGCGGATTGGGGTCGGGGATGAGGGCCGCAGCTACGGGGTTGCACCAGCCAATCTGCCCTTCTTTGTCCAACCACACCACGGCCTCTGGAAGTTGGTTTAGCCAGTTCAAGGTTTCTGGCTCGAGGACAGGGGCCGAGGTGTTCATATGTGGCGGGCAGGAAATATTCAATCAAGTGTATGCTTACCCCTCATTTAGCGCAACCATGATTAACGGGTTACGTGACCGAGCCCATCAGTAGTTCACGGGCATGCTCGAGGGCCGCTTCGGAATAGCTGCCCGAGAGCATACGGGCCAGCTCCCGCACCCGCTCTTCGTCCTGCACCCGCTGCACCTGCACCGACTGGCTATTCTTGACCACCCGGTAGTGGGTATGGGCCCTGGCGGCGATTTGTGGAAGGTGGGTCACCACCAGCACCTGGCGCTGCTGGGACAGGCGTGCCAAACGGTCGGCCACCTGCCAGGCCGCTTCACCGCCTACCCCGGTGTCCACCTCGTCAAAAACCACGGTATCGGCTTCTGAGCCGGTCAGGAGGGCCAGCGCCAGCATCACCCGTGAAAGCTCCCCGCCCGAAGCAGCTTTCTCCAGGGGGGCCTCGCCCAGACCTGGGTTGGCCGAAAACAGCAGCTGCACCTCTTCCAGTCCATCGGGGCCGGGTTTTTCCAGGGGCGAGAGCCCCACCCGAAAACGCGCCGCCGGCATCCCCAGGGCACGAATCTCCTCACTCGCTTTTCTGGAAAGCCAGTCGGCAGCCTGGGCACGAGCCCTGGAAAGCTGCTCACCTGCCGCTATCAGCGCGTTCCAGGCGCTTTCTTTTTGGGCGTGGAGTTCGGCCAGGCGATCCTCGGCGCCCTCGAGTTCGGCCAGCTCGCGCCGCGCGGCCTCGGCAAAGGCCAGGATGGCCGGAATGCCCTCGCCGTACTTGCGCCCCAACTTCTCGATGAGGGCCAGCCGGGCTTCCACTTCCTCGAGGCGCTGGGGGTCGACCTCGAGGCTTTCCAGATAGTCCTCGAGTTCACGGCTCACCGCCCGCAGGCCATGCAGGGCGCTCTCGAGATCCTGACCCAGGTGCTCCAGTTCCGCATCAAAGCGCCCGGCAGCCTTTACTTCCCGTGAGGCCAGTGTGACCAGGCCCAGGGCGTCGCCATCCCCGCTGAGCAGAGCGATGGCCGCCGAAACCCGCTCGCGCAGGGTCTCGAGGTGGCGCAGGCGCTCGGCTTCCTGCAAAAGCTGCTCGTCCTCCCCCACCACCAGTTTGGCCTGGTCAATTTCACCGGTTTGAAATCGCAGAATATCCAGTTTGCGTTCACGCTCACGGGCTGCCGCCTCGAGGCGTTCGGTCTCGCTCAGAATGGCCTGAAAATGCGCGTAGGCCCGCTGGTACTGCTCCAGCAGACCCGGCTCTACCTGCGAATCTAGCAACCTGCGTTGAGCCTTGCGGCTAGAAAGCGCCAGGGCTGCGTGCTGGGCATGGATGGTCAGGTGCTGGGCCGCCTCGTCGCTGAGTTCCTTCAGGCTCACCACCTCACCCTCAATACGCGGGGTACTGCGCCCCTGGGAAACCTTGCGCGAAAGGCTTTTGCCACTGAAGAAGGCCGTTACGAGGAGGGTATCGGCCCCAGGGCGCATCAGGCCCTCGGCTTTTTCGCCCAGGAGCAGCGACAAAGCATCCACCAAAACGCTCTTGCCCGCGCCGGTTTCCCCTGTAAGCACCGTCAGGCCGGGGCCAAACTCGAGCGCCACCCGCTCCAACACTGCTAAGTTTTGTACCTCGAGGCGTTCCAACATACCCAAAACTCAGGGTATCACATCCGTTTTGTTGGGAACAGAATGCCCAAGTAAACGTTCTTTCCCTCTTACCTTACCGCCGACAGTTTTTTGCAAAAAGTCTAATGCCAAAAGCTGAAATTAGTACAGCTTCGTAGAGATGGCTATACCTGGGGATTTGTCCTTCCATGGCAACCCCACCCTGCCCTCCCCTGCTAGGGAACGGCAGGCAGTGTATGGGGGCCTACACGACGCCGCAATTAATAACTAACTCAACCTTCGACACTTGGCCTATCCGAAACCGAACGAGCTTCGAAAGGCCCTTTTGGCGAACCCACTAAAGACGCCTGAACCTGGCTATTCGCCCTAACCCCAATCCGTCAAGGCAAAAGTATTTTTGTCTCCGCCAAAGCCTTATACTGTTGCCACTAAGGAGGTTAATCATGATTCGCACTGTCGCCCTCGTGGGGCACAGCGGCAGCGGTAAAACCACCCTCGGCGAGGCACTCCTCTACTTCACCGGGGGCAAGGATCGCATGGGCAAGGTAGAGGAGGGCAACACCACCTCAGACTACACCCCGGAAGAAAAGGCCCACCGGGTCTCGGTTCGTACGGCCGTGTTGCCGCTGACCTACCAGGGACATCGGATTTACCTGCTCGACGCACCGGGCTACGCCGATTTTGTCGGGGAAATTCGCGGGGCTATGGAGGCCGCTGATGCAGCGGTGGTTGCGGTTTCTGCCGAAGCCGGCGTGCAGATTGGCACCGAGCGGGCCTGGACGGTGGCCGAGCGATTGGAACTACCGCGCATGGTGGTGGTGACCAAGCTGGAGAAAGGGGGAAATTTTTTTGCCCTGCTCGAGGATCTGCGCTCCACATTGGGGCACATCATCCCGGCCCACCTGCCGCTCTACGAAAATGGGCAGTGGGTCGGCCTGATTGACGTTCTGCATGACCGGGCCTTCCGCTACGAGAAAGGTCGTCCGGTAGTGGCGAGCATCCCCGAGGATCAGAAGGCTCATGTCGAGAAGTACCGTAGCGAAGCCCGCGAGGCTATCATCGAGACCGACGAAAGCCTGCTGGAGAAGTACCTGGAAGGCGGCGAAGTAGAAGAGGTGGCGCTCTCGAGGGCTTTCCACGAAGCGGTACGTAAAGGCCAGGTCTTCCCGGTGGCCATTGGTTCCTCCGGGGCTCTGATCGGGCTCGATATGCTGCTCGACTTGTTCTTGGAGGCCCTGCCCTCCCCCGAGGAGCGCTGGGGCGAGGGCGGCCCAGCAGCCAAGGTGTTCAAGGTACAGGTAGACCCCTTCATGGGGCAGGTGGCTTTTGCCCGGTTGTACCGGGGCAAGGTAAAAGTCGGCGACACCCTGCAATCGGACAATGGCTCGGTGCGCCTGGCCCACATTTACACCGCCAGAGGCAAGGATCTGGTGGAGCTCGAGGAAGCCGAAGCCGGTACCATTCTGGCCCTCCCCAAGGCCGACAACCTGCACAAGGGGATGGAACTATGGCAGGGGGAACGCCCCGAGTTTCCTACAGCACGCCTGCCTGACCCGGTAGCAATGCTGGCCATTGCACCCGAAACCCGTAGCGACGAGGCCAAGCTCGGAGACGCGCTGCGCAAGCTGCTGGAAGAAGACCCCAGCCTGAAGTTCGAACGCAACCCCGAGACCGGTGAGCAAATCCTGTGGGGCATGGGCGACCTGCATCTGGAAACCGCCAGGGAACGCCTGGCCGACTATGGGGTGAAAATCACCAGCCGCCCCCCTAAAATCCCCTACCGCGAAACCATACGCAAGAAGGCCGAAGGCCAGGGCAAGCACAAGAAGCAGACCGGCGGGCACGGGCAGTACGGCGATGTATGGCTGCGGTTAGAACCCCACGAAGACTACGAGTTTGTTTGGGAAATTACCGGCGGCGTAATTCCCACCAAGTACATGGAGTCGGTGGAAATGGGCATCCAGGAGGCCGCCAAAACCGGGCCTCTGGCCGGTTACCCGGTGATTGGCTTCAGGGCTGCGGTTTACCACGGCTCCTACCACGATGTGGACAGCTCTGACATGGCCTTTCAGTTGGCCGCCCAACTGGCATTCAAAAACGTGGTGGCGCAGGCCAGCCCCACCCTCCTGGAGCCCATCTACACCCTCAAAATTTTTGTCCCGCAAGACCGGGTAGGCGATATTTTGTCCGACATGCAGTCGCGGCGCGGGCGCATCCTGGGCATGGATCAGGACGGCGCGCTGGCGGTGGTGAGCGCAGAGGCTCCCCTGGCCGAAATCCTCGAGTACAGCCGCACCCTCTCCGGGCTGACCCAGGGAACCGGGGCCTATAGCCTCGAGTTCTCCCATTACGCCGAGGTGCCGCCCAACCTGGCCCAGAAAATTATTGCCGAACGGCAGAAGGCCGAAGCCTAGACTTGCCCGCCATCGGCCCTATTCCTGCCCAAAGCCCCTGGGCCTCCGGTTCTGGCTACCCCTGGTCTGGCGCAGGCGTGGGCCAGTACCCCTTTTCGCTCATCCAGTCGTAGGTTCGGGCGGCCATGCTAATGGTCTCGGCGGCGAGCAGGTAGGCCACCAGTTCCTTGTTCAAAGAAGGCTCCCAGCGCAGGCTTTGCACTGCGCTGAGCAGCATGTTAACCATCAGGTCGGCCAAAAAAGCAGCCTCGGGGCGGCCTCCATCGGGGATAGCCAGCGGCTTCAACAAGGTCATGAGGTGCTGGGTGAGTTCGTCGCGGATACTTTGCTGTATGGCAGCCAGGGTGCGCCCCAGCGGCGTGGGCTCTCGAAAGTAGCGCAACAAAAGCTCCACAAACTGCCACTGGGCCTCGAGCTGATCTAAAATCCTGTGGTACTGGGCCAGCACCAGATTGAAGTCGTTCACCCCTTCTTCGCGCAATAGGGAAAGCCCCTCACGAATGGAGTCCTGGATGCGCCGCCCGATGTGTTCGGCGGCTGCAACGACGCAGTCCTCGAGGCTGGCAAAGTGCGCATAGAAGCCCGACTGCACGATGCCCGCATCGTGGGCGACTCGAGCCGTGGAAATAGCCTCCAGACCTTCACGGCTCAGGATCTCGACCGTGGCCTGGATAAGCCGCTCGCGGGTGGCCTGGCCGTCTCGGCGCTTTCGTAGGGGCTTGGCGTTGGAGCTCATGGTTTCCTGACCGAACATTAACACACCATTTAGTTTCCATGTCTGTAAGTTGTGCAAGTAAAATGATTGAACTATCATTCTTATGGGCAGTGACCCAAGGAGGAAACATGCGGCAGCTCAAACCTCTTTTGAAAATCCTTGCCTCAGGGATGGTAGGTCTATTGGCAGCTTGTGGTCAACAACCCACCACCGACCCAATTTCTAAAGCCGATGCCCAGAAGCTCAAGGACTCGCTAACACAGAGCAATAAATACCTCGTTGCAGCCATCGCCAGCCCATCGGGGGTCGTCACCACCAATACCGCAGGCGGGCTGAGCCTGCCTTCTCCGGTAGCCAACCTGATTCTGGCCTCTGGGCTGCAACCCCAATCCATCAACTGTACGGCCAGCGAAACCCCCCCCAAGGCACAGCAACAAGACCTGGACAACGACAAGATTCCGCTACAGGCTACCTACAGGGTAGACTGCACGGTCGGCGACACTCGGCTCAGGGGGGGCATCGTGCTGAGGGACAAAGACGACAACAACCCCACCAGCGGCTATACCGTGGACACCGACCAGTACCAGCTCACCTTCAACACCGGCAAGTCCAACGAGTCGGGGGTCAAGCTCGATCTGGATCTGGACGTCACCTGGAACAACCCCAACTATGCTGTTCGCTACAACTTCAACTTTGAAATCTACGGCAGCGATGGGCTTTACGGCACCACCTACACCTATACCGCCACCTATGTTCCTGATAATGCCCAAACGCCCTTTGCGGCAGGCACCTTTAACTATGAAGGTTCGCTGGACTTCCGTACCCCCACCAAGCTGTATCGGCTCACCGGCAAAACCACCGACCTCAAGTTCAGCAACGCCTGCAAGGAAACCTTCGTCGGCGGAAGCTGGAACCTGGAAGACACCCACGGCAACAAGCTATTTGTGGTCTACAACGCCTGCAACAACGTGACCGTGACCTACAACGGCGAGGCTTTATAGCCCTTGGCTCGGTTGTCAAGGCCAAAATTCGCACATCTTCTGGCCCAGGCGAGTACCATACACGTATGGCTCGCCTTTTAATTTTTGTGTTGCTGTTGCTTGGCCCGGCCCTGGCCCAGAACCTGCTCGCACTGGCCCCGCAGGGGGCCGTAGCAGGCTTTTACATGAACGACCTGCGCGGTAGCCGCTACCTGAGCGGTCTGGCTGCCGACTGGAAACAGAGCGGTATGGAGGCTCTGCTGGGCCGCGAACTGGGCAAACAGGCCGGCAACGATGCCGACTTATTGGGTATTGCAGCGGGCGGGGTGGCCATAGCCCTGTATAGCGATGGATTTTTTGTGATTACCCGACCCACCCAGGCAGCCATGCGGGCCCTGCGCAAGGATACCAGGGGACTGCGCCCCCAAGGCGGCTGGCTGGTGGGGGGTGACCAGGATGTCCAGACGGGCTTCAGCCGCGAGCTGGTGTTTATCGCCTCGCCCAGGTATGCCCGTTTGTTTTTGCAAAACCGCCGGGGCCTGCAAGCCCCGGTGCGGGGCGACATCGTGCTGTGGGGTTCACCGCCGCAAGACCTGTTGCAAAGCCTGAACCTGCCCCCCAGGGCCAATGGGGCAGCCCGCACCTTCCGTCGCTTCAGCTACGCCATCCAACTCACTGCCGGCGGCTACACCGAAGAGACTCGCCTGGACGTGAACCCTGCCCCCGACCCCGCCCTGGCCAGCCTGCTGCTGCCCAAAGAGCGCCCCTACAACGCTGCCGACCTTCCCCAGGGCTACTCGGTTTCTACAGGTGTGCTGGATCTGAGCCGGGCAGGCCCCTATCTGTCTGGCCTTTTACGCGATTTTGATGTACGGCTCAATCTCGATTTACGGGCTTTTGGGGCCCGCTATGCTACCGTAACGGTGCAAGGGCCACCCCCCGCCCCCGATGGTCGCAGCGAGGCCATTCTGGGTCACAGCCTGATCTACTGGGAGGTACGCGACCCCGCTACTGCCGAGGCCAACCTGCTGGCGCTCTTGCAGAGCCTGGCCGCCTTTTCTACACCCGATGGGCAGGGCGGCTTCAAGGTGTTGGGCAACGAAGGCGACTTTAAGGCGGTGGAGGTGGGTCTGGGCGGAACCCTCTACTACAAGCTCGAGCCCACCCGCCTGGTGATTGCAACCAGCAAAAGCGCCCTACAAGCGGTGAACAACCCCCCCTGGAGCCAGGATCCCAACTTCCGACGCTTCCGCGCCCGCATTCCGGCCAATGCCATCGGCTACAGCTTTGCTAACCAGGGCTCGAGCTTACAGCAGCAGTTGGGACAGCTGGGTACCACCCTCCCGCAAACCATTGGCAGCGAGCTGGATCAGCAAACCTCCCGCGAGCTGGCCAAAGCCTTGACCAACTTTACAGAGCGACTGGCCAAGCGCTTCGGTTCGGGGCTTTCGTATGCCGTGGTGGAGGGCAACAGCTTGATTAGCCGGGGGTTCTATGAGGTGCGCTGGTAATACCGGATTCAAAAAGATAATCATCCAAACCAAAGATCCCCCAGAGGCTAACTTTTTGAATCCTAGAGCACACCCCTCCCTGTCGGTCGGCGAAGAAAGCGTCTGCCTTCCAAGGGGCTTACGCCCTCCGCTACGCGGATAACTTCCAAGGGGCTTACGCCCTCCGCTACGCGGATAACTTCCAAGGGGCGGTATCGCCCTCCGCTACGCGGATAACTTCGGCCCTGTTAGTTCGCCGCCATCCGGCGCCGAACTAACCGAATCTGGTATTAGGGGTTCAAAATGGCCGCTCGAGCAAAAGCCAGCCCGGTGGCTTGCTCGAAGGCATGGGCTACGGTAAAGATTTGCTCGTCGCACAAAGGTTTGCCGATAAGCTGTACGCCCACCGGCAAGTTACCCTCGAGCCCGGCGGGGATGCTCATGGCGGGCGCACCGGCCAGGTTGACGGCTACGGTATCTATGTCGGCCAGGTACATCGAGAGGGGGTCGCTGGTTTTCTCGCCAAAGCGGAAGGCCGGGAAGGGGCTGGTGGGGGTGAGTAACAGGTTGGCTTGGGTAAAAGCATCGTCCAGGTCGGCTTTTAGTTTGGCCCTCGCCCGCAGGGCTTTGCCGTAGTAGGCATCGTAGTAGCCCGAGGAAAGCACAAAAGTTCCCATCAAAACCCGCCGCTGCACCTCGGGGCCAAAACCATGTTCACGGCTTTGCATCATGGTATCGGCACTATCCAGACCGGGCACCCGCAGGCCATAAAGCGTGCCATCGTAGCGGGCCAGGTTGGAGCTGATCTCGGCGGTGTTGACGATGTAGTAAGCCGCCAGGGCATATTCCAGGGTGGGGATGCTGACCTCCACAAAACGCACCCCCTGCTCCTCCATTACTGTGCGAAAGCGCTCGAGGGCCTCCAGCACGCCCGGCGAGTTGCCCACCGCCAGGGCTTCTTTAACGATGCCAATGGTCATGCCCTGCACTGGGGCCTCTAAAGCCTTCCCGAACTGCGGCACGGCCTCCAGGCTGGTGCTGTCTTTAGGGTCATAGCCACTGATCACATCGCTCAGCAGGGCCAGATCCTTTACCGAGCGGGCCAGCGTACCCACCTGATCCAGACTGCTGGCCGTGGCCACCACCCCATAGCGCGAGATACGACCGTAGGTAGGTTTGAAGCCATAGACCCCGCACAGCGCAGCCGGCTGGCGCACACTGCCACCGGTATCGGTGCCGAGCGCAACCGGCACCATATCGGCTGCGACGGCCGCCGCTGAGCCTCCTGAGGTGCCCCCCGGCACCCGTTCCAGATCCCAGGGGTTGCGGGTAGGGCCAAAAGCCGAATATTCGGTGGAAGAACCCATGGCGAACTCGTCCATGTTGGCCTTGGCCATCACAATAGCCCCTGCCTGCCGGAGCCTTTCGACTACCGTTGCGCTGTATGGGGGCACAAAGGCGGCCAGCATCTTAGAGCCACAGGTGGTCTCGAGGCCCTGGGTGCAGATATTGTCCTTGACGGCAAGCGGAACGCCCGCCAGGGGCAGGTTTTCGCCTCTGGCAAGCCGATGTTCAACAACATGGGCTTCTTCTAGTGCCTGGGGGTTCAGGCGGATAAAGGCATGGATGTGGGGCTCGAGCTGCTCGATGCGCTGCATGTAGCTCTCCACAACTTCCCGAGGTGACCTCTGGCCCGATTGAACGCTTTGCACAATTTCCAACGCCAACATACCGCCCCATGATAAGGCCGATGGGGCCGAAGGTAGCAAATATGGCTTTGGTGCCTGATTTTAAGGATGCTGTTTACGGGTCGCAAGTCTCAGGTCAAAGGCCGCCTTTTCGGGGCGTAGGGCTTGCCGAAATTTTGTCCTGGTGTTCTGGAACAAGTTCTGGAACAAGTTCTGGAACAAGTATCAGGATAACGGGCCTGGGCTATGCCCAATACCTCCAATCACAACCAGCCCTGAATACCGCATTCAAACCAGCTTTGCACATCAGGCCAGGCGGCCCCTCCGCCAAAGGGCAAAAAGGTGACCGGGCCGGGCTCCTTGCGGAACCAGGTGTACTGGCGTTTAGCATAGGCCCGTGTTGCGCTCACCACAGCTTGCTGGGCCTCCTGAAGCGTGTACTCACCTCGCAAATAGCCCGCTACTTCCTTGTAGCCGATGCTCTGCAAGGCGGTGGGCATGTGCGGGTACTGGTTCAGCAAGCGCTCGACCTCCTGAACCAGGCCTTGTGCAAACATTCGCTCGACCCGGGCCTCGAGACGCGGCTTTAGCCACTCCCAGGGGGGCCACAAAATCAGTTTTAGGTACCTGAACCGTGGCGCACGTCTGGGAATCCTGGCCGGTGGCATGCCGGTACGGCGCAGTATCTCCACCGCCCGCACGATGCGGCGGGGGTTGCGCTGCACCCGCAGGGCATCTTCGGGGCTGGCGGCCTCGAGTTCGGCCAGCAAAGGCCCAATCCCCCAGGTTTCAACCACCTTCCACAGCTCGGCCTGAAGCGCGGCATCGGGCTTTGGTAGTTCGTGTAATCCTTCCGATAGCGCTCGAATGTAATAGCCGGTGCCTCCCGCCACCAGGGGAATTCGATTCTGCTCCAGAATCTCTTCGATCGCCTCTTCGGCGCGGCGCACATAGTCAGAGACACTAAAGGGCTGGTTGGGCCACAGCACATCGATCAGGTAGTGCCTGACCCGTTGCTGCTCGGCTTGGCTGGGCTTGGCCGTTCCGATGTCCATCCCCCGGTACACCATGCTGGCATCGGCAGAAACCACCGCCAGCGGGTACCTCTCTCCCAGGCAGAGAGCCAGCTCGGTCTTGCCGGTGGCGGTGGGCCCGGTCAACACTGGAATGGCCGGATGGGGTCGCTGTTTCGCATCACGCATAGCTCATAGCCCAGGGCTTTAATCATGATATCCTCGAGGCCATGACCATTGAGCGCTTTGATGCTATTGAGCGTTTACAAACCATCCGCCAACAACTCGACGAGCTCTCGAGGCGGTTTGCCTCCCAGGAAGCCCTCGGCGAGTGGGTGCCGGCGGTAGATATACTCGACGAAGGCACCCAGTACCGCATTCTGGTGGATGTACCCGGCGTAAAAAACGAAGACCTGGAGTTGCTTGAGGAAGGTCAGACCATCACCCTGGCCGGTGTGCGGCATCCCAGGGTGGGCAGCTACGCGCGCCAGGAGCGTTCTACCGGCACCTTTCGACGCACCCTGACCCTGCCTGAGGCCATCCTCCCCAATAGCGCCCAGGCTTCTCTCAAGGGTGGGGTGCTCGAGCTGGTGGTGCAAAAAGCCCGTAAAACCTCGCGCAAAAGCAAAAAATAAGCCAGCCACGAAGGTTTTTATCCTGGAGCCAGTCCAGATAGGCCCAAGGGAATAGTGGCGATTCAAAGGATCTCCTGCACCTCCGGGGCCACCACCATATGACACTTGCGGCAGCGCGGCTCGTAGGCCTCGCTGGCCCCCACCAGGATCACGGGATCGTCGTAGCGGGCTGGTTTGCCGTTCACAAAGCGCTGGGTGCGGGTCGCAGGAGCTCCACAAACCGGACACACGGCATAAAGTTTTTCCACGTACTCGGCGCGGGTCAAAAGGTCGGGCATAATGCCAAAGGGCTCTCCACGAAAGTCCATGTCCAGACCAGCGCAAATCACCCGCACGCCCTTGTCGGCAAGCTCCAGCACTAGCGGTATCAAACCCGCATCAAAAAACTGTGCCTCATCTACTGCGACCACATCGGGAAGAGGCTCGGTCAGGTGGGCCCGCAGCTCGGCCGAATCGTACACCGCAATAGCCTCTGCGCGCCTGCCGTCGTGGCTCGAGACATCTGTTGCGTGCTAGCGGGCATCTATGCGCGGCTTGAATACCAGCACCCGCTGCCGGGCAATCAGGGCCCGCTTGATGCGCCGGATCAATTCGTCCGACTTTCCCGAGAACATCGGCCCAACCACAACTTCAATCCAACCCTGGTGGTGCGGAAGATGGGGCAAGCTCATAACCGGGGCCTAGCATATAGCATTGGCGGTATCGCCGACCGAAAGCGAGAGCAAGCGAGCAATCCAGTTAGCCGGTAGCCGTTCATGGGCCAAGGTATTGCGTGCACGGTTCACAGGCAACAAACAACCTGACTGCGCCAGGGTTCCATCCAGGACAAAGGGTTCTTATACCAGATTCGGTTGATTCTTTACCAAACGGCAGCGAATCTACCCGACCAAAGTTATCCGCGTAGCGGCGGGCAATACCGCCGTTGGAAAGGGCGACGCTTTTTCACCGACCGACAGGGAGCGGAATGCTCTAGAAAGACAACCTCTGGGATATTTGGTTTTGCAACGGTCTTTTTGCATCCTAAAGCACTCCCTTCGGCCCTGTTAGTTCGCCGCCATCCGGCGCCGAACTAACCGAATCTGGTATTAGAGCGGTCTCCAAGTACTTCCGCTCTAAAGTGGCAGCACATTTAGCGTAATATACTCAGATTATATTCTAATACTTTTTACTATTTCTAAAAAATGGACGGTTGTTGGACGGTATTGTGCTAACTTTGCAACAAGCAAAACTGCCATGTTCGGTCTGCCGGAACTCAACTACCATCAGAGCAAAGCCTTGCGGCTCCTGCGGTTGCTGGAGCTCCTGCAACAAAAGCCCTGGAAGCCGGCCGAGCTGCGACAGGAGCTGGGCCTGGGCGAGCGAGCCATTTTCGACTACCTGAACGAGGTAGAAACCCTGGCCGAGCGCCTGGGGTTGCGCTTTGTGCACGACACCCTGCGCAGCACCTACCACATCGAGGTGGTGGAGCGCCTGAGCCTGACCGAGACGGTGGTGGCTTTTGCTACCATCCGGATGCTGGCCCACCACGCACCGGGAACCAACAAGACCTACCAGGAAGCCCTGCGCAAGCTGGCCAAGCACCTGCCCGAGCCGCTCAAAACCCTAGCTCTAAAAAGCACCAATGCCTTGCAGCTTCGTCCTCCCAGCCTGAACGGGGCCAACCTCGAGACCCTGACCCAGGGCTGGCTGGAGCGGCGGGTGGTGGCTTTCGAGTACCGCATCCCGCAGGGTGGGGTCTTTGGGGTGGAGCTCGAGACCTATTTCATCGAGGTTTCGCGGGCCAACATGGCCGTTTATGTCATTGGGAAAGACCGCTTGTATGGCCGCAACATCCATTACCTGGACAACCTTAGAACCTACAAACTTGAGCGCATCCAGCGGCCCCGCTTGCTGGAGGCCTCCTATAGCATTCCCGACGATTTCGACCCAGGCCTGTACCTCTCGACCGCCTGGGGCATTGTGGGCGGCGCAAACCCGCAAAAGGTATTGCTTCGCTTCACGCCAGAAGCCAGCGAACGCATCCGTGAAGGGGGCTATCCCAATCTTTCAATCCTTGAGCAGCTCGAGGGTGGCGACACTCTCGTTGAAATTACCGTTGGCACCGATCATATTGGATTCCCCCTCGAGCTGCTTCCTTGGATACAAAGCTGGGGGCCCCGGGTAGAAGTACTAAAGCCCACCAGTCTGCGGCAGAAGTGGCTGGCCGAGGCCCGCCAGGTGCTCGAACGGTACGACCCCCAGCGGGTAACGGGCCCCAAAACCTACTGGGCCCACACCCACAAAGACCCCACCCGCTGGCAAACCCTGCAGGAACATGCCGCCCAGGTAGCCCGCCTGGCCGCCGAAAAAGCCCGCCCCTTTGGCGATTCGGAGAAGGCCGACCTAGCGGGAAAGCTCCACGACTTGGGCAAGTATGGCGACCTCTTCCAGCGCCGCCTCGAGGGCAAGGAAAAAGGCCTCGACCACTGGTCGGCGGGGGCTCATGTGGCCTTGTTCGAGTACCGCGCCCCCGAGCTGGCTTTAGCCATTCAGGGCCATCACATCGGGCTCCAGAGCGGGGCCAAAGAAAGCCTCAAGGCGATGCGGCTACGCGAGGATGGCCAGGGCTACCCGCCCGAGCTGCGCCTGAGTGAGACCCGCCTGGAGGTGCTTCAAGAGCGCTTGCAATCCGACGGCCTCGAGCTGCCCCCGCCCAGCCAGGCCCAGATAGCGCTGCCCCAAAGCGCCGCGGCCATGCTCGAGACCCGGATGCTCTTCTCGGCCCTGGTCGACGCCGACTTTCTCGACACCGAACGGCACATGCAGGGCGAGGTGCGGCCCAGCCCTCCCCCATTGCAAGCAGCGCTGGCCTTAGAGAAGCTCGAGGCCCGCCTGCAGGCACTCGCAAACCAGGAAGGTCTGCCCCAGCCCATCCGCGCACTTCGTCGGCAGGTCTCCGAAGCCTGTGCAGCGGCAGCGCAAGCACCGGCCCGACTCTTTACCCTCACCGCCCCCACCGGCAGCGGCAAAACCCTGTCCATGCTTCGCTTTGCCCTACAGCGCGCCGCGCAAGACCCGCGCATAAGGCGCATCGTGGTGGTGCTGCCCTACCTTTCTATCCTCGACCAAACCGTGCACATCTACCGCGAGCTATTCGCCGACTTCGGGCCCCACTACATCCTGGAAGACCACAGCCTGGCCTACCGACCGCTGCGCAAGGAGTTTTCCGATGAGCAAGACATCCTGGAACGGGAGCGCCGCCTCTTGAGCGAAAACTGGGAGGCCCCCATCATCCTGACCACCCACGTGCAACTCCTGGAGAGCCTGCACGCGAGCCGCCCCGGCGCCTGCCGCAAGCTGCACAACCTGGCCGGGAGCGTGCTGCTGTTCGACGAGGTACAAACCCTGCCCACCCACCTGGCCGTGCCCACCCTGAAGACCCTTGCGCACCTGGCCAGCGACAAGTACAGCTCGGTGGTGGTCTTTGCCACCGCTACCCAGCCGGCCTTCGATACCCTGCACGACAAAATCCAGGAAAACGAACCGCAGGGCTGGCAGCCGCAAGAAATTGTACCGAACCCTGAAGCGCTCTTTGGCCAAAGCCAGCGAGTAGCGGTGGAGTGGTGGCTCAAAAACCCCACCCCCAACCCGGCCCTGGCGACCCTACTGGCCGCGGATGAACAGGCCCTCGCGGTGCTCAACCTCAAGCGGCAGGCCCAGGCCCTCTTTCAGCAGGCCCAGGAGCGGGGCTTGGAGGGGCTTTATCACCTATCCACCGCGCTGTGTCCGGCCCACCGGAAGGCGGTACTGGGGCAGATCAAAGCCCGTCTGGATCAACGAGAACCTTGCCGCTTGATCGCTACCCAGGTGGTGGAGGCCGGGGTGGAGCTGGACTTTCCCATAGGCTACCGGGCTTTGGGGCCTTTGGAGGCCATCGCCCAGACCGCCGGGCGGGTCAATCGGCACGGCCTGCGCAGGGAAGGCCGTCTGGTGGTCTTTTTGCCCGAGGACGAGGGCTACCCCGACCGGGCCTACGCCCAGGCCGCCCAGCTCACCCGGGCCTTGCAGGCCGAGGGGGGCCTCGAGCTGACCCCCGCCGCCTTCCGCCGCTATTACCAAAGCCTCTATGGGCTGCAAAAGGTGAGCGACCCCGAGGTCGAACAACTCATCAAAACCCAAAACTACGCCGAACTCGCCCGCCGCTACCGCATTATCGAGTCTCCGGCAGTGAACGTGGTGGTGCCCTACAACGAGGAGGCCCTGGCCCTCATGCAGGAAGCCCGTGAGCGGGGCATCGCCGCCGACTGGATTCACCGGGCGCGGCCCTACACGGTGCCCTTCTTTTTGCCCCACGGGGGGCCGCCGGCCTTCCTCGAGACGGTCTTTCTGCGCTACGGTCGCCAAAAAAGCGAGGTTCCCGACTGGTTTTTATGCCCCGACCCGGCCTGCTACCACCCTTCGCTGGGCTTCACCCCTGCCGAGGGCGGGCAGGCAGGTCTGGTTATTTGAACACCGGGGTGCAGGAGCAAAGGCTATTTTTTTCCCAAAGGAGGTTCTATGCGAAGTTTTGTGCTCGAGGTTTGGGGGGAGCTGGCTTGTTTTACAAGGCCCGAGTTCAAGGTGGAGCGCTTCAGCTACCCCCTCATCACCCCCAGCGCAGCCCGGGGCATTTTCGACGCCATCTACCTGGACTTTGACCCCCAGAGCCAAAAGTCCCTCATGTACTGGCAGGTGGAGCGCATCGAGGTGCTCAGGCCGATACGCTACATCAGCCTGATGCGCAACGAGGTCAAGGAAAAGGCCAGCCCACGCAACATCCAGGCCTGGATGAAAGACCCCAGCCGCCTCGAGCCCCTCTATGCCGACGCCACCAGTAACGAAACCGGCCAGGACACCAAAGGCCGCACCCAGCGCCAGACCATGGCCCTCAAGGACGTGCGCTACCGCCTGAGCGCCCACGCGGTGCTCTACCGGGAAGACCCCGCCCTGCGCCAGAAAATTGAGCACAGCTTTGAGCGGCGGGCCCGTGCCGGGCAGTGCATCTACCAACCCTACCTGGGCTGCCGCGAGTTTAGCGGCTACTTCCGGCTGGTCGAGCCCGGCGAGGAAGCCCCGCCTGTGGACTACCACGAAAAGATCGGCTGGATGCTCTACGACGTCTTCGACCTCTCGCGACCGGGGGCCCCGCTGCGTACCGACAAAGGGGAAAAGCCCCGCATCAGCCTGTTCGAGGCCGAGGTGGTGGCGGGGGTGCTGCTGGTGCCCCCCTATGAAAGCGAGCGGGTCAAGAAGGGGGTGGGTTAATGCTCGCGCAGTTGGTGGAGTACGCCCGGCAAAAAGGCCTGGGCACCGAACCCGGCTTTACCACCAAGGAGATTCGCTGGCTGGTGGGGGTGAGTCCGGCTGGAGAGTTCACCGAGCTGATCGACCTGAACCAAACCAAACCTGCCCCCGACCTCTCCCAGCCCGACATGATGAGCCTGCCCGGCTACTTGCGGGCGCAGGGTCACACCGTCGAGCAGGCCGCCCACTTCCTGGCCGACACCTGTGCGGTGGTGTTTGGGCTGGCCGAGCGGGACGCCGCAGGGAATATCAAAAAGCCCGAGGAACATGCCAAAAACCTCCTGAAGCACGCTGCCTTCCGGCTGCTCATCCAGTTGGCGGCCAGAAACGTACCGCTCCTCGAGCCCATCGCCAAGGCGCTCTCCGACCCCCAGCAGGTGCAGGCTTTCTTGCAGAAGCTGGAGGCCCAAGCCCAGAAAAGGGGGCCAGAAAGGCTCAAATCCACCGACAAAATCTCTTTTTTCGTGAACGGCCGGTGCGTGCTGGACTGCCCCGACTGGCACGACTGGTGGCGGCAGTTTAGGGCCCAGGCCTTCCCCAAGTCGGGCGAAGAGGGCCAGATGCCCTCGTTCGCCAGCGGCGAGCTGGTCACTCCGGCTTCCACCCACCTCAAGGTCACCCGGCTGGGCGGGAGCGCCTTTGGCCACGCTTTGGTCACCTACGACAAGGAGGCCTTCGAGTCCTATGGCCTCTCCCAAGGGGAGAACGCGGCGGTAGAGGAGGAGGCCGCTACCGCCTACCGGGCCGGGCTGGACGCGCTGTTGGAGAAAGCCCAAACCCTGGGCGAGATGAAGGTGGTGGTCTGGTACGACCGCGAGATTCCCGAGGAAGACGACTTCTTCCGCGACCTCTTCGCCCCCAGCAGCGGCGAGGCCGAGGAGCTACAGGCCCTCGAGCGCGCCCACAAGGTGCTACAAGCCCTCAAGACCGGCCAGGCCCCGCCCAGCCTGCGCCAGGCCCGCTTTTTCGCCACCGCCATGAGCCCAGCCTCGGGCCGGGTGATGGTGCGCGACTGGCAAATCGGCAGGCTGGAAGACTTCGTGGAGGCCGTAACAACCTGGTTTGAGCAACTGGCCATCGTGCGCAAGGGCGGCGACCGCCCGGCCAGCCTGCCGGGGTTGAACCGGCTCTTCCTGAGCCTGCAGCGGCCCAAATCCCCCGACCAAAAGCTGGACGACTACCTCAAGCCCGTCAAAACCTTGCAACTCCCCCTCTGGCGAGCCGCCCTGAACCCCAGCCTGCCCATCCCTTACGCCGCCATCGCCAAAATTATGGAGACCCACACCGCCGAGGTGATGACCGGGGCCTTTACCGAGGCCCTGAACACCCAGAAACCCGACGCCGCCGCCCTGGGGCGCATCTACGCCCGCATGGGGCTTTTGAAGGCCTACCACATCCGCAAAGGAGGGAAGATGAGTACCGCCCTAGACCCCCACCACCCCAGCCCGGCCTACCACTGTGGCCGCTTGATGTGCCTCCTGGCCCAGATCCAGGAGGCCGCCAGCGAGTCCGAGATCAACGCCGGGGTGGTGCAGCGCTACTACGGCGCTGCCAGCAGCACGCCGGCCCTGGTGCTGGGCCGCCTCACGCGGCTTTCGCAGCACCACCTGAGCAAAATGGCCAAGGACGCCCCCGGCCTGGCCTACTGGTTCAACACCCAACTGGCCCAGGTCTGGAGCGCCCTGGGGCCCAGCCTCCCGCGCACCCTGAGCCTGGAAGAGCAAAGCCTTTTTGCCCTGGGCTACTACCATCAACTGGCCCAAAGCCGCAAGGGCAAGCAGGAGGGCGAGACTCAATCCGCATAAATCCAAGCCAAACCCTGAAAGGAGATGTTTATGTCCCAGCCCATCCAGAACCGCTACGAGTTTTTGCTCTTCTTCGACGTGCAAGACGGCAACCCCAACGGCGACCCCGACTCGGGCAACGCCCCCCGCGTAGACCCCGAGGACGGCCACGGCCTGGTGAGCGACGTGGCCCTCAAGCGGCGCATCCGCAACTACGCCCAGGCCGCCGGAGCCCCCATCTTTGTGCAGCACGGCACCAACCTCAACCGCTCCATCTTCGAGGCCCACGAGAAAACCGAGGGTGGGTTCACCGCAACCAAAACCAAGGACAAGGTAGAAGCGGCCCGCCGCTGGATGTGCGGGCAGTTCTTCGACGTTCGCACCTTTGGGGCGGTGATGAGCACCGGGGCCAACGCCGGGCAGGTGCGGGGGCCGGTGCAGATCACTTTTGCCCGCAGCCTCGACCCCATCTTTCCCGCCGAGTTCAGCATCACCCGCGGCGCGGTGGCCGAGGACGTCAAGAACGCCAAAACCCTGGAAGACTACCTGCGCTGGGAGAAAGAACAACCCGAGGACAGGCTGCGCACCATGGGCCGCAAGAGCCAGGTGGCCTACGGCTTATACCTGGCCAAGGGCTTCATCAGCGCCCACCTAGCCCAGGGCACCGGCTTCAGCCAGGCCGATCTTAAGCTTTTGGTGGAAGCCCTTTTGAACATGTACGACCACGACCGCAGCGCCTCCAAAGGCATGATGGCCACCCGCCGGCTTTACCTTTTCCAGCACGTGGGCAACGGCGACCCCCACAACGCCGAGCAAAACAAGCGCCAGGCCATGCTGGGCTGCGCCCCTGCCCACCGCCTGCTCGATCTGGGCCAGGTGGTCTCGGTGGGGCGACTCGACGAAAGCAAACCCCCCCGCCGCTTCGCCGACTACGAGGTAAAAGCCGACCCCCAGAAGCTACCCAAAGGGGTGCGGATGTTGGAACTGGACGCCTGGGACGAGGCCCGCTTTGACCGCTGGATGGGAGGGCAGGATGCCTAGAACCATCCCCTTTTCGCCCCCCGAACTCAAGACACCTGCGTTGGAGACCTGGACGCTCAGGCTCAAAACCATCACGCCAATGTTCGGCGGCAGCGCTACCCCGCGCGAGGTAGACCCGGAAAACCCTGTTCGGGCGGCCAGTGTGCGCGGGCACCTGCGCTTTTGGTGGCGGGCTGTGGCGGGGGGACGGTATGCCAGTGCGAAAGAGTTGTTCGAGGCGGAGGAGGAAATTTGGGGCAGTGATGCCATCCCAGGAAAAGTTTCCATAAAGGTATTGGAGGCGAGGGCATCAGAGCCCAAGCCTTGCTGTACTTATGAGCATCCGCGAAGAGATGGGGGAACTGAGCTAAAAACCTACCCTTATTTTGGGGAGTACCCCGGATATGCTCTTTTCCCGTTTCAGGGCAAGGCCCGGAGAGACAAACAAAGTGGCGTAATAACTATTACTGAGCAGCCATCTAAGTGTCTCGAAGAAGTAAGCTTTACCCTATGCCTTTCTTTTCCTAACTACATCAAGCCCCAAGTAGAACCGGCCGTCGCCTTTTGGCTAAAGCTTGGCGGAATAGGGGCGCGTACAAGGAGAGGCTGCGGAAGCTTAGAGATTGTTGAAGATTCGCTTCCTCAAAACACGAAGCTCGAATCTTTATTGGGTCGCAAAGCAAATAGTCTTCTCACAACGGTTCCAATCGTTTGTTTTGTGGGCGAAGAGAAAGAATCGCCCATCCAAGCATGGAAAGAGGCAGTTGAGGTTTACAAGGAGTTCCGGCAAGGAAAAGATTACGCCAGAGACCCAGGCTCTAATCCCAAATCTGCAAAACTCGGACGTTCAAGGTATCCAGAACCCGATACTATTCGCGAAATGTTTTCGCAAGAGAGTTGGCGGCACGGAGTAAAACATCCAGTTAGAGGCTTTCCTCGAGCCGATCTAGGCCTCCCGATAGTTTTTCACTTTCAGGAAGAAGGCCCTAAAGATGAAAACTTCTACCTCGAGTCCAACTATTCACGCGGTTCACGGTTTGCCTCGCCGGTCATTACGAAAGCGATGAAAAAGAATAATGGCTATGCTCCGGCTATTATTCTGCTCAACGCACCTCATGTGTGGGAGGCTGGAAACTTTACGTTGAGGTTGCGTTCGGATGTGCATGTAATAAAAGAGAACTTTGTTAATCTTGATCGGCACAGTCGAGAGCACATACCACCGCTGAGAATGTTTGGCTCCAAACCGATTCGCGAAGCATTGTGGGATTTCATAAAGTCCAAGGGCTACCAGGAGGTGCGCCTATGAGCCACCTGCTCTCCATCTCCCTGGGCCCAGTGCAAGACTTCATTGCCGCCGCGCGCCGCACCACCGACCTGTACGCAGGTTCGCAGATTTTGCAGGAACTGAGCAAGCACGCCGCGCAGCACTTGGCTTCGCAGGGGGCTACGCTCATCTTTCCAGCCAACCAGAACGCCGACGGGGCCAACAAGATTCTGGCCGAGGTAAAGGACGACCCTAAGCAGCTTGCCGCGAAGACCAAAAAAGCCGTTCAGGACAGGCTATTGAGTCTCTGGGACGAGACCAAAGGCAAACTTCCCGCCGAGCAACAGAACCTGATTGACCAAGCAAGGGCCCAAGAGCAGCTTGGGTGTTTTCTCGAGTTCTACGCCGCCTGGGTGCCGCTGCCCAACAAGGAGGCCTACAGGGAGGCCCGGCTTCAGGTGGAGCGCCTCTTGGCCGGGCGCAAGGCTTTGCGGGACTTCGCCCCCACCCAGCAGAGCGACGACGGCGTGCCCAAGTCCCCCCTCGACCCCTCCTGGGCGGCGGTGATCGATCCCCGACAGTGGGGGGATGTCAACATCCGCCTGGCCGTTGGCTCCTACCGCCCACTGCGCATCAAGCCCACCGAGCACCTCGACGCCATCTCGCTCCTCAAGCGCTGTTACGGGGTGCTGAACTCGGACAAAGTGGTGGACACCCGCACCATGGCCCGGCGCTCCTGGAGGCCGGAAGCAAAGCCCGACGAGCGCTACGGCGAGGAAGACGACCATATCCCAGAGCCCCAGCCCTACCTGGCCATCCTGGTGGCCGACGGCGACCGCATGGGCGAGCTGATCGCGCGGCAGGACGACCCCAATGCCCACCGTGGGCTATCAAAAACCCTGGACGACTTCGCCAAAGAAGCCCGCAAAATTGTGCCCAAGCACAGGGGCTTTATGGTCTATTCGGGCGGGGACGATGTGCTGGCCCTCCTGCCAGTGAATCGGGCCATCGCCTGCGCCAAAGACCTCTCGGAGGAGTTTCGCCACCGGGTCAAGGGCACCCTTTCGGCAGGAATCGCCATTGTGCACTACCGCGAGCCGCTTTCCATTTCCCTGCAACATGCGCGATATGCGGAGAAAGCCGCTAAGAACGGTGGACGGAATGCCCTGGCGGTGGCCCTGCACACCCGTGGTGGCTCGCCGGTCACGGTGGTGCAGCCCTGGAACGAGCTGTCCTGGGACGAGCTGCTCGAGGCCTACCAAAACCGCCAGATTACCCGTGGCCTGGCCCATGAACTGCGCGACCTGGTGCAGGAGTGGCAGGACGACATGCGGGCCGATTACCTCCATAAGGAAGCCCAGCGGGTTCTGTCTCGCAAAGAGGCCCGCAATCTAAAAATCCCCGCACCCGCCAGCGACACCCCCACCTACCGCAAAGCCCTGCTGCGCTTTGTGGATCAGCTCATCATCGCCCGCTTTTTGAGTGGCCTTCAGGAGGAAGAGCATGCCGGAAAGAGTGCTTGAAATCCACGCCCTGAGCCCCCTGCTTTTCCGCGACGGCAGGCCCTTTAGCGCCGCCGACGGTACCGAGACCGCCGCCCGGAGCCTGAGTCTGCCCTTGCCCAGCACCGTGGCGGGCTTCGTGCGGACGCAGGTGGGGCTGGCCGAGGGCAAGGGGTTTAGCCAGGAGCACCTGCAAAATCTGCACGGCCTTCAGGTGTGCGGGCCGCTGCTGGCTCGAGACGACGAGGTGTTGCTACCCGCCCCCCGCGATGCGGTGGTGTACCGGGATGCTGAAGGCAATGCCCAGGTCATGAAGCTGACCCCCTTTAGCCCCCCCGCGGGCCCAGGCTGTGACCTGCCGGACGGCCTTTTGCCCTTGCAGATCACCCAGGACGTGAAGCCCGAATCGGGCTACAACTTCTGGACGGCCCGCAACGTGGAGCGCTGGCTATTGGACGAGAGCCTGGTGCCCGAAAATATCTCTGGCCTCCCCACCGAGACCCGCGTGCACGTGGCCATGGACCCCGTCAAGGGCAAAGCCAGGGAAGGCCAGCTATACAGCGTGGCCTACCGGCCTTTGGAGATGGGCGAGAACCCCCAAACCTACCAGCCCGCCAGCCTGCGGGTGCGGCTCTCGCTGTCCAACGGGCAGACCCCGGCCCCCATCGGCCACCTGGGGGGCGAACGCCGTCCGGTGGCGGTGGAGGTGAAGGAAAGCCTTTCCGAGCACTGGTTCGATTGCCCGGAGGCTATCAAAAAGCGCTTCGCCGAGATGGGAAAAGGGGCTCGAGTGCGGCTGGTGCTGGCCACGCCAGCCCTGTTCGAACACGGCTGGAAACCTGGCTGGATCGAGAAATCGGGCAGTGGCGAGCTTCATCTGCCTCGAGGTCTGTGCCGGGTGAAACTCAAGCTGGTGGCCGCCGCAGTGGGGCGGCGCGAGCCGGTGAGCGGCTGGAGCCTGCGGGAAAACCGGCCCAAGCGGGTGCGTTGGATGGCGCCCGCAGGCAGTGTGTATTTCTTCGAGGTGGTGGAAGGCCAACCAGCCGACCTGCTGGAAAGCTGGCTCAGGCCCATTAGCGACCTCAAGCAAGATCGCAAGGACGGCTTTGGACTGGCCCTTTGGGGAGTGTGGTGAACATGCACGCAAAGATGATTTTTTGGCAGGCCCTTACGCCGGTGCACCCCGGCACCGGGCAGGACAGCAGCAGCGTGATTGACCTTCCCGTAGCCCGCGAAGCGGCCACGGGTTTTCCGGTGATACCGGCCAGCAGCCTTAAGGGGGTGCTGCGCGATGGGCGCGATGATGAGCAAAGCAATAGACTTTTCGGCTCCTTAGAAAATGCAGCCGAACTGACCCTGACCGATGCCCGCCTCTTGTTGCTGCCGGTGCGCTCGTATGCGGGCACCTTTGCTTTCCTGACCTGCCCGCTGGTGCTCGAGCGGCTCAAACGCGACCAGAAGGCCTTGGGGCTTCCTGAGCTGAAAGCTCCGATACCGAACCCGGGACAGACCGAAGCTCTCGTACCCAAGAACACTCAAATTGTGCATGCTAACCAGGTAATCCTCGAGGACATAGACCTGAGTGCCACTGTCGGAGGCGCAGAAGCGCTGGCGCAGGAACTGGGGCAACTGGTCTTTGGCGCGGAGTCGAGCTACTTTGTGGGGCGCTTTGCATTGGTATCCAACGAAGTGTTCGATTACTTTTGCGAGATGGGCCTCGAGGTCATCGCCCGGGTACGCCTGGAAAACGAGAGCAAAACCGTAGCCAACGGCGCTTTGTGGTACGAGGAAGCCATCCCTGCCGAGACGGTGTTCTCGAGCTTCGCCATCGGCAATGGGTTCGAGGAACTGAACCGGCCCTACATCCAGATAGGCGGCCAGGCCAGTGTGGGCCGGGGGCTGTTGCGGCGGTTGGGGGGTGAGTAGCCATGTCCCAAACACGCAGCCAAAAGGACATGCAGCAGGCGCTGGAGCTGGTGAGCAGCCTCGAGCGGGCCGACCCCGAGGTCAAGCGCATCTACGGCGGCCTCTGCCACAGCTTCCCGGTGATGGTCCTGCAGAGCGGGCTGTGCCAGGCCGTGGCCTTCAGCGCTGATAAAGCCAGCGGCGACGGTAAGCGGGCCCAGGCGCACCAGCATTTGCTTGAGCACCTCGGCGAGATGCTGGGCGTAAGGGGCAAGCTGCTGGAGGCGTTGCAGTCGGCACCCACGCCCCTGTACATGCACCACACCCGGCGGGTGCTGGAAGCGTGGGTGTACTTCAAGCGCTTTGCGGTAAGCGTACTCGAGGTGCAAGCGGGGGAAGACCATGAGAAATAGTCTGCGCGCGCTGGGGGCCATCTCCCATGCCGGGCTTGCGCTTTACAAGGGCCTGAAGGGGTTTGAACCCCAAGACAAGCAGAGCCTGCTCGAGGCCATCGTGCAAACCCCCATCGGCTCTGCCTACCCAGAGGCCTTCCAGCGCTGGAAGGCTGCCCTCAAAGATGCAGTCTTCCTCGAGGCCACCACCCGCACCCCGCTGGCCATCGGCCTGGGCAACAGCAGCCCCCTGGAAAACGGCCTTTCCATTCACCATACCTACGGTACGCCCTACCTGCCGGGCAGCGCCCTGAAGGGCCTGCTGCGCCGGGCCGCCGAGCGCTTTGGCCTGAGCGAATCGGAGAAAGCGGTTCTGCTGGGTGAAGGCCCCGACCCCAAGCAAAAGAAGCCGGGGAACGCCGCTTATCTGGTCTACTGGGATGGCTGGCTGGATCCGGCCAGCGCCCAGCCCTTCCAGCAGGACGTGATCACTGTCCATCACCAAGAGTATTACAGCACACGCGGACAAGTCTGGCCCACCGACTTCGACGACCCCAACCCGGTGGCCTTTCTCTCGGTAAGGCCAGGGGTGAAGTTCCATATTCCCATCACCTGCCCCGCCGAAAACGCCCAGGACTGGCCCCACAAGGCCGCCGAGATGCTCAAGTGGGGCCTGGAGCACCTGGGGCTGGGGGGCAAGACCAATGCGGGGTATGGGTATTTTGCGGTGAAGCTACCCCCCAAGCCCAAAAGCGCGCAAGAGGAAGGGCTCGAGCTACTCAACACCTACCAAAAGCGCATCGCCGCCATCAAGCCCGCCAACGAGCGGGGAGAGCTGGATTTCTTTCTGCGCGAGCTGGCCGATAAGCCCCCAGCCGTGCGCAGGCCGGTACTGGAGGCCATCAAGAAACACTTGCAGGAATGGAAGGTTTGGAAGGAGAGCAACCCGCAGCACGCCCGCATACAGGAGCTATTGGATTTATGAGCACTGTCGTCCTCACCACCGTCGGCACCAGCCTGCTCTTCAACGCCCGCCGCGAGGGCCTGGTAGAAGACCACCAGATTCTGGCTTACCTGAAGCAAGACCCCAAAAAAGCCAGCGCCGAGACCAACTCGCTTTCGCGCATTTTGCAAAAAGGCGATGAGGTGGTGCTGCTGCACAGCGACACCTTCGAGGGCGCTAACGCCGCAAACTTGCTGAAGCTTTTCTACGAGGAGCAGGGGGTGCCTTGTGGTCGGGTGCGCATACCCGGCCTGGCCTACGAGGCCCAGGGCTTTGTGGACTTTGGCCTAAAGAACTTTGTGCGCACCCTGGCCGGCGAGATTCGTAAGGCTGCCAAGGGGCAGAAAGACGTCATCATCAACGCCACCGGGGGCTTCAAGGCCGAGATTTCCTATGCCACCGTGCTGGGGCTGGTGTTCAAGGTTCCGGTCTGCTATATTCACGAGCAGTTCAGGGAAATTGCCATCCTGCCGCCCACGCCCATCGGTTGGGATAGTAGCTTGTTTGTTTTGTATGGCGACTTTTTCGACTGGCTGAGCGAAGGCGAGGGGGGCGTGCGCCCCAAATCGGAGGTGCAACCCAGGGCAGCTCTGTTGCCCGAAGAAGCACAGGTTTTGCTGGAGGAGTTCGAGCTCGACGGAAAGCCTTACGTGGGGCTATCCCCTTTGGGCGAGGCCTACTTCGAGGCCTTTCGGGGTGAACTCGAGCAGGCCCAGACCATCCCCATCTACCTCGCGCCCAAGGCCAGGCGCACCTGGGAGGGCCTCGAGCCCGCCACCAAAGAGCGCTACCGCAAGCTGCTGGAGCGCCTGCGCCTGCCCAACCGCGCTACCAGCAGCGAACTCAAAAGCGGCGGAGGCGACGCTCTGGGGTTTCCCAAAGGGCACACGGACGAGCGGGTTTTTTACGCCGAGAAGGACGGTGCGCTGTATGTGTTCGCCCTCACCCACCACGGCCCGGAGTACGAGCGGATGTGCCAGGAGGGCTTCTACTGGCGTGATTATTCTCCGCAGGATTTCACCCTGCTCGACGAGTGAAGCCCCCAAAGCCTGTCCGGAGGCTTTATGGACGAGACGGACGACCTATTCCCCCCAATAGACCCGCCCAGCCCCGCCGAGCGGGAGCCCCTACCCCTGAGCGCCCTGGCCCAGTACACCTACTGCCCCCGCCGGGCCGCGCTGATACTGCTGGAGGGCGAGTGGGAGGACAACGAGTACACCCTGCGCGGAACCCGCGCCCACGAGAATGTGGACATTCCCGAAGGGCTCTTGCGCGAGGGGGTCTGGGTCGAGCGGGCCTTGCCCATCTGGTCGGAGCGGCTGGGGCTTTCAGGCCGGGCCGATGTGGTGGAGTTTGTGAACGGGGTGCCCTACCCGGTGGAGTACAAGGTGGGCCAGCGGTGGCCCCGCGAACTGGCCCGCAAAGCTGCCGAGGTACAGCTCTGCGCTCAGGCCTTGTGTCTGGAGGAGATGTTCGGCCAGAGCGTACCCGCCGGGGCTTTGTTTAGCAAGGCCAGCCAGCGCCGCCGGGAAGTCCTGTTTACCCCGGAGTTGCGGGCCGCTACCCTGGCCACCCTCAGCGCCCTGCGCAAGCTTTTGCGTCAGGAACGCTTGCCCCCGCCCGCAGCAGACGAACGCTGCCGCCACTGCTCCCTTCATGCGGTGTGCATGCCCGAGGTGCCCCAGGCGTTGGTGCATTTCCTCAGCCACAACCAGCCATGACTACCGAGCTGCTCAATACCCTCTACATTCAGACCCAAGGCGTATACCTGCGCCTCGAGAGCGACACCCTGCGCATCCAGCATGAGGACGTAACCCTGCGCCATGTCCCGCTGCACCACCTGGGGGGCTTGGCGCTTTTTGGCAACGTGCTGGTTTCGCCCTTTTTGCTCCACCGCTGCGCCGAGGAGGGCCTCGAGGTCGCCTGGTTTAGCGAGTCGGGCCGCTTTCAGGGGCGGCTGGCAGGGCCGGTCTCGGGGAATGTGCTGCTGCGGCGGGCTCAGTACCGGGCCCTGGATAACCCTTCGACCTGCTTGTACCTGGCCGCGCGCTTTGTGGAGGGCAAGCTTAAGAACGCTCGCCTGGTGCTACAGCGAGCCGTGCGCGAGCGGGGCGAAACCGAGGCTCTGAATCAAGCACTTTTTGAACACGAAGCGGCCCTGCGCCAGCTTCCCCAAGCCCGAACGGTGGACGAGGTGCGGGGCCTCGAGGGACAGGCGGCCAGCGCCTATTTCGCGGCTTTTGGCGATCTGTTGCTCTCGGGCGAGTTCCGCTTTGAAGGGCGCAACAAACGCCCCCCGCGCGACCCCGTAAATGCCCTGCTGGGCTTTGTGTATGCCCTGCTCACCACCCAGTGCACCGCCGCCCTGGAAGGGGTAGGGCTCGACCCCCAGGTGGGCTTTCTGCATGCCCTGCGACCCGGTCGCAACGCCTTGGCCCTGGACTTAATCGAGGAGTTTAGAGCCTGGTGGGCCGACCGGCTGGTGCTTTCGATGATCAACCGCAAGCAGCTCTCTCCCGAGCACTTCGAGGAGCGCCCCGGCGGTGCGGTTTTGCTGAGTGAGGAAGGGCGAAAGGCGGTTATCGTGGCCTTTCAGGGCCGCAGGCAGGAAACCCTACAGCACCCTTTGTTCAAAGAGCCCGTACCCATCGGGTTGCTGCCCCACATCCAGGCCCGCCTGCTGGCCCGCTACCTGCGGGGCGACCTGCCCGAGTACCCCCCGTTTGTAGGAAGGTAGATATGGAGCGGCTGGATATTCTGGTTACCTACGATGTCAACGTAACCTCCGCAGACGGCCAGACCCGCTTGGCCCGGGTCGCCAAGGTCTGCAAGAACTTTGGTCAGCGGGTGCAGATGTCGGTGTTTGAGTGCCGCGTGACGCGGGCTCAGCTCGAGGACATGGAGGCCAAACTACTCAAAATCATCGAGCCCGACAAAGACAGCCTGCGCATCTACACCCTGCCCGGAGGCCGGGAGAAGTGCTTGCGGGTACACGGCCAGGACAAGTACACCGACTTCGACGACCCCTTGGTGGTCTAGGCCACCCTGGCACTTGCTTTGCGCGAACCCCAAGCAAGTGCCAAAACCCGGGGGGGTTCGCGCAAGCCGAGAAATCGGCTAGGGGACATTGAAAACCTGTTTTCCCTTCACCTTGCCCCACCCTGCGCCGGAACCCTTTTCAGGGGGGTTCGCGCAAACGGCCTCTTGAGCTTTGTCCAGCACGCACGCTAGAATGAGGCCGTTGCACTCGGGCGAAAGCTCGAGTGAGGATTGAAACCCTGATCCGCGATGCGCTGCGCTTCCGCCGAGTCGTTGCACTCGGGCGAAAGCTCGAGTGAGGATTGAAACCTGGCAGGCCTTGGAGCAATGCTTGGAGTCCCTGGTTGCACTCGGGCGAAAGCTCGAGTGAGGATTGAAACCTGGCCGACCAGCCGCGCGATCATCCGCTCGGCGTGTTGCACTCGGGCGAAAGCTCGAGTGAGGATTGAAACTGGTAGGTCGAAGGGTATATCTTTACGCGGATGGGTTGCACTCGGGCGAAAGCTCGAGTGAGGATTGAAACACAGAAGTGCCACAAATAGCGTCCAGGACAACAAGTTGCACTCGGGCGAAAGCTCGAGTGAGGATTGAAACGTGCCGTGTGCTCAGTAAGCATTTCCTCTAAAGCGTTGCACTCGGGCGAAAGCTCGAGTGAGGATTGAAACACATAAACGTACAACCCACGGCCCACTCGAACCACAAGTTGCACTCGGGCGAAAGCTCGAGTGAGGATTGAAACCTCGAGGACGATAGCCCAGAGGGGCTTCGCACCAACGGTTGCACTCGGGCGAAAGCTCGAGTGAGGATTGAAACAGCTTATCGATGGCCTCCTGGGGGCTGCGCCCGCGGTTGCACTCGGGCGAAAGCTCGAGTGAGGATTGAAACGGCCGTTATCTGTCGGGCTATGACGACTGGATAGCGTTGCACTCGGGCGAAAGCTCGAGTGAGGATTGAAACACCTGCATCCCTATGTTGAACAAAAATTCTTTAAGTGTTGCACTCGGGCGAAAGCTCGAGTGAGGATTGAAACGCAAGCCTCACAGGTGGTATAGCGTGCGTTGTAGCAGTTGCACTCGGGCGAAAGCTCGAGTGAGGATTGAAACTCGTAGCCCAGGAACAGCCGCCGGTCGTACTCAAGTTGCACTCGGGCGAAAGCTCGAGTGAGGATTGAAACCCGCACCAGCCAATCGTCATCCGATACTAGCCGCCAGTTGCACTCGGGCGAAAGCTCGAGTGAGGATTGAAACTTGAACTGAAACAATATTGTTTTCTCTGCCCAAAGTTGCACTCGGGCGAAAGCTCGAGTGAGGATTGAAACTGCTAACGCGCAGACATTCACGATCTGCGCAAACGTTGCACTCGGGCGAAAGCTCGAGTGAGGATTGAAACAGCGCCGCTAAGGGAGAATCGGCAGCCATGTTCATGTTGCACTCGGGCGAAAGCTCGAGTGAGGATTGAAACTTCTTTAGGGCGAATCATACCATTAGAATATTTTGTTGCACTCGGGCGAAAGCTCGAGTGAGGATTGAAACAGAGATGGGCTCCACGGGAATGACTACCTTATTATCGTTGCACTCGGGCGAAAGCTCGAGTGAGGATTGAAACCTTCGAGGGGTTCTACAGGTATTACTACCTTGTTATGTTGCACTCGGGCGAAAGCTCGAGTGAGGATTGAAACCCCTGCTGGATGGCGTCGTTGAGCAACGCCACCACCGGTTGCACTCGGGCGAAAGCTCGAGTGAGGATTGAAACGCGAGAGATGCACTAATGCTCGAGTCATACTCACCGTTGCACTCGGGCGAAAGCTCGAGTGAGGATTGAAACTCCTCACCGGGGAGGACATCCCCCAGGGCTGGGCGCGTTGCACTCGGGCGAAAGCTCGAGTGAGGATTGAAACTATAGCTGTTCCAGCTTCTTCAGTACTTCCAGATCCGTTGCACTCGGGCGAAAGCTCGAGTGAGGATTGAAACGAGTGCGAGGGGCGGCTCATAGAGGTAAAGGCCGCGTTGCACTCGGGCGAAAGCTCGAGTGAGGATTGAAACTATGCGTTTAGCGTTTAGGCGTTTAGGCGCGTATACGTTGCACTCGGGCGAAAGCTCGAGTGAGGATTGAAACGCGAGAGATGCACTAATGCTCGAGTCATACTCACCGTTGCACTCGGGCGAAAGCTCGAGTGAGGATTGAAACCATCAGGAATGAAATAAACTGTATAAACATCATCTGTTGCACTCGGGCGAAAGCTCGAGTGAGGATTGAAACAGGAGAACGCCCTTGTAGAGGCTTTCCTTTTCCTCGTTGCACTCGGGCGAAAGCTCGAGTGAGGATTGAAACTAGCCATTAGGATTGACAACGATTTGGCTTGGAGGATGTTGCACTCGGGCGAAAGCTCGAGTGAGGATTGAAACAGCCAAAAAATATCTTTCGAATTCAATTAACTGTACGTTGCACTCGGGCGAAAGCTCGAGTGAGGATTGAAACGTGCATAAAATGCACAATGTCTTCAGCCAGAGATAGTTGCACTCGGGCGAAAGCTCGAGTGAGGATTGAAACTTCTAATTTATTTCCAGTAGCAATAAAATGAAGGTTGCACTCGGGCGAAAGCTCGAGTGAGGATTGAAACTCGACGACGGCGAGAAATCCCGCGGGCCCCATCCCGTTGCACTCGGGCGAAAGCTCGAGTGAGGATTGAAACCCGAACGAGAAAAAAGCTGTTGGGAGAAATCTCGCGTTGCACTCGGGCGAAAGCTCGAGTGAGGATTGAAACGCTAAACAACGACACCACATTATTCAGAAGGGCGTGTTGCACTCGGGCGAAAGCTCGAGTGAGGATTGAAACAGGCATCCCATACAGCCGTACGTCCGTAGGCGACCCGTTGCACTCGGGCGAAAGCTCGAGTGAGGATTGAAACCGACTCCCGCGACGAGGAGCGGGTGCGCGCCCTCGTTGCACTCGGGCGAAAGCTCGAGTGAGGATTGAAACCCCGAACGCCTCGCTAAAATACGGCAGCCCGGCTAGTTGCACTCGGGCGAAAGCTCGAGTGAGGATTGAAACATCGCGGGCAGGTCTGTATCGTACCCCCAGCCCAGTTGCACTCGGGCGAAAGCTCGAGTGAGGATTGAAACTCGCCGTCGCAACCATCTGGGCTGGGCCTTTGAGTTGCACTCGGGCGAAAGCTCGAGTGAGGATTGAAACGGCGGTCAAAGGGCGGGCAGGCGGCAACATCAAGCGTTGCACTCGGGCGAAAGCTCGAGTGAGGATTGAAACGCCAGGCGAGTCAAGATTCTCTGGGAGTCCGTAGCATGTTGCACTCGGGCGAAAGCTCGAGTGAGGATTGAAACGCACTCCCCACATTCCAGGCCCCAGTAGGCCACGTTGCACTCGGGCGAAAGCTCGAGTGAGGATTGAAACGTTGCGGGCTTCGCCGTTGCCTGGGGGATCCAACCGTTGCACTCGGGCGAAAGCTCGAGTGAGGATTGAAACGAACAGTTCCGACCTGAAGTGTAGCAGGTCTTCCTGTTGCACTCGGGCGAAAGCTCGAGTGAGGATTGAAACTTTGACCTGGCTTACCGCTACCTCAATCCTGGCTCGTTGCACTCGGGCGAAAGCTCGAGTGAGGATTGAAACTCAAAGGCCCCGCGGAACTTGAATGCCCCGTGGGCGTTGCACTCGGGCGAAAGCTCGAGTGAGGATTGAAACCTTCAAATCGACTAGGAAAACGTAGGAAAACGGAGGGTTGCACTCGGGCGAAAGCTCGAGTGAGGATTGAAACAAGCACCACCAGCGAAGACATCCTGATTGCCCGTCTTGTTGCACTCGGGCGAAAGCTCGAGTGAGGATTGAAACAGACCACACCCCCGCTGGCGGGGTGCGGTATTCCACGTTGCACTCGGGCGAAAGCTCGAGTGAGGATTGAAACAATTCAATCTCTATTTGGCTATTTTCCACCGGAAGTTGCACTCGGGCGAAAGCTCGAGTGAGGATTGAAACTTACGCGGATGCGGGCAATGTTTTGCCCGTTCCGGCGTTGCACTCGGGCGAAAGCTCGAGTGAGGATTGAAACCGATGGTCGCGAGGGCTTGCGGGCCCGTGTGGAGGTTGCACTCGGGCGAAAGCTCGAGTGAGGATTGAAACTGGAGCGAGGGCGGCAGCACGTCCTGGGTCGAAGGTTGCACTCGGGCGAAAGCTCGTGTGAGGATTGAAACCTACGCGCCTTGTTGCTAGGAAGTTTACGCCGTCGTTGCACTCGGGCGAAAGCTCGAGTGAGGATTGAAACATTCCTGAACCTATGGGACAGGCCCGCCTCGAGTGGTTGCACTCGGGCGAAAGTTCGAGTGAGGATTGAAACAGAAAATCATCCAGAATTTCCTGCACGGCTTTTTGTTGCACTCGGGCGAAAGCTCGAGTGCCGAACAATAGCAAAACTACTCTTCGTCGGTGGATTCGTCGGTCTCGGCCACTTCTTTTCGTGGTTTGAGCAGGGGGAACAAAATCACATCGCGGATGCTGTTCTGGTTGGTAAGCACCATGGCCAGCCGGTCTATGCCCAGGCCCATCCCGGCAGCAGGGGGCATACCGTACTCCAGGGCCAGCAAAAAGTCTTCGTCGATCTCGGGTTCTTCGTCGTCGCCGGCCTCGCGGCGCTTGGCCTGTTCCTGGAAGCGGGCGCGTTGGTCGAGGGCATCGTTGAGCTCGGAGTAGATGGGCGAAATTTCGAATCCGGCCACAAACAAGTCGGCCCGCTCGGTCAGGTGGGGCTTGCTGGGGTCGCGGTGGCGCTTGACCAGGGGGCTAATGGCCAGGGGCACGTCCAGCACGTAGGTGGGCTGAATCAGGGTATGTTCTACGTAGTGCCCAAAAAGCTTGTCCAGCAGCTTGTAGCTCGGCACACTACGCAGCTCGGGGTGCTTTTGGTCGGCCCAGGCCCGCAGTCGCTCTAAGTCGGTGGGGTCGAAATCCAGGCCCGCTTTTTCTTTGAGTGTGGAGGTAAAGTCTATGCGGCGGAAGGGCTTGGCGAAGTTAATAAGATGCTCGCCATAGCGCACCTCGGTGGTGCCGAATAGGTGCTGCACCAGACCCGAGAGCAGGTCTTCGATGAGGGCCATCATGTCCTGGTAGTCGGCATAGGCCCAGTAGGCTTCCAGCATGGTGAACTCGGGGTTGTGCTTGACCGAGATGCCCTCGTTGCGGTAGTTGCGGCCAATCTCGAAGACCTTTTCAAAACCGCCCACCAGCAGGCGCTTGAGGTGCAGCTCGAGGGCAATTCGCAGGTTGAACTCGTGGTCGAGGGCGTTGTGGAAGGTTTTGAAGGGCTTGGCCTCGGTGCCGCCCGCAATGGCCTGAAGGGTGGGGCCCTCTACTTCCAGAAAACCTTGCTGGTCGAAGAAATCGCGAATGTAGCGCACCATGCGGCTGCGAATGCGAAAAACCTCGCGCACTTCGGGGTTCTGGATCAAGTCCAGGTAGCGCTGGCGGTAGCGGGTCTCCACATCGCGGATGCCGTGCCATTTATCCGGCAGGGGATGCAGCGACTTGACCAGAGGGGTAAACTTTTGGACCTTGACGGTAATCTCGCCGGTCCTGGTGGTGAATACCGTCCCCTCCACACCCACAATGTCGCCAATATCGAGCTTCTTGATCAGGTCGTAGTGCTCGGTCAGGTCGCGGGCCAGGTAGAGCTGAATGCGTCCACTCTGGTCTTGCAGGTGGGCAAAGCTGGCCTTGCCCATGTGCCGGAAGGTCATCAGGCGGCCGGCTACCCGCACCCGCTCGTCGGGCCACTCCTCTTGCGGCCCGGCCCCGGCGTGGGCGGCTAAAATCTGGGCAGCATCGTGGGTCTTGGGGAAGCGGTAGGGGAAGCGCTCAAAGCCAGCCTGTGCGAGGGCCTCGAGGTTGGCTAAGCGTTGTTGGGTCTGTTCAGTGTATTCAGGCATAAGTCCATCCAGCGTATAGAGTCTAGGCCCCAGGGCCGAAGGTTGTCGAGGGTTGGGGGGCGAACTATACAAAAAAACGCCTTTGGCTCCTGGCCTCGGGCGTTCTGGCGGGTGGGGCGGCTAGTGTCTGACCGTCTCTACCTTGAACTCTTTTTTGCCCTTGGGGGTCTCGAGCATCACCTTGGCCCCCACCTTCTGGCCCAGCAGGGCCTTGCCCAAGGGGCTCTCGTCGGAGATTTTCATGGGGCGCTCGAGGACGCTGGCCTCAGCAGGCGAGACCACCTGCACCTCCATGTGGTCGCCCTCCTTGGACTTCAGGCTCACGATGGCCCCCAGGCTGACCACACTCACCTTGTTGCCCTCTTCCTCCAGGATTTCGGCACGGGAGAGGGTGTCGGTCAGGGAGTCTATGCGGGCCTCGATGCGGGCTTTCTCGCGTTTGGCGTCCTCCAGACCGGAGTCGTCGTAGTCGTCGGAGGACTCCATGAGTTCCTGCAAAATACGGGTGGCATCCTGCAAGCGGGCGCGTTCTTGCTCGAGTTCGGCCACCAGACGTTCATATCCCGATTTGGTAAGTTTTACTTCGCGTGCCATCCGGCCTCCTGAAAGCTGTGACCTGTAACGCTTGGCGCCTTAGCTGGTCGCTAACGATGCTGCGCCATGGTTCTGAGATTTATATGAGATGTCTTTCCCTCGTCAAGGAAGAGGCCCGGCGCACCTTCTGCCGAGCCTGGTTTTGACCGTCGACCTGCTCAGGGCAGTATACCCCTTAACAGGATTTCTCTCAAACGCCCTGGTCGGGCCGCCCCCGAGCAGCTTTCGGTGTCGCGGCACAGGGCCACATAGCGAAAATGCCGCTCATTTTCAGCCACACCAAAGCGGAAGAACTGCGCTGCCGTGCGAGAGACATGTCTTAAGCAGGCCTCGCAGATGATGGGCGTGGAGCTAGCAGAGCGCTCGAGGGGTTCCAGAACCAGATGGAGCGGGCTTTCCTCGATGTGAACCCGCCCCTCCTTGTCCCGGTAATAAAGCACTTCCCCCGGAGGCAGCAGCTCCGGGGAAGTTCCAGGGAACAACTCTAAAATCAGCTCCCGCTCTTCGAAGATTTTTTCCCCCATGTTGGCAGTAGTTTACCATGTCCCGACACAGTTTTTACGCCTCGGCCCTGGTTCAGGTCGGTGCGTTATTTTGTGAAAACTGTGGCGAGGCATTCTATTGAAAATACTTATATACCATAACATTTCACGGGTATGAACTTTCTATTGGACGAAACCCTGGACGAGCTGTGGCGGCTGTCCACCCATCTGGTGTGGCAGATGCGGCTCGACCAGCAAAAAGCCTTTGAAGGGCTGGGCATCTCCCCGATGCAGGCTTTTGCGCTGATGTGCATCTCGGAGGGTATTGACCAGCCTTCGGGCCTGGCTTTTGTGATGGACGCCTCACCGCCGGGGGTCTCGCAGCTTTTGGCAGGCCTCGAGGAGCGCGGTTTGGTGCGGCGCGAACTCGACCCCAGCAACAAGCGCAAGGTACGGATTCTGCTGACCGATAACGGTAAAGATTTTCTTGGGCAGATGCGTGTGCAGTGGAGGGCCGTCTCGCGCGAACGATTTGCCCGGCTAAGCCCCGAGGAGCTAACCATGCTTACCCAGAGCTACCGCAAACTAACCGACCCCAGTTCTGTGGGCCTATCAGCCGGGAGACCAGGGGGTAGAACCATGAAAGGGCCAAAAGCGCTGATTGGGGCCGCCCTGGTGCTGAACCTTGGGCTCGCCCAAGGGTTCTTCGCCCCGCTGGAAAACCACCCTTCGCTGCTAGCAGGCCCGTCTGGGCCTCGAGGCCGCCCAGGCCCAGCTTCGGGCAACCCTCAGCCCCGTCAGCCTTGCAGGCCCAGGGGGGGTTTTCCTTCTTTGAGGTATCACGCCGCCCCCGGGCCCCCCTACCTGCCCCAACCCCCTCAACCCCCAGTGCGTCGCCGCTGCCCACCGATGGGCGGCAATTAACCCTGGGCCTGACCTTTACCCCGTTTCCCTTTGGCGATGTATCGGATGCGGCCAATCAGGCTGCTTTGGGGGTCGAGCAGGCTGCGCTGGGCTTGCGGCAGGCCCGTACCCAGCTCGAGGCCCAGGCTGTCGAGAGCGCCCTGCGGGTGCGCCTGGCCGAATCGGGCCTCGAGGTAGCCCGCCTTGGGGTGCGGCTGGCCCAGGCCAACCTGGAGGCCACCCGGCTGCGCGAAAGCCGGGGAGCCGCCAGCCCGAGCGAGGTACGCCAGGCCGAGGCCAACCTGCGGCAAGCCGCCCTGCAGCAAGCCGATGCCGAGCGCAACCTGGCCCTGGCAAAGCAAAGCCTGGCCGACCTCATCGGGCAAAGCAGTGCCACACCCCCCGCGCCTGGCGGTGCCAGCCGAGGGTGTTCCGCCCCAGGTGCGGCAGGCCGAACTGCAGGTAGCCAACGCCCAGATTGGCTTCGACCGGGCCGTGCGCGGGGTGCTGCCGGTAGTACAGGGCAGTTACACGCGCAACACCTCCGACAACGACTCGCTCACGCTGTCCATCAACTCCCGTACCCTGCAGCCCAGCCTGAGCTACACCAACCAGTCCCAGGGCCGCAGCGCCCCGCAGGATCGCATTGCGGGCACCCTGCAAATCGGGCTTTCGGCCAACATTGCTTTTGGGGTGCTGGACGCCCTCGAGGCAGCCCAGAAGCAGGTGGATGCGGCCCGACAGGCCCTCGAGGCCGCACGCCGCAACAGCAAGCTCCAGGAGGACTTGCTCCGCTCCTCCTTGCAAACCGCCGAGCAAGGCCTGGCCAATGCCCTGCAAGCCCGCGCCGACGCCGAACGCAGCCTGGCTGAAGCCCGCGAACGCGAGCGGCTGGGGCTCTCGAGCCCCCTGGCTTCCCTCCAGGCCGAGCTGGCCCTGGCCCAGGCCCGCCTTGGCGTTGAACAGGCCGAACTCAGTCGCACCCAACGAATTTTGGATCTGTACCGTTTTTATGCCCTGCCCCTCAGCGAGGTGAACCGATGAAAATGGCTCTTGCCACCCGTTTGATTTCCCTGGTTGCTGTGTTTCTAACCCCCTTCACCCTGTCTCAGGCCCAGAACCTGACCCTCGAGGCCGCGCTGGCCAGGGCCGCCGAGCAAGCCCCGGTAGCGGCGGCCAAGGCCGAACTGGACGATGCCAGCGCCAACCTGCAAAGGGTGCTCTCTGACCCACTTCTAACCCGCCCCAGCAAGGTACAGGCCGAGCAGCGGGCCGCACTGGCCCAGGCCAGCTACGAGCGGGCACTGGTTCAGGCCCAGAGCAGCATTGTGGGGGCGTATGCGCAGGTACTCGAGGCCCAGTTGCAAGTGCGCCTGGCCCAGAAGGCCCTCGAGGTAGCCACCCGCGGCCTGGAAATTGCCCAGATTCGCCAGCGCAACGGCTCCGGCACCGCCCTGGACGTGCGCAACGCCCAGAACCGCCTGGACGACGCCCGCAGCAACCTCACCCGGGCCGAGAACGGGCTGGCCCTGGCCCAGGCCTCGCTGCGAAGCCTGGTGGGTGCGTTCTCCACGGTAGCGCCGTTGCCCAATCCCCCTGCCCTGCCGGAAGCCACCTCCGTGCAGGGGCTGCTGGCTAAAAACCCCGACGTCATCCAGGCCCGCCAGCGAACCGAGCTGGCCAACCTCCAGGTGGAACTGCTCGACCCCAGCTACGCGGCCCAGGCCGAGATAGCAGCCGCAAAGTCGCGGGCCGAGCAGGCCAGTGCGGGCGCTCGGGAAATCGAGCGGGGGCTGGGGCTGCAATACGACTCGCTGTACCAGAACCTGCAGGCCGCCGCTCGGGCCCTGGCCGTGCAACAGGCCGCCCTGGCCAACGCCCGCGAGGCCCTGGCCAACGATAAAAAGCGCCTGGACGCCGGGCTGATTAGCCAGGTGGCCTACCTGCAGACCGAGCTTTCCTTCATCCAGGCCGAGCTGGCCGCCCAGCAAGCCTTGGGCAACTACTGGCGGGCCTACTACAGCCTGCTGGCGGGAGGGCGCTAATGGAAAAGTCGTCCTACAGGGTTTGGCTCTGGCTGGGGCTGGTGGTGTTCTTGCTGGCCGGGTGCGGGCCGCGCCGCGCCGCTTCTTCAGAAAGCCCTGCCCGCAGAAACGCCGGTGTCTCGAAGCATTAAGGTGCGGGTGGTGCAAGCCGAGCGCGGGACGCTCAGTACCATGCGCACCACCGGGGCTACCCTGTCGCCGGTACGAGAAAGCCAGGTCGGGGCCACAGCCTCGGGCAAGGTGCTGGAGGTGCGGGTAGCCGAGGGTAGCCGGGTGGCCCAGGGCCAGGTGGTCTTGCGGCTCGACCCGGCCAACGCCCAGACAGCCTTGCGCAACGCCGAGCTGGCCTTGCAGCAAGCCCAGGTGAACCTCGAGCGCGCCCAGCGCTCCACCTCCGGCTCCCTGGCGCCCTTGCAGGCCAGCCTGGAGTCGGCCCAGGCCAACCTCCAGGTAGCCGAGCGGCGCTATGTGGAAGGGCAGCAGCTTTTCAAGGCCGGGGCCATTTCGCAAGTTGAGCTTACCGGCCTCGAGGCCGCCTACAACCAGGCCCGGGCTGCCTTTGACAATGCCCGTGAAAACCTGGCCCGCACCCAAAGGGCCTCCAGCGAAGACCTGGCCTTGCTCCGCCTCCAGGTGCAGCAAGCCCAGAACCAGCTGGCCCAGGCGCGGCGGGCCGTGGCCGATACCGAGGTGCGGGCTCCCTTTGCAGGGGTGGTGGTCGAAATTTTCGTGAACCCCGGCGAGTTCGTTTCGGCGGGGCAGCGGGCCTTCCGGCTGGCCGATACCAGCCAGCTCGAGGCCACCTTCCGCCTACCCCCCGAGGAGGCCGCCACCTTACCTCTGGGAACCAGGGTAGAGGTGCTTTATGGCGGTAATAGCTACCCCGCCACCCTTCGCAAAAGCAGCAAAGTGCCCGGCACCGATCGCCTCGTCGAGCTGACGGCCCAGGTAGAAGGCAGCCTGCCCCCCGGGGCCAGTGTACAGGTACGCTACAGCCTCTCCCTGGCGCAGGGCAGCCTGCTGCCGGCCGGGGCCCTGCGCACCGAAGGCCGCAACACCTATGTTTTCGTGGTGCAAGATAACAAGGCCGTGCGCACCCCGGTGCGGGTGCTGGGCGATACCGGCACCCGGGTGGCGGTTGAAGGGGTCAACGGGCCGGTGGTTTTTCCGGTGCCCTCGAGCCTCTCCGACGGCGACGCGGTGGAGGTGGTGCAGTGAGGGTTCGCCAGGCCCAAATCTATATGAACCCTTTGCCTTCTCCCCTTGCGGGAGAAGGTGACGACACCCCACCGGCGCCATTGCGCTTCATTACAGCGACGCCATTGACTGCATCTGGGGCGTGTCGCCGAATGTGGGGCATATGGAACACCGCTCAAAAATAACCCTTCAGGTTGGGTCGGTATTAGCACAGCAGGAGGGGGTGCCGGCATGAGCCAGAAAGAGCGTAAAAACCCACAGCCCGAAACCGGCGATAAACCGGAGAACCCGGTCATTGCGTTCTTTGTCAAGCGCTTCGTGTTCTCCACGGCGGTCTTTTTGGCCATGGTGCTCTTTGGCCTCATCTCGGGCAGCCGGGTGGGCGTAGACCTCCTGCCCCGTTTCGAAATTCCGGTGGTAGCCGTCACGACGGCCTACCCCGGGGCCGGCCCCGAGGAGGTCGAGCAGCAGATCAGCCGACCCATCGAGGATGCGGTCTCGACCCTTTCCGGCCTCGACCAGATCGCCTCACTTTCGGGGGAGGGCTTTTCCCAGGTGATTGTTTCGTTCGAGTTTGGCCAGGACATCAACCGGGTGGCCACCGACGTCTCCCAGCGGGTGGCAGCGGTACGGGGGCAACTGCCCCGCGATGCCCAGGCCCCGGTGGTGCAGCGCTTCGACCCAGCCGCTTCCCCCATCCTCTTCATTGCACTTTCGGCGGAAGGGCGCGACCTGCGCGAGGTGGCCAAATACGCCAACGACGTGCTCAAGCCCCGTTTACAGCTTGTTTCGGGGGTGGCCGATGTGCAGGTGCAAGGCGCCCCCGACCGCCAGGTGCAGGTGCTGCTGGATCCATACAAGGTGGCCAGTTACAACCTTTCACCTGCCCAGGTGGTGGGGGCCATCCAGGCCTCGGCCCTGGCCGTACCCGCCGGCACCCAGAGCGACCAGGGGCAGCGCCTCCTGTTCACCCTGCGCAACACCCCGACCACCCCGGAGGAGGTGGGGCGCATTCTGGTAGACCCCGCCCGCGGCCTTCAGGTGCGCGATCTGGGCGTGGTGCGCGACACCCAGGCCGAGCCCACCCGCCTGACCCGGCTTAACGGCCAGCCGGTAATTCCCTTGGCCATTCGCAAAACCCCCGACTCCAACGCCGTGGCGGTGGCTCAGGGCATCAAGCGCACCCTGCAGGAAGCCCGCCTGCCCCAGGGCTACCAGGCCCGCATCGTGGGCGACACCACCACCTTCATCGAGAACACCGTCAACGACACCTTCCGCGAGGTGCTGCTGGTCGCGGCCATCGTATCGTTCATCACCCTCATTTTCCTGGGCAAGCTCAACTCGGTTTTCAGTGTGGTGCTGGCCATTCCCATCACCATGTCGGGTGCTTTGATTGTGTTTGGCTTGCTGGGCTTTACCTTTAACATCATCAGCCTGCTGGCCATCATCGTGGCGGTCGGCATCGTGGTAGACGACTCCATTGTGCTGGCCGAAAACATCGAGCGTTACCGCAAGATGGGCTACGACAACCTGCAAGCGGTTCTAAAAGGGGCCACCGAGGTGCTCTCGGCGGTTTCGGCGGCCACACTCTCGCTGCTGGCGGTGTTCTTGCCGATTAGCTTCCTGCCGGGCATTATCGGCGAGTTCTTCCGGCAGTTTGGCATAGTGCTGGCCGCGGCCATTGCGGTGAGCTGGCTCGAGGCCCTGTTCTTCCTGACCGTGCGCCTGGCGTATTTCCCCGACCCCGAGCCTCCAACCTGGCAGCAACTGGGGGCCCGCTTCCTGGGTCTGGGCCAGGACCTGCGCTGGGGGCTGCGGTTGCATGTCTACCGGCAGCCGGGCCTGAGCTGGGAGCGTCGCCTGTTCAATGTTCTGATCACGCCCGTCACGCTGCTCCTGGCCCCCTTGCGCTGGCTGTTCTCGGTGATTTTCGGACTGGCCGGGGCCATTACCGGCAGCCTGCACGGGGTTTCGGAGCGGGTATTCCTGGGGCTGCGCGAGTGGTATGCCCGCACCCTGGCCGCAGCCTTGAAGCGAAGCGGCCTGGTGCTCTTGCTGGGCCTGGGCTTCTTCCTCAGCATTGGCTATGTGGGCCCCAAAATTCCTTTCAACTTCACGGCCAAAAACGATAACGGCCAGATGAACGTGGATCTGGTGCTGCCCAAAGGCACCGCCCTCACCGAGACCGACGCCCTCGCCCGGCGGCTCGAGGGCTGGCTAGCAACGCGGCCCGAGGTTCGGGCGGTGCTTAACACCGTGGGCAGCTCACAAAACATCCTGGGCGCGGGCAACCCCGAACGGGCCCGCCTGGTAATTGAGCTGGTCAAGAAAGATGAGCGTCAAAACGTCTACGACCTGCTGCCCATCTACCGCGAAGCCCTGCAAAAACTGCTCGATGACCGGCCCGAAGCTGACCTGCGGGTGACCGTGCCGGAGGGGGGACCGGGCGGCGCCGCCGACCTGCAGTACACCCTAACCGCCCCCAGCCCCAGCCTATTGGCGGAGAAAAACCGGCAAGTCCTCGAGGTCATGCGGCGGCTCCCCTACCTCATTGACGTGCGCAGCAGCCTCGAGGAGACCGCCAGCGAGCGGGTACTGGTGCCCAACCCCAACCAGCTCCAGGGCACCGGCCTGACCCCCAACGACCTCGCCCAGACTCTGCGCATTTACAACGCCGGCACCGAGGCCGGCAACCTCCGCTCCGGCGGCGACGATATCCCCATCGTGGTGCGGGCCGACCCCCGCTTTGTGCCCGACCAGTCCAGCCTGCTTTCGCTTCCGGTGGCCGCGCCTGCTCTACGCAGCAGCTTGCCCCTTGGCAGCCTGGGACAGTTCGAAAACCGCCAGACCCCCGCCCAGCTTTCGCGCACGAACCAGGCCTTCTCCACCGGCATTAACGCCAACCGCGCGCCCGGCACCGAGGTCGGCACCTTCCAGCTTTCCAACCTGGTGCGCCAGGAGCTGGAAAAAGCTGGGATCTTTACCGATGGGGTGCGCCTTGAGACCCAGGGCTCTACCGCCTTTGTGGGCGACCTGGCCCGGAGCGCCCCCATTGCCTTTGGGCTGGCCCTTCTGCTCAACTTTCTGGTGATCTCGAGCCAGTTCAACACCTTCCGCTACCCGCTTTACTTGCTGCTGCCGGTTCCGCTGGCCCTGGTGGGAGCTTTCTGGTTCCTGTACTTCTTCCGAAGCGGCCTGGACGTGGTTTCGGTGCTGGGGGTGGTCATTCTGATTGGCCTGGTCACCAAGAACGCCATTCTGCTGCTGGACTTTGCGGTGCGCGAGGCCCGCGAAAAACCCCTCTACGATGCCCTGGTGGAGGCCGCCCGGCTGCGTCTGCGCCCCATTCTGATGACCACCCTGACGGTGTTGATGATCTCCATACCCCTCATCGCCGCAACGGGTGAGGGCTCGGAGTTCCGCAAGCCCCTGGGCATCATCATCCTGGGTGGGGTCTCGGTTTCGATGCTGCTGACGCTTTTTGTCGTGCCGGCTGCGTTCTACTTGTTTGAGCGAAAACGCTACGAAAAGCTGCGCCAGGAGCGTACCAGCTTACTGGGCACCGCACCAGCGGTGGGGGACTAAAACACCTCCGGGCCGCACGCCCAGGCTTATACCCGATTCTCTTGATTCGTTACTGTTTGTTGACGAATCAACCCGACCGAAGGGCGACGCTTTCTTCGCCGACCGACAAGGAGGGGTGCGCTCTAGGATTCAAAAAAACAACCTGTGGGGTTTTTGGTCTAGTAAACTGTCTTTTTGAATCCGGTGTAACCCCTACGCCCTGTCCCCTGTTCGCTAAGCATTTATGAGCAAATACCGCGTTTTCTGGCTGGTTTTCTTTGGAGGTCTGCTGCTTTTTGCCGGAGCCATGGTCTGGTACACCCGGCAGGCCCTCAAACCCTATCCGGCAAACCAGGCTGCTCAGGCAGCCCTGCAAACCGATGCCCAGGTGCAGGTACGTGCCGTTCCCTACGGCTGGGTCTTCCTGCCGCAAGGGCCGGTCAAGGGCGGGTTGGCCTTTTATCCGGGGGGTCTGGTAGAGCCCCAGGCCTATGCCCCCGTGATGCGTCGGATTGCCCAGGAGGGGTACCGGGTGGCGCTGCTTCAGGTGCGCTTTAACCTAGCCGTCACCGAGCAAGGCAAAGCCCGCCAGGCCATCGCCGAGGCGCCCGACCTGCCCTGGGCGGTGGGCGGGCACAGCCTGGGCGGGGTAGTGGCCTCCAACTTTGCCGACAGCAACCCCCAGGTCAAAGCCCTGGTGATGTGGGCGGCCTACCCGCAAAACAATCTCTCGGGAAAGCGCCTTCCCACCCTGGCCCTCTTCGGCGAAAAGGACGGGGTGATTCGGCGAGAACAGCTCGAGGCCGCCCAGGGTAAGTTCCCGCAGGGCACCCTCAAAGAAACCATCCCCGGCCTCAACCACGCGGGGTTTGGTTCTTATGGCCCCCAGCGCGGCGATAACCCCGCCACCATCGCCTCTGAGGCCGGCTGGGATGAGGTTGCCAAACGAACCGTGGTCTTCCTGGATCAAGCCCTGACAGCGCCATGAGGTCTACCGCTGCCCCAAACGGCGCCCGGCGATAAAGCGGTCTACCCAGCGGTCGGGCAACAAACGAGCCAGAAGGGCCCCTGCTCTGGCATCGCGCCCCACCACATAGCGGGTCCTGGGACGGGCTGAGGCGAGGGCCTGCGCCACCACCCGGGCTACCTCGTTGGGGTGTAAACCGCTGCCATCTTGCGCCCGGATGTAGTTCAGGATTCCGTCAATGGCGCGGCCGTACAATCGGATAGCTTCCGGGGGCAGTTGTTGTTTGAGCGCCTCGCCCCAGGCCACCCCCTTGCCCCAGATGGGGGTTTGGATGTTGCCCGGCTCGATAATCGAGACCTCTATTCCCCACGGCCCCAGCTCCCGCCTGAGGGCATCGCCGATGGCCTCGAGAGCAAATTTAGAAGCGGCATAGGGCCCCATCAGGGGTGCAGCCACCCGTCCGCTGATGGAGCTCATCAGCACCACCCGCCCCCTGGCCTTTCGCAGCAAGGGCAAAAAAGCCTGGGTGACGGCCACCTGCCCCACCACGTTGACCTCCAGCACCCGCCTGAGCTCCGGCAAGGGTAAGAACTCGAGCGGCCCCGCCACGGCAATCCCGGCGTTGTTCACCAGCCCATCGAGTTGGGGCGCCTGGCTAAAGACCAACTGAGCCGCTTCGCGAATAGAGGTTTCGTCCGTCACATCCAGCAGAACCGGCCTGAGGTGGCCTTTTGACTTTTGTTTGAGCGTCTCAGCATCGGTGTTTTTGCGCACCCCAGCAAAAACCCGGTAGCCCCGATCCTGCAGCCACAAAGCACAGGCCTCGCCAATGCCGCTGGAGGCGCCGGTGATCAAAACGGTTTTCAAGCTTCCACCCTTTCCAGCACCACCATGGCCAGGGCGTAGTGCTTCTCGTGCGAAAGCGATAGATGGGCCCTCAAGCGACCTTCTTCCAGCCTGGCGCGCAGCTCTGGAGCAAAACCCAGGCCTGGTTTAGGCCCTTGCATCTCCACCCAGACCTCGAGCCAGCCAAAAGATTCCGGCCAGCACTTCTGAAAGGCTTCCTTGGCCGCAAAGCGAACCGCCAGCGAAGGGATCGGATCGGCCCTGGCCAGGCAGTAGGCGATTTCGGAGGAAACAAAGTGGCGCTGCAAAAAACGCGCAGCATGACGCGCCCAGACCCGGCGCAGGCGCTCGAGCTCTACAATGTCGGTTCCAATGGCCACGATGGACATCGGTTAGCATTGTAAGCGCTGTGCTGCCTAAAGCCTTCCTGACCCGAATGTCTGAGCTGTTGGGCGAGGAATTCCCCCATTTTTTGCAGGCCCTCACCGGAGCCGACCGCAGCTATGGCCTGCGGGTCAACACCCTCAAGCTAAGCCCTGAACAGCTTTTGCAGATAAGCCCCTGGAATCTGGAGCCCATTCCCTGGTCGCCCGAGGGCTTCTACTACCCCGCCGAGGCTCGCCCGGGGCCCCATCCTTACTACTACGGCGGGCTTTACTACATCCAGGAGCCTTCGGCCCAGGCCGTAGGGGTGCTGGCCGACCCCAGGCCGGGGGAGCGGGTGTTGGACTTGGCCGCCGCGCCGGGGGGCAAAACCACCCATCTGGCGGCCCGAATGCAGGGCCAGGGGCTCCTGGTTTCCAACGAAGTGGATCTCGGCCGGATGCGCGGGCTGCTGGAAAACGTCGAGCGCTGGGGGGCCCACGTAGCCGTGGTCTCGGCTCCGGTGGAAAAGCTGGCCTGGGCCTGGGGGGCCTACTTCGACAAGGTGGTGCTGGATGCACCCTGCTCGGGCGAGGGAATGTTCCGCAAGGACCCCGAGGTGGTGCGTCACTGGGGGCCGGGGGCCCCGGCGCGGGCGGCACGGGTGCAACAAAGCCTGATTGCGGCGGCAGGCGAACTCGTGCGCCCGGGGGGTTTACTGGTTTACTCCACCTGTACCTTCGCCCCCGAGGAAAATGAGCAGATAATTGCCCAGTTCCTGCAGAATCCTGGCTGGGAACTCGAGGACGCCCAAATCCACCCCTCCTTCGCGCCCGGGGTTCCGGCATGGGGCGATGGTAACCCGGCCCTGGCCCGAACCGCGCGACTGTGGCCGCACCAGCTGCGGGGGGAAGGGCACTTTTTGGCCAAACTTCGCAAGACCGAGGGCGTAGAAAACCACCCGGCCCAGGAGCAAGCCCCACCGCTATCCCGTGAGGTGCGGGCGCTGTGGGAGTCCTGGCGCGAGGAGCACCTGAAAAAGGACCTCAGGGGGGAAATCCTCGAGCGCGCCGGACACCTTTACCTGCTGCCACCAGAGCTGCCCAGCCTGGCGGGCATCAAGGCCCCAGCGCCGGGGCTCTATCTGGGGGAAGCCCGGGTGGGAAAGCGCAAGGACGCAGGGCGATTCCTGCCAGGAAAGCCCCTGGCCCACTACCTGCACCCCAGCCAGGTCAGCAATACCCTGCCGCTGCAATCCGACGACCCCCGGGCGCTGGCCTTTGCCCTTGGGCAGCCCATCTTGGTCGAAGGGCCGGAAGGCTGGTATCTGGTTACGCTGCAAACGCCGGTGGATTCTTTTGGCCTGGGCTGGGGACGGCTCAAGGGCGGTGTGGTGCGACCAGGGAAGGCCGGGCTGTGAGGGAGGGCCGCACGAACACACGCAGGCACTTTGTATTGCAGCTTAACAAAGGGTCAGCAGTTGTTGCGCAGACCAAGCGCCAATACGGTGATCTTACTCTTCCTCGGCCTCGAGCCGCTTCAGAAGCTCCTTGAGCTGCGCTTTTTGCTGACCCTCTTCCATCCCATCGGCCAGTTTTTCAATGGCCAGGCGCACCACCTCCGACTTGGATACAAGTTGCTCGGGGCTGGAAAGCTCGTAGGCCAGCTTGGTCAGGAGCGCATCCTGATCATCGCTGATGACCACCTGCAAACGCTTTTTTTCCTTTTTGGGCATAACCGATATACTTTGCGGCAGTACGAGTATGGTAACGGAGAAATACTCGTATGCGTTTATGACTAAACTTTAGCACGTTACATTTGTGCTTGACAATACGGTTCTAACTTACTATGCTCAATGTGAGCATGATGTGTAATATACACAACCAAGCTTGGTAGCACGCAGGAGAAGCGCTTTCATATGGATCGAACCCTTATTATTCGCGGTGGAATCCCCCTCAGCGGGGATCTACGAATTTTTCCGGCTAAGAATTCTGCACTCAAGCTCATGGCGGCCAGCATCCTTACCGCCGAACCCGTGACCCTCGCCGAGGTTCCGCGCCTGCGGGACATCGACGTTTTACTCGAGCTCCTGGGCCACCTGGGCACCCGCCACGCCTGGGAGGGCCGCACCCTGCATCTGCACACCCCCGAAATCCGCTCCACGCAGGCGCCCTTCGAGCTGGTGAGCAAGATGCGGGCCAGCTTCAACGTGCTGGGGGCGCTGGCCGCCCGGGCCGGGGAAGGCACCGTGCCGCTGCCGGGGGGCTGCAACTTCGCCGAGCGTCCGGTAGACCAGCACATCAAAGCCCTGCGCGGCCTGGGTTTCGAGGTCTCCACCGAGATTACCGAACAAGGGGTGGCCTATACCGTGCGCCGCCACAAGCCCGCCTCGGGCCGGGTGGTCTACGACCTGCCCACCCTGGGCGGCACCGAGCAAGCCCTGATGGCCGCAGCCCTGGGCGGCGAGGCCGTTTTGGTCAATACCCCGCAGGAGCCCGAGATTGTAGACCTGTGCAACTTCCTGACCATGATGGGCGCCGAAATCAAGGGGATTGGCAGCAGCATCCTGCACATCAAGGGCAAGCCCAGCCTACGGGGGGGACGCTACAGTGTCATCCCCGACCGCATCGAAGCAGGCACTTACCTGTTTGCAGCGGCGGCCACCCGGGGCTCGATTACCCTGACGAATGTGGAGCCTTTCCACATGGACGCGGTGCTGGATAAGCTCATTCAGTCGGGCCACTCCGTCACCACCGGCAAGGACTGGATTCGCCTCGAGTCCACCGCACACCCCCAGCCCTTCAACCTCGAGGCCCGCGAATACCCCGGCTTCATCACCGACCTGCAGCCCCCTGCCGCGGCCTATCTGGCTACCGTACATGGCACCTCGCTGGTTTCGGACCGGGTCTACCCCGACCGCTTTACCCACGCCAGCGAGCTGGCCCGCATGGGAGCCGATGTCACCCTCAAAGACCGCACCCTGATTATTCAGGGGCGCCAGCTTACGGGTGCCGCCGTGGAGGCCCGCGATATTCGCGCCGGTGGAGGCCTGATAATCGCCGCCCTGGCCGCCGAGGGCGAGAGCCATATCGCCGGTATGCAGTACATCGAGCGTGGATACGACGACATCGAAAACCGCCTGCGGAGCCTTGGCGCCCAGGTAGGGGTACAGGTGCCCGAGCTGGCTTTGGCCGCGGACTGATCATAAGCGCATTTTGAATCTGGCCGGGCAAAGCTTTCCTGTTTCTCCGCAAATCCTGGAGATTATTGCGCCCGTGGGTCACCCCCGGGCTACTGTTGTGCTGTCGATTGAAGGCCATCGGGGGTAGATCCCCGGCTGCGTTTGACGTTTGCCCTCAGAAACCCTAGACTCAGGTGCTATGGATTTGCAGACCCTCCAACACCGACTCGAGGCCCTTCGGGGGTATCTTTGACATCGCCGGTAAGGAAGCCCGGCTAGCCGAACTCGAGCAACAAATCAACGATCCCCACCTCTGGGACGACCCGGCCCACGCCCGCAAGGTTTCGCAGGAGTCGGCCCGGCTGCGCAGGGTGGTGGAGGGGTTTAAGCGCCTGGAGTCCGACCTGCAGGGGCTTCTGGAACTCTGGCCGGAGCTTATGGCCGAAGAGCGGGAGCAGATGCAGCCCGAACTCGAGCGGGCCGGGCGCGAGCTCGAGGACCTCTACCACCAGACCCTGCTCTCCTTCCCCTACGCCGAAAACGCCGCCATTGTAACCATCAAGCCGGGCGCTGGGGGCACCGAGGCCTGCGACTGGGCCCAGATGCTCTACCGCATGTACACCCGCTTCGCCGAGCGCCACGGCTTTACCCTGGAGCTGATTGACCTGGAGCCGGGGGCCGAGGCCGGTATCGATTACGCGCAGTTCATCGTGCGGGGCGAGAACGCCTTTGGACTGATGTCCCCCGAGGCCGGGGTACACCGTCTGGTGCGGCCCTCCCCTTTCAACGCCCAGGGCAAGCGCCAGACCAGCTTTGCCGCGGTAGAGGTCATGCCTGAGGTAGACGAATCGGTGGATATCCAGATCGCCCCCGAAGACCTGCGCATAGACGTAATGCGCTCGCAGGGCAAGGGCGGCCAGGGTGTGAACACCACCGACTCGGCGGTGCGGGTAGTACACCTGCCCACCGGCATTATTGTGAAGTGCCAGGTGACCCGCAGCCAGCAAAAAAACAAAGAGATGGCCATGAACATCCTGCGCTCCAAGCTTTTCGAGATTGAGTACAAGAAAAAGCAGGAAGAAATGGCCCGGCTCAAGGGCGAGGCCCGCCCCATCGAGTGGGGCAGCCAGATTCGCAGCTACGTGCTGGATAAGCAGTACATCAAGGATCACCGCACCGGCGAGATGCGCCACGACCCCGAGAACGTGCTGGACGGCGACCTGGAAAGCCTGATCTGGGCGGGGCTCGAGTGGAAAGCTGGTAGAAGAGAAACCGTGGCCAGTGCCGAGGAAGAATAAGGTGGCATCAAAGTCTTAAGTCCTCAGGGCCTCCCTTTCTCACCCAAGCCTGGTGGCCCTGTACCTACCATCAAAGTATGGCGCCGGTGCGAAAGGTGCATAGCGGGGTGCCCACGCTCGAGCTGCACGGCCTGGCGTTGGTGCGTGACCTTGATGGCCTGCAGGCCCATCTTGTCCTCGACGCGCCCTGGGGTTTTGCCCTTCGGGAATCAGAAGCCTGGCCCCGCCCGGTGCTGGTGCTCACCGGCAACCCCTGCCCCCACTACCTGCGCGACCTTTTGGAGCACGACCCCGACGGCCTGATTGTCACCCCGGTGGGGCCCGAGGGGGTCAGGGAGGCTCTGCAGCTCGTGGCGGAGGGCCACAAAATTCGCCACCTTCCCGAACTTGGTCCAGACCCCCTGTGCCCCCGCGAACGGGAAATTCTTCGTCTGGTAGCTCACGGACTGACCAACATCGAACTGGCGAACCATTTTGGGCTCAGGGCCAAAACGGTCAAGAACTATGTGAGCAACATTTTGGATAAGCTGGGACTTAAAAGTCGGGTTGAAGCAGCGCTTTACTACTTTGGGGTACACCCCTGTTTTACATCTGGAGCAAACAGGACATAGTCCTGAGTAGAGCACGGACTTAGACTCTTTTCAAGGCACCGGTTATGGCCTAACGTGAGCTACCGATAGTAGAAAGAGCATAAGCAGGGGGCAGGGTTATGAGGTGTTTCTTGACTTTTCTAGTTTTTGCTCTGGTCAACACAATCGGACTAACACAAGCAAGTGGTCCAACACAAGATAGATGCTGTTGCGATTCGGGCTCACCAAGTTTCGTGAAGGATGTGAAGCCCGATAACGCAGAGCTCGATCCAGGCGGCGGAGGTTCTGGCGGTGGCTCGGGAGGGGGTGGTGGAGGTGGTTCGGGCAACCCCGGAAATCCCGGTTCAGGCGGTGAGGGTTGTAATGTCGTTTGTGAACGTGTTTGCCAGTTGGTGAGCGCTCTATCTTGCGCAGGTGCCTCCCCCAGTTGTGGCCCAAACGCGCCTTTTTGCGCAGCCGGTTGTACAGTTGTCACGTTCTGGGCTTGCCAGGACATTTGCAATTGCAGACCTCGATGAAGTTAGTTTCAGGCTGCCTCTTTTTGACAAAACATCTCAAGGAATACTGTGTATTTATGTTACACATCACTGGTTCATCATAGATAAACATTTAGGCTCGAGCCCCATCCTGGAGGTTAATCACATGAATGCATCAAGGTACATTTCGGCTGGTAATCGCCGTCTTGATCGTTTTGCTTGGCCCGCATGCCCTGGTGAACTTTGTCCCACAACTTCAACTGAGAGAAATGCAAGGGCTGGCGCTCGCAGCGTATGGCCTTGGCCACTCACTGGGTTTGTTCACTTCTGAATCTTACAGGCAATGGCCGGGTTACCCGTATACCTATGGCCTTAATGGCATGATTATGTTCTTGAGTTTTGTTTGGATCATTCGAACCGCTTTCGTCATTACAAGTTCCCATGGAACGACGGTATTGGCGACTATGTTGGTGGCAAGCAGTCTACCTTTACTTGTGGGATTTTTGCTAAGTCGATTTGAAATACACCGAGAAACAGCTAAGAGTTAGATTCAGCAGCAATCTGCCTTCCTACGGTCGCTAAATAGTTTGTACAACCGTGATGAGCTATATTTGCTACGATAGCTGTAGATGCACCTGCCAACCATGAAAAATCTACGATTTACCCCACTAAAATTGGCAGAACTGCTGATTGTTCTGTTGGTCTACCCGGTTCCTTGGCTAGTATCCTACCTTGCTACTGGCTCTTATGATCCGATGATTGGGTTTAGCCTTGGTTTCAGTTTATCTGCAGGGGTGCTTGTGGGTATTTTCTTTCGCACCAGTCAAAAACATCGTGGTATCCGGTTCGCCGCACTAGCCTTTGCAGTGGTGTTGGCCGTTTGGGTCTTCGGGACAGTTCGAGGCTTGTATCCCTCTGTTCTTCAGCAAAATATGGCGATACTCGCAACGCTCACAGCCTTACTGGGTTTGGTTCTTGCTTTGCTTGACCGGAGTCTTGATTCAGTGGAAGTGAACCCCAAATTTTGAAAGGTTCAACGCTTCCAATCGCCCATGGTGAAGTCGCTTCCTTGACAAAACAAAGTTGGCTGAACACGCAAAATAATAGACAAAAGGAAGCTTTATATCCTCAGGTCAGAGCGGTTCTGTGGGTTACCTTAATGACCAGGGCAGGATAGCTCGAGAGTGGTTCGCTATATCGGGTACACTACGCCCTAGCGTGTGAAGCGCAATGCGATGGGTGGCAAGCCTGCTAGGTATGTGAGCCCCTCGAAGACCTGTTCGTAAGTGCAGTTGTAGCAATTACTGCGCGGGCGTTGCCTTAAGCCGCTCCACCACCGCCCGGTCTTCCAGGGTGCTGGTGTCGCCCTTGATCTCCTCGCCCGAGGCCACCTGTCGCAGCAGGCGGCGCATGATTTTGCCCGAGCGGGTTTTGGGCAGGGCATCGGTCAGGCGAATCTCGTCGGGGCGGGCGATGGCCCCTATGGCCTTGACCACGTGGGCCTTGAGCTCGCTGGCCAGCTCGGCGCTGGGGGTCTGGCCGGTTTTGAGGGTTACGAAAGCCACAATGCCCTCGCCCTTGATGGGATCGGGGCGGCCCACCACCGCGGCCTCGGCCACGGCCGGGTGCGATACCAGGGCGCTCTCCACCTCCATGGTGCCCAGGCGGTGACCCGAAACATTGAGCACGTCGTCCACCCGGCCCAGAATCAGATAGTAGCCATCCGCATCACGCCGGGCCCCGTCGCCGGTGAAATAGTTGCCGGGGTACTGGGCAAAGTACTGGCGCTCGAACCGCTCAGGGTCACCCCAGACGGTGCGCAGCATGGAGGGCCAGGGTTTTTGGATAATCAGATGGCCGCCCTCGTCCGGGTTGTTCACGGGCTGGCCGGAGGTGTCTACAACTTCCGGCAGAACGCCAAAAAAAGGCTTTCCAGCATGGCCGGGCTTCATGGGATGCACCCCCGGAAGGGTGGTAATCATAATGCCGCCGGTCTCGGTCTGCCACCAGGTGTCCACAATGGGGCAGCGCTCCTTGCCGACCACCTTGTAGTACCACAGCCAGGCTTCGGGGTTGATGGGTTCCCCCACCGAGCCCAGCAAGCGCAGGCTGTCAAGGTTGTACTTGCGAGGCCACTGCTCGCCCCACTTCATGAAGGCGCGTATGGCGGTGGGAGCGGTATAGAGAATGCTCACGCTGTATTTTTCGATGATGTTCCAGATGCGACCCTCGTCGGGGGCGTTGGGGGCCCCTTCGTACATGAGGGTGGTGGCCCCGTTTTGCAAGAGCCCGTACACCACATAGCTGTGGCCGGTAATCCAGCCCACGTCGGCGGTGCAGAAGTAGGTGTCGGTATCCTTGAGGTCGAATATGTACTGGGCGGTCAGGTAGGTGTAGACCGAGTAGCCGCCGGTGGTGTGCAACACCCCCTTGGGCTTACCGGTAGAACCCGAGGTGTAGAGGATAAAAAGTGGGTCTTCGGCGTCCATGGGCTCAGGCGGGCAGTCGGGGGAAGCATTGACCATAAGCTCGTGATACCAGTGGTCGCGGCCCGGCTCCATGTGTACCTCGTTTCCGCAGCGCTTGACAACCACCACATTCTCGATGGACTTGGCGTCCGCCAGGGCTTCGTCGCTGTTGGCCTTGAGGGGCACCACACTCCCGCGCCGCCAGCCGCCATCGGCGGTGATGAGCACCTTGGCCTGGGCATCGTTGATGCGGTCAGCCAGCGCCGAAGCCGAAAAACCGCCAAACACCACCGAGTGCACCGCGCCGATGCGCGCACAAGCCAGCATGGCAATGGCGGCCTCGGCAATCATGGGTAAGTAGATGGTGACGCGGTCACCCTTCTTGACGCCGAGCCCCTTGAGCACGTTGGCAAACTTACTTACCTCGCGGTGGAGTTGCTGGTAGGTTAGGGTGCGTGCGTCGCCCGGCTCTCCCTCGAAGATGATGGCGGCCTTGTTGCCGCGGGTGGCCAGGTGCCGATCCAGGCAGTTGTAGGAGAGGTTGAGCTGGCCGCCAATGAACCACTTGGCGTTGGGGGGGTTCCACTCGAGCACCTTGTCCCAGGGTTTGAACCAGTGTAGCTCCGAGGCCACCCGGCTCCAGAACTGCTCGGGCTGCTCGAGGCTCTCGCGGTAGAGGGCCTCGTAGTCCTCGAGACGGCGGAGCCGGGCCGACTGCCGGAAGGCTTCAGAGGGCTGAAAAACGCGTTCCTCTTTCAAAACCGCTTCTATTTTTTCCATATTCGACTCTCCCGCATTCAACAAGCACCCGTTCTTTTGCAAGTGAGCATAGGCGGCCTGGATAGCAACGTCAAGAAAAAGTCGGCTTTGTCGAATGTAAGAAATAAGGCATTACTTGACAGTCTGTTGTAACATCGCCATCATATCGCCAGAACATCTGTTGCACCACCAACCGGATTGCTATGGCCCAAAGCCGTAAACTCACCACCGTTCAGGCCGCCTTGCGGGTTCTGGCTTACCTGGCCGAGCACCCAGAGGGGGTGGAGGCCGCCAGACTGGCCGCTTTCCTGGGCAAAAGTCTTTCCACCGCCTATGCCTTGCTGGCCAGCCTGGTCTCGGAAGGTTTTGCCGAACGGGAGGGCAGCACCTACCGGCTATCCAGGACAGCCCTGGCGCCCGCCCCGACCCGCCTGGCCGAGCCAGAGAAGCTGAGCGATGCGCTGGAAGAGCTGTACCTGCGTACCCGTGAACGCTCCTACCTGGCCTTGCTCAACCACGAAGGCAGGCTGCGCCTGTCTACCAGGGGACGGCAGGGTTTGCCCAAGCTGGCCGGGCTGGAAGAGCAGGTATTCGAGGGTTTTCATGCCCTGGCCCTGGGCAAAGCCGTCTTGGCGTTTCTAGATGCCGAGGCCCAAGCACCCCACCTGCAAAACCTCCGGGCCTTTACCCACCTCACCATTACCGACCCCCTGACCCTCGAGGAAGAGCTGACCAAGGTACGCCAGATGGGGTTTGCGGTAGAACTCGAGGAACATGCCGATGGCATCTCCGGGGTGGCTGCACCCATCTTTGGCCCGGATGGGGTGGTGATGGGCGCTTTGGGGGTGGTGGTGCCCTCGAGGCGGTTTCCCTACGCTTTTACCCGACTGGTACAGGCCGTGCAGGAGGTGGCCCGGGCGGCCTCGAGCCGTTCGCGGGTAGAACCACCCCAGGGTGAAGCCAAGCCCCTCCCACCCAGCGAGCCGGTTTACCTGGGTTCGGCTAGCGAAGAGACCCCGGTCTGGGCCCCCAAGGCTTTAGTAGAACAGGCCAACCTCCAGGATTACCCATCGGAGCACCGCAAAAGCCTGGAACACCCCGAGGCCTTTTGGGGGGCCTGGGCCGGGCGGTTTCACTGGTTCACCCCCTGGAGACAGGTACAGGAAATTAGCGCCCCCAACCACCGCTGGTTTGTGGGAGCCACTACCAACATCACCTACAACGCCCTGGATCGACATGCCGAGGGCCCCCGCCGCAACCAGCTGGCCCTGATTGCCTTAGCAGGCGATGGCAACGTTCACAAACTGACCTACCGCGAACTGCGCGACCTGACCGCCCGCCTGGCCGGGGGGCTCTTGTCGCTGGGCATCAAGCCGGGCGACCGCGTGGCGGTCTATATGCCCACCAGCCTCGAGATGGCCCTGACTTTTCTGGCCTGTGCGCGCATTGGGGCGGTGCACGTGGCGGTTCCTGCGGGGTTGGGGAGTCAGGCTCTACGCGAACGCTTACAGGACACTGGGGCCCGTTTGCTGGTAGCCGCCGACCGCATGTACCAGGGTGGGCGCACCCTTCACTTCACACACCTGATCGAAGAGGCCACCCAGGGCCTGGACATACCGGTGCTGTGGTTTAGCCGGGGGGGTGCTCGCAGGTCGCTGGAGTTTTGGGATTTGCTCGAGGCCCACCGCCCCACCACCAGGGCCCTACCAGTGGACAGCGAACACCCCCTGTTCATCCTGTACACCTCGGGCTCCACCGGCAAGCCCAAGGGGGTGGTGCACGTGCACGGGGGCTATATGGTGGGTATCACCTACCACCTGCGCACCCTGTTTGACCTGAAGGAAGGCGAAATCTCCTGGGCCACCGCCGACCTGTCCTGGATAGTGGGGCATAGCTACGGCCTGTACGCCCCATTGCTCGAGGGCCTGACCACCGTACTGCGGGCCGAACGGCTCGACTACCCAGACCCCAACAGCTTCTACGAGACCCTGGAGGACTGCGGGGTCAACGTCCTGATCATCAGCCCCACCTGGCTGCGCACCCTGCGCAAACACGGCGACGAGTTTGCCCAGAAGGCCCACCTGTCCGACCTGCGGCTGGTGGCCAGCGTGGGCGAGTACCTGGCCCCCGAGGTCTGGCACTGGGCCGCCAAACACCTGGCCCACGTGGTAGATCATTGGTGGCAGACCGAGACCGGCGGGCCCTGCCTCTCCACGCCCCTCTGTATGCCTGCCAAGCCCGGCAAGGTGGGTTTTCCGCTGCCTGGGGTCGAGGTACAGGTGGTGGATGCAGCGGGGCGCGAACTTCCCCCGGGTCAGAAGGGCCATCTGGTCATCCGTCAGCCATTTCCCCACTTTATGCGCACCTTCTGGAACAACGACGAGCGCTACGTCGAACAGTGGAGCCGCATCCCAGGCTGCTACAGCACCGGCGATATTGCTGTGCGCGACAGCGAGGGCTACATAGCAATCCTGGGCCGCTCGGATGACGTGATTAAGGCTGGGGAAATGCGCATCGGCACGGCCGAAATCGAGGGGGCCATGCTTTCGCACCCCTCGGTGGCCGAGGTTGCAGCGGTCGGGCTTGCCAACCCCGAGGTAGGCGAGGTGATCAAGGTGTATGTGGTGCTCAAAACCCGCGAGGCGAGCCTCGAGGTACGCACCATCCTGGCCGACAAGCTCCAAGCCCACCTGCGCCGACAGCTTGGCAGCATCCACCTCCCCACCGAGGTTGAAATTATCGATCAGTTGCCCCGAACCAAGAGCGGCAAAATCCTGCGCCGCCTGCTCAAAGCCCAGGAACTCGGCGACGATCCAGGCGACCTCTCCACGCTGGAACCATGAAGGCTATCCGAGCGCTTACCAAGCCGTCGTCCTTTTGCCGCCGGTGCAGTTCAGGCGGCCCATTCCGGGAACTTGCTGCCCCTGAACTAATACCGGATTCAAAAAGACAGTTCAAAAAACAAAAACCCATAGGTTGTCTTTTTGAATCCTAGAGCACTCCCTTCGGTCGGGTTAGTTCGTCACCCTTCGGTGACGAACTAACCGAATCTGGTATAAAACGGCATTTGTCTCTCAGTCTCTCTGCAAAAATACACCCTCAGGAGGCCCCATGGAACTCGAGCAACTGCTAAAATCCAAGGTCAGTTACCAAGCCCCCGCCGCCTTACGCCAAAATGCCAACATCCCGGACTTCTGGGCCGAATATAACCGCAGCCTGCAAGACCCCGAAGCGTTTTGGGGTGAGCAAGCCCGGCAGTTTAACTGGTTCGAGCCTTTTGAGCGGGTGCTCGAGTGGAACTTCCCCGACCACAGGTGGTTTTTGGGTGGGCAGACCAACATCACCTACAACGCCCTGGACCGCCATGCCAAAGGCGCCAAGCGCAACCAGGTAGCCCTTTTGTACCTGGGCGAGGACGGCAGCGAGCAAAAGCTTACCTATGGTGAGCTTCTGGATCGGGTTTCGCGCCTGGCCACCGGGCTAAAAAGCCTGGGGGTGCAGAAGGGCGACCGGGTCATTATCTACATGCCGCTCACCCTGGAAGGTGTGATGGCCATGCTGGCTTGCGCCCGCATCGGGGCCGTTCACTCGGTGGTGTATGCGGGCCTGGGGGTTTCGGCCCTACGCGAACGCATTATGGACGCAGGGGCCAAGCTCGTCATCGCAGGGGATGTCTCCTACCGGCGGGGCAAGCCGGTGGATCTGGAATCCATCGTGCTCCAGGCCATCGAAGACCTGGACGTGCACACGGTCTGGTTCAGCCGCAGCAAAGCAGTTCCAGAGGGGCCGCGCTTCCACGATTTCAACCTGCTGCTCTGGTCGCACAAGCCCGAAGCCGAGGCCATTCCCCTGGATAGCGAACACCCCTTATTCATCCTTTATACCTCGGGCTCCACCGGCAAACCCAAGGGGGTGGTGCACGTACACGGGGGCTACATGGTGGGCACCGCTTACCACCTGCGCTCATTCTTCGACGTGAAGGACACCGATGTCTACTGGGCCACCTCGGACATCGGCTGGATTGTGGGGCACAGCTATATTGTGTACGCACCGTTGCTGATGGGCATTACCAGCGTCCTGCGCGAGGGCGCGCCCGACTACCCCAACCCGGCAGCCCTCTGGCAGGCTGTGGAGCGGTATCGGGTGAATGTGATGTTCACCGCCCCCACCGCCGTGCGCATGTTCATGAAGTTTGGGCCCGAGTGGCCCGCTCGGCACGACCTCTCTTCGCTGCGGTTCATTGGCGTGGCCGGCGAACCGCTTAACCCCGAGGCCTGGCAGTGGGCGGTTGAACACCTGATGGATGGCGGCCAGCGCGGTTTTGTGGCCGACAACTGGTGGCAAACCGAGCTGGGCGGCCCCACCCTGGGTACCCCCCTGACACTGGAGGGCAAGCCCGGTTTTGTGGGGGTGCCTCTTCCGGGCGTGGAAGCAGCGGTGGTGGATGCGGATGGCAACGAGGTAGCGCCCGGAACAGGGGGTTTGCTGGCCCTGAGGCGCCCGTTCCCCCACATGATGCGCACCGTTTGGGGCAACCACACCCGCTATACCCAGTACTGGACGGAAATCCCCGGGAACTTCTACGCCGCCGGCGACGTGGCCAGCAAAACCGCCGAGGGCTACTTCACTGTGCTGGGCCGCGCCGACGACGTGCTCAACGTGGCCGGGCACCGCATCGGCACGGCAGACGTGGAGAGCGCCCTGGTCTCGCACCCCGCTGTAGCCGAGGCCGCCGTGATTGGGGTGCCCGACCCCATCAAAGGTGAAAACATCAAAGCTTTTGTGGTACTGCGAATGGGGCACGAAAAAACCCAAGCGCTCAAGACCGAGATTGTGCAGCACGTGAGGCTCGAGCTCGGCCCCATCGCCACCCCCGGCGAGCTGGTGTTCCTGGACAAGCTCCCCAAAACCCGCAGCGGCAAAATTCTTCGACGCTTGCTCAAAGCCCAGGAGATGGGGCGCGATCCCGGCGATCTAAGCACGTTGGAAGAGTAGCTTTTCATAAGCCCAAGTTATGAGCTGATAAGGGATTCCCCTGTATCCGTTGCACAAAAGGCCTTGAAGGCTACCTCGAGACATGCAGGGGTGTTCTGCTTAGATTCAGCGCTCAAACCGCATTGCATGGACAAATCCTGCGCTGCGCTTTTCCTCCAGCGAAGCTACGTTCGACTCGAGCGTGGCTCTCATTAATCAAATAAAAGCGACGACTTTCGCACATATACAAAAACATCAAATAACTTGCCAGACTACTATCTCGGTGTTAGATTCATGGCGCAAGTCTGAAAAGCGCTAAAGCGACCACCCCAATGGCTCTGGTGGCCGGACTTGTGTTACATGGAGGTTAGGCATGGATAAAGCTAAGGCCGATGCGTACTGGAAGGCCAACATCAGCCTGATCCGTAACCTGCTTATCGTATGGGCAGTGGTTTCTTACGGTTTTGGCATTTTGTTGGTTCAGCCCCTCAACAATATAAAGCTCGGGGCCGTTCCGCTGGGCTTCTGGTTTGCCCACCAGGGTTCCATCATCATCTTCGTCATCTTGATCTTCATCTACGTTTCGCAGATGAACAAGATTGACCAGCAGTTCGACGTATACGAATAGGGGTGCTGCTCATGAGCGTAGAACTCTGGACCTGGATCATTGTGCTCCTGACCTTTGGCTTGTACGTGGGAATTGGAATCTGGGCGCGGGTGCGCGAAACCGAGGGCTTTTATGTAGCCGGACGCGGCGTCCCCCCCATTGCCAACGGCATGGCCACCGCCGCCGACTGGATGAGCGCGGCTAGCTTCATCTCGATGGCGGGCCTGATCTCCACCCTGGGCTACGACGGCACCATCTACCTGATGGGCTGGACTGGCGGCTACGTGCTGCTGGCCTTGCTGCTAGCCCCCTACCTGCGCAAGTTTGGTAAGTTTACCGTGCCCGACTTCGTAGGCGACCGCTACTACTCCCAGACCGCCCGTGTGGTGGCGGTGGTGGCGGCCGTCTTTGTGTCGTTTACCTACGTCATCCCGCAACTGGTAGGGGTAGGTACGGTTTTTGCCCGCTATCTGGGAGTTCCCAGCATTACGGGGTTGTGGATTGGGGTGGCTGTCACAGCACTTTTTGCAGTGCTGGGCGGCATGAAGGGCATTACCTGGACCCAAGTAGCCCAGTACACCGTTTTGATTATTGCCTATCTGATTCCCGGTTTTGCTATTGCCAGCATTCTTACCGGCAACCCCATCCCCCAACTGGCCCTCACCTTTAGTGACATCACCACCCGCCTCAACCAGTTGCAGGTGGACTTGGGTTTTACCCAGTATACCCAGCCGTTCCAGCGCTTCGACATGCTCAATATATTGCTCATCACAGCATGTTTGATGTTCGGCACGGCGGGTCTGCCCCACGTGATTATCCGCTTCTACACCGTACCTACCGTGAAGGACGCCCGGGCCTCCGCTGGCTGGGCTCTGCTGTTTATCGCCCTGCTTTACACCACCGCCCCGGCCATCTCGGTGTTTGCGCGCTATAACCTGATCAACACCCTCAATGGCAAATCCATTGAAGAAGTGCGGCAAATCGACTGGGTGGCCAAGTGGGAGAAAACCGGCCTGCTGCGCTTCGTAGACAAGGACAACAACGGCATCATCACCATCGCCAAGGGCAACGCCTTCAAGTTCATTCCGGGCACGACCCGCCCCGACGTGAATAACCCCGATACCTCCAGCGCCAACGAGGTCTTTATCAACAACGACATCATCGTGCTGTCTACCCCCGAAGTGGCCAAACTAGCTCCGCTAATCATTGCTCTGGTGGCGGCTGGAGGTCTGGCGGCAGCGCTTTCCACAGCCTCGGGGCTTTTGATTGTTATTTCCTCGGCGCTCTCGCACGACCTGTACTACCGCATCATCAATCCGCGGGCCACCGAGGGCCAGCGCTTGTTGATTGCCCGCATCGGAATTCTGCTGGCCGTGTTAATTGCCGGTTACTTCGGGCAGAACCCACCAGGCTTTATTGCCCAGTTGGTGGCCTTTGCCTTTGGGCTTGCGGCCAGCAGCTTCTTCCCCGCCATACTCCTGGGCATCTTCGATAAACGCACCACCCGCGAGGGGGCCATTGCCGGGATGATAGTGGGGCTGGTCTTTACCGCCAGCTACATCATCGGCACCAGCTACTTTGGCATGCCCCGCTGGTTCCTGGGCGTGAGCCCGGAGGGTATCGGCACGGTGGGCATGGTGCTAAACCTTGTCATCACCTACTTTGTCTCCCGCATGACCCCCGAACCTCCCAAAGATGTGCAGGAGCTGGTGGAGTCGGTGCGGATTCCACGCGGCGCCAAAGACGCCCATTATCACTAGCTAACCGCCGGGGTGGGCAGACGCCCACCCCAGTTTTTTGGGTAATATCACGCTATGGCTGGCAACATGGAATCTGCAAAAAAGAGTCCTGTTTACGTGCCCCCCGACCTGACCCTGCGTTTGCTGAGGCTTTTGCTGGGGATTTCGGGGTTTTTGTTTTTGTTTTATACCGTGGGCCACTACCTGACCGGCTGGCCCTTCCCCACCCCCGTTGACCTGCTGCGTATCGCCTCGGCGGTGGTGCTGGGCGGCTTGCTGGGGCTGGTTTTTTCCCGTTTTTGGCCACTGCCCCCCAAACCTGGCCTGGAGCGCATTTTCCGCATCTTCTTTCTTTTGCTGCCCGCCCTGCTGTTTGGCTATGCCTTGCAGGTGTTTTTGGGGGCCAATCAGGCCCTGAGCATCATCCTGCCCCTTTCGGCCTGGCTCGGCTCGGGGTTGATTATTCGTCTACCGGAAGAGGGGCAAAAGGCTCCAGAAAAGTCGGCAAAATAGGGCTGTGAACCCGATTGAGTTTGTTCGTGAGCAAGCGCCGTTTCACCTGCTGCCAGATGAGGCCCTGCATCAGGTAGAACGCGGCCTGGAAATTACTTTTTACCCCAGGGGAAGCAAGGTTTTAGAGCGCAACGGCCCCAAGAGCGAGCATTTGTATATGATTCGCAAGGGGGAGGCACGCCTCGAGCGCGACGGGCAGACTGTGCTGCACCTTGAAGAAGGGGAGGTATTCGGCTACCCTTCCCTCCTTTCGCAGGACACCCCCGCTTTTGACGTGGTGGCCGAAGAAGACCTGCTGGTGTACCGCTGGCCCTGGGCCGTATTCCAAAAGCTGCTGGGGTACCCCGCTTTTGCCGAGATGTTTACCCGGGGGCTGGCCGAACGCCTGCGGCTTTCCACACGGGCCGAGGGGTTGGGCCTGGTCAATGTCGATATGGCCCTGCCGGTTGGGAAGCTAGTCACCCGGCCCCCGGTGTTTGTGCCCCGCTCCTTTACGGTGGGCGAAGCAGCCCAGGTCATGCGCAGCCACCAGATCAGCTCGGTACTGGTCGAGGGCGAGCCGGTGGGCATCCTGACCGACCGCGACTTGCGCAACCGGGTACTCGCTGCCGGTAAGGGGCCCGACACACCCCTGCAAGAGGTGATGAGTGCCCCGGCCAAAACCCTGCCCGCCAGCACCCCGCTGTTCGAGGCCCTTTCGTTCATGGTGCGTCAGGGCATTCATCACCTGCCCCTGGAGCAAGACGGGCAGATTATCGGTCTGATTACCGACACTGTCTTCATGCGCCAGCAGACCAAAAGCCCGCTCTACCTGCTGCGGCGGCTCGAGCGCACCCGCAACCCAGGCGACCTGGCAGGCTACGGCCAGGAGCTCTCGGGTGTGGCCGAATCGCTCTTGCTGGGCGGGCTGGGCGCCAGCGAAATTGGCCGCAGTGTAAGCGCCCTCAACGACCAGCTTGTTCGCATTCTGCTTGAGCTGGCCGAGGAACGGCTGGGGCCGCCCCCCACCCCCTACGCCTGGATCGTCTTTGGTTCCGAAGGGCGCATGGAGCAAGCCCTCCTCACCGACCAGGACAACGCCCTGGTCTACCAGCAGGACACCCCCGAGGCGGCGGCCTATTTTGAGCAACTGGCAGACTTTGTGGTGAATGGCCTGATTCAAGCCGGCTTTCCCCCCTGCCCTGGGGGTTATATGGCCACCCGGTGGCGCAAACCGCTATCCGAGTGGGAGCAGCTCTTCCGGCACTGGCTCGAGGCCCCCAAACCGCAAGAGTTGCTGGAAGCGCAGATATTCTTCGATTTCCGAGCCGTACACGGTGAACTTTCGCTCGAGCCCCTCGAGCGTATTCTGGCCCAGGGGGCCGAAAAGAGCATCTTCCTGGCCCAGCTGGCCAGGGCCTCGCTGCAGTTCCGCCCGCCCATTGGATTCTTCCGCCAGATCAAGGAGGAAGACGGCGGGGTCGACCTCAAAAAGGGCGGCATCGCCCCCATCGTGAGCCTGGCCCGGGTCTATGCCCTGGAGGCCCGCAGCCTGGCCAAAGGCACCGTGGAGCGTTTACAGGCCGCGGCTCGAGAGAACAAACTCAGCCCAGAAGGTGCCGAGACCCTTATAGAGGCTTTTGGATTCCTGATGCGACTGCGCCTGCGCGAGCAGCTGGTGGCGCTGCGCCGCGGCGAGACACCCAGCAACAAGGTGCCCCTGGAAAGTCTCTCGCCCCTCGAGCGCCGCCACCTCAAAGAAGCCTTCTCGCAGGTGCGCGAGGTGCAGGAGGCCATGAGCCACCGCTTCCACACCGACCGGCTGGGTTAATCACATCCAGCTCCAGTCGCGATAACGCGCCTTTTGCTATGAAGCTCTGGCCTTTTTCCAAAAGCCCTGCCTGGAACGAGGTTATCTACTGGGCTCTGGATCTGGAGACGAGCGGACTTAGCCACGACGATCAGATTCTTTCCGTGGGCATGGTGCCCATCCGCAAGGGCATCATCGAGTTTGGCGCACACTATTACAGCCTGGTTCGTCCCATAAGACCCGGTGCGCTCTCCGCCGAAGGCATCAAGGCCCATCACATCCTGCCCGGGGAGCTGGACAGCGCCCCTCCACTCGAACAGGTGCTCGAGGAAATCAAGGCACGTATCGGTCACGGTGCCCTGCTGCTGCACTATAGCTCGGTGGATTTGAGTTTTTTGCAGCGATACTTCCACGCCACTGGCAAGCCCTGGGTCAGGCCGGTGGTGGTGGATACGGTGGTCTTGCTGGCCCGACTGGGCGAACGGCGCAGGCAGCTCGAGCCGCATGCCAAGCCCTTCCCCACAGGGCTGGCAGCCGCCAGGGCCACATTTGGCCTGCCAGGACATCTGGAACACCACGCGCTTTGGGATGCCCTGGCAACGGCCGAGCTTTTTCTGGTACTCCGCCATGAACTCCAGGCACGCACCCTGCGGCAGCTCATTTGAGACAAATCCTGCAATAGCCGATGGTGGGACACCTGTACCACTTGAGTACCAAAGTTTTGTGGCATAGAATACAGCCGAGCAGCCCTAAGCTCAAAAGGAGGCGCTATGAAAGGTCGCAGGTTTGGTTTCTTAATGGCCTTGATATTGGCAATGGGGTGGTCTTTTGCCCAGACCCCGGTACGAGGCGGCACGCTGCAAATAGGGGCGGATGCCTCTCCCTCGGGTCTCGACCCCCACGTGGCCACGGCTTTTGCTTCGTTCATCGTGACCGGCCAGATCTACGAGGGTCTTACCGAAATTGACGAGCGTTTACGGCCCCGCCCCGCCCTGGCCGAGTCCTGGACGGTTAGCCCGGACGGCCTGACCTACACCTTCAAGGTGCGCTCGGGGGTCACCTTCCACGACGGCAAGCCCCTAACCGCCGGGGATATCGCTTTCTCCATCAACCGCGTGCGCGACCCCAAGACCGGCTCCCCCATCGCCAGCCGGGTCAACCTGATCAAGGATGTGCGGGCAACCTCCCCCACCCAGCTGGTTGTCGAGCTTTCCCAGCCGTTTGCCCCCATGCTCATTGAGTTGGCAAACATTGCAGTAATGTCGGAAGAGTACGTCAAGGCGGGCAACGACATGCAGCGCAGGCCCATGGGCACGGGGCCCTTTGCCTTCAAGGAATGGGTGCCCGATACCTACATCCTGCTCGAGCGCCATCCCCGCTACTGGCGGCAGGGGCGGCCCTACCTGGATGCCCTGCGCTACAACATTGTTCCTGATGCAGCAACCCGCCAGGTTGGCCTGGCCAGCGGCACCTATCAGTTCCTGCCCAACATTGACCCCTCGCTGGCCGTGACCCTGCGCAACACCCCCAACGTCAAGCTCATCACCACCCAGGATCTGGCCTACAGCCTGATTGGCATGAACGTCTCGCGCAAACCCTTCGACAACCCCAAAGTACGCGAGGCCCTCAACTATGCCCTCAACCGCCAGCAGATTGTGCAGGCGGTCTACTTTGGTAACGGCACACCCGCCGGGCCCCTGGGGCTGCGCTCCTGGGCTTCGCCGCAGAGCGCCTTCCCCTGTTACAGCACCAACCCTGCGCGGGCCAGGGAACTGCTGGCCCAGGCAGGCTACCCCAATGGCGTGGACTTTGGCATGATCGTGATCGGCTCCAACAAAACCGTGGTGGATGCCGCTCAGGTGGTGCAGCAGCAGCTCGCCCAGGCCGGCTTCCGCGCCAGGGTCGAGGTGTTGGAGCAAGGCAAGTTTATACAGGAGTGGCGCAACTCCAACTTCGATACTTTTGCTTCCATCAATGGCGGTAACGCCGACCCCGACGGCTATCTGTTTCGTACCTTCTCCACCGGCGGCTCGACCAACGTTTTCAAGTACTCCAACCCCACGGTAGACCGCCTGCTCAACCAGGGCCGCACCACCGTAAACGACGAAGCCCGCCGCCCCATCTATGCCCGTTTGCAAGTAGAGCTGGCCTGCCAGGGGCCCATCGCGCACCTGGTCTACGGCACACTGTTCTCCGCCGCCCGCGAAAACGTGCAGGGCTTCAAGCCCATTCCCACCCGCTCGCTCATCTACCTGCGCGATACCTGGTTGGCTCGGTAATACCGGATTCAAAAGGACAGTCTACAAAACAAGAACCTCATAGGTTGTCTTTTTGAATCCTGGAGCACACCCCTCCCGAACGGTTGGTGAAGAAAGCGTCTCCCTTCCAAGGGGCGGTATCGCCCTGCGCTACGCGGATAACTTCGGCCCTGTTGATTCGTTGCCATTCGGTAAGGAATCAACCAAATCTGGTATAAAGGGCTCGAGCTCCGTGCTTTTGTGGGACTGCGGGTTCTATGCCCCTGGTCACCCCGGAATCCTCTGGGGCCCAGCCTGGACTCTAAACCAGGCGCATAGCAAGCTTCTGGGGCATCGCGTACCGCTGGAGCCGGCGGCGACCCTGGGTTCTATGTTCTCCTCATGATGCTTTCCTTTCTTGTCAAACGCTCGCTCGACCTCCTGTTCGTGTTGTTTGGGGTCTCGGTGCTGGTTTTCCTGATGATTCGGCTCATCCCCGGCGATGCCGTGCAGATCATGCTGGGGGCCAACACCGAGATTACCCCCGAAGGGCTTGCCGCCCTGCGTGAAAAGCTGGGGTTGAACAAGCCCATCTTCGTGCAGTACTGGGACTGGCTCAGCGCCGCCCTGCGCGGTGACCTGGGGCAAAGTATCTGGACAGGCAGGCCCATCAGCGAAGAGATCTTGCAGCGCTTGCCCATCACCCTGGAACTGACCGTCCTTTCCCTGGTTATCGCCATCGGGCTGGCCATTCCGGTAGGGGTGTTGACGGCGTACTGGCGGAACTCGAGCGCAGAATACCTCATCCGGCTCTTTTCCATTACCGGGGTGACCCTGCCCTCCTTCTGGCTGGGCACTTTGCTCATCTTTCTGGTGTTCAAGCTGGCCCCCGGCTGGCAGAGCCTGGGCTACGTACCTTTCAGCCAAGACCCCTGGGGGCACCTCTCCCGGCTGGTGCTACCGGTCGTCACCCTTTCCCTGCCCATGCTGGCGGGTCTGAGCCGGGTACTGCGCTCTTCACTGCTGGATGTGCTAAATCAGGACTACATCCGCACTGCCCGATCCAAGGGGCTCTCCGAGCGGGTGGTGCTCTACAAACACGCCCTGCGCAACGCCATGATTCCCCTGGTCACCGTGATTGGGATTCAGGTGGGCTATCTCTTTGGGGGCGCCATTGTGGTAGAGCAGGTGTTTGCCATTCCAGGGATGGGTCGCCTGATTTTAGGAGCCATCAACGAGCGCAACTACCCGCTGATCCAGGGTGCCATCCTGCTGGTTACCACGGCTTTTGTGCTGATTAACCTGCTGGTAGACCTGATCTACGCCAAGCTCGACCCAAGGGTGGAGTACGCATGACCCTCACCTGGCAAAAAACCCTTTGGCCCCTATTGCGCAATCCACTGGGTTTGCTGGGGCTCTTACTGACCCTGGTGGTCGTGCTCTGTGCCCTGCTCGCCCCTACCCTGGCCCCCTATAGCCCCGTCGAGCAAAATATCCTGACCCGGCTTTCCGGCCCCACCAGCGCCCACTGGCTTGGCACCGACCAGTTTGGGCGCGACCTTCTTTCCCGCATCCTCTTTGGCTTTCGCAACTCCTTGATGGTGGCCTTCAGTTCGGTGTTCATTGCGGTGCTGGTGGGCACCTTGTTGGGGGTCTCGGCGGCGTATGTGGGCGGCTGGTACGACCGCGTGGTCATGCGCCTGATGGATGTGCTCCTGGCTTTCCCAATTATCCTTCTGGCCATTGGCATCATCGCCATGCTGGGGCCCAGCCAGTGGAACGCAGCCCTGGCCATTGGCATCGTCTACATCCCCACTTTTGCCCGCCTGACCCGGGGGCCAGCTCTGGTGGTTCGCAACACCGATTATGTACAGGCAGCCATAGCCATTGGCGCCAGCAATCGCCGCGTCATCCTGCAGCATATTTTGCCCAACCTGGCCTCGGTGGTTCTGGTGCAAACCACCCTGGCCCTTTCCACCGCCATTCTGGTGGAGTCCTCGCTGGCCTTTTTGGGACTGGGAACCCAGCCGCCCAACCCCTCGCTGGGCCAGATGCTATCCGAGGGCCGCGCCTACCTGACGCTATCTCCCTGGACCTCGGTGTTTTCGGGGCTGGCCATTCTGGTGGCTTCGCTCGGATTTAATCTGCTGGGAGACACCCTACGCGATACCCTTGACCCTCGGCTGCGGGGGCATTAGCGCCGCCTCAGCGATTGCTGCGCAACTCCGCCACAAAATCGTAGCGGTCACCCCGGTAGTGGCTGCGGGTGAACTCGAGCACGCTGCCATCGGCCAGGTAGCTCAGCCGCTCGATGTAGAGCACCGGCTCATCGGCCCGAATGCCCAGGAGTTCAGCCTCCTGCCGACTGGCCGCTACCGCACGCAAGCGTTGAAGGGCCCTGGCCGGACGCAAACCCTTGCTTTCCAGGTAGGCATAAAGCGAATCCTTGACTTCTTCCGGGTTGGGCAGCAGATGCGCAGGCAGGGCGGCCCGCTCGACGGCCATGGGTTCGCCCTGGGCGCTGCGGACGCGCTCGAGGCGGGCTACTTTTTCCCCCGGTGAAAGCGAAAGGGCCAGCACCTCTTCTGGCGAGGCTGTAAACAAACCACGCTTCAGCCAGCGCACTTTGGGTTCCAGTCCCCTGGCCCGCATATCCTCACTAAAACCCGTAAGGGTGGAGAGGGGCTGCTCGAGGCGGGGGGCTACGTAGGTGCCCGAGCCCTGTCGGCGCTGTACCAGACCCTGGGCCTCGAGGCGCTCCAGGGCTTTGCGCAGGGTGAGCCTCGAGACCCCAAATTGATGGGCCAGTTCCCGTTCTGGGGGCATGGCCTCACCCGCTTTCCAGGTATCCGAAGCCAGTGCCTCGCGTAAAACAGCCTCGAGTTGCAGGTACAGCGGTGTAGCCGAATGGGTGTTCAGTTTAGCGTGCATAGGTTATTTCGTATTATACCACTTGCGTACCAATATTGCTTGGCGTATACTCGCCCTTGAACCAAAGCGATGTCCCCCTCGGGTTCGAGAACTTTACGGAGGAAACCATGAAAAAGCTCTTGTGGCTCATAGCCGTCAGTCTTGCAGCAGGAGGGCTGGCACTGGCACAACCCAAAACCATGCCTGCTTACGCCAACCTGGGCGTAACCGCAGGCAAGCCAGGCGGCAGTCTGACCTTATCGCTGGCCAGCGCCCCCCAAACCTTCTTTTACTACGGGGCCATTGACTCAGCCATCCAGAACCTGACCAATCAGATGTTCGACGGTCTGATTGAGTACAACCTGGCCAACTACCAGATTGAACCGGCCCTGGCCACCCGCTGGACCATTACCAATAGCCGAGTCTACACCTTCGATTTGCGGCGCGATGTGCGCTGGCACGATGGCCGACCCTTCACCGCCGACGACGTGGTCTTCACCTACACCCAGATTGTGGCCAACCCCGAGGCCCGGGGGGGCGATGCGGCCAACTTCGACGGTGTAAAGATTGAAAAGCTGGGCGATTTCCGGGTGCGCTTCACCCTGCCCAAGCCTGCCCCGGCCTTCATTCACTACATGCGCCTGCCCATCATGCCCAAGCACAAGCTGCTGCCTTTCAGCCAGGAGGGCGGCAAGCCTCGAGCCGAAATCAACACCGCTTGGCCCACCAACGTTAACCCCGAGGAAGTGGTGGGCACCGGGCCCTTCCGTCTGCGCAGCTACACCCCCGGGCAACAGGTTACGCTGGCCAAAAACCCCAACTACTGGAAGCGCGATGCGGCTGGCAATGCCCTGCCCTACCTGGATCAAGTCCAGTACCTGATCATTACCGATTCCCAGGCTCGTGTAGCGCAGTTCCTGGCAGGCAACCTGGGCCAGATTAACATCACCGGTGCCGAGTTCCCCGACCTCAAACGCCGTGAGGCCCAGGGGGCTGCCTTCCGGGTCGTACAGTTCCGGGCGCTGTTTGGCTCGCCCCCTAACCTGTCTTTCAACTACAATGCCAAGAACCCCGAGCTGGCCGCGCTGTTCAAGAACTCGGACTTCCGCCGGGCCATGCAGTTCGCAGTTAACCGCGAACGGATTATCGAGGATGTGTATAACGGCCTGGCCGAGCGGGCCAGTTACGGGGTTGCACCCCTTTCCGAGTGGTACTACCCCGAGGTAGCCCGCTTGCAAGGCCGCTTTGACCTGAACGCAGCCAACGCTGCGCTGGACAAACTGGGGCTGCCGCGGGGTGCCGATGGCATCCGGCGTTTGCCGAGCGGAAGACCCCTCGAGTTCACCCTCACCTACGGCTCCAACTCAGCGGTCTTTACGGCCATCGCCACCATTCTGCAAAACGATTTCCAGCGCGTAGGGGTAAAGGTCAACCTGCAAGGCATCCTGGCGGCCAACCTGCTGGGCACCGGGCGTGGAGCCGATTGGGAAGCCATTTTGCTGGCCCTGGGGGATCAGCCCGACCCCGAGCTACGTACCCCCATCTGGAAACCCGGGGGCGCGCTGTACTACTGGCATCAGGCCACCCAGCCCACCACCCCTACCGGACAGCCGCAGTTCAATAACTTTTTGCCCTGGGAGCGAGAGATTTACGACCTGTGGGAGCGTGCCGCCAGCACCACCAACTTCACTCAGCGCAAAGCCCTTTACGACCGCTGGCAGTCCATCGCGGCCCGCGAGGCCCAGGTCATCATGATTGCCAAAGAATACGCGGTGGGCGCTGTTTCCAACCGCTATGGCAACTATATCTATAGCCTGGGCGTAATTCCTGGCTTTAATCCCTTGCCGCTGATGTTCCAGCGCTAAAGGCCTGGGGTAGGCGTCTTTCGCCTATCCCTTTTTTTGTTACTCATTGCTTGCGCATGCCCATCCAGATGCCCCGGCGCTGCCTGCAAGCTCCAAGGCCTCCTGGGCTCGCCCGGTTTCGGTCGGGTTTTCTTGAAACTTAGCCGCTCATGACCACATTTATACTTCGCCGAATTCTGGTAGCCGTGCCCACCTTGCTCCTCATCTCGGTGCTGGTGTTTGGGGTCATACAGCTTCAGCCGGGGGGATTTTTAGAAAACATGCTCGAGGATCCCCGCGTCAGCCGCGAGACCGTCGAAAACATTCGCCGCCAGTACCTGCTGGATCAGCCGGTCTGGGCGCAGTATTTGCACTGGCTGGGGGGAATCGTGCGGGGGGATTTTGGCTTCTCCTTCCTGAATAGTCGCCCGGTCTCCGAGCTGATCTGGGAGCGCATGGGCTGGACAGTTTTCCTGGCCGCCCTAACCATTCTGGCTACCTGGGTAATTGCCATTCCGCTGGGCATCTACACCGCACTGAACCGCTACGGCCCTACCTCTACTGCGCTCAACTTTGTGGGCTACTTCGGGCTGGCCACGCCTGATTTTCTGGTAGCGCTGCTGCTCATCTATCTGGTGCTCATCAGCGGCGGCACCACGGTGGGGGGGCTCTTCAGCCCGCAGTACATCGATGCCCCCTGGAGCTGGGCCAGGTTTCAGGACATGCTGGGGCATCTCTGGATTCCCCTCATCGTGATTGGGCTCGACGGCACCGCCACCATCATGCGGCAAATGCGGGCCAACCTGCTGGATGTCCTGAACCAGGACTACATCCGTACTGCTCGAGCCAAGGGGCTGGCCGAGCGGGTGGTGCTCTGGAAACACGCCGTGCGTAACGCCATCAACCCCCTGATTAGCCTGGCCGGGCTCCAGCTCCCTACCCTCATATCCAGCACCATCATTGCCTCAATTGTGCTGAGCCTGCCCACCATCGGGCCCTTTTTGTACGATTCCCTCTTGAACAAAGACCAGTATGTGGTGATGGCTCTGCTAATGCTCTCGGCGGTGCTTTTGATGGTGGGTAACCTCCTGGCCGACATCCTGCTGGCCTGGGTAGACCCCCGCATTCGCTACGAGTAGAGGTGCGGCATGGATAAACGCAACAACCCCCTCTACCTGGCCTGGCGGCGTTTTCTGCGCTCCAAGCCCGGCGTGATCAGCGGGGTGGTGCTGATTGTGCTGTATGGGGTAGCTCTCTTCGCCGGATTTCTGGCCCCCTACAACCTGACCGTACAGCACCCCGACGCCATCTACCAGCCGCCCCAGCGCATCCACTTCTTTCGGGACGGCCGTCCGGTTCGACCCTACGTCTACCAGCTCAAGCGCGAGCGCGACCCGGTAACCTTCATCAGCAGCTATAGGGAAGACCCCAGCCGCCCCACCCCCATCCGCTTTTTCATCGCCCAGGGGGAGCCCTACCGCTTTTTGGGACTCAAAACCAACTGGCACCTGTTTGGCGTCCCGGAGTCCGAGGGTTACTTCTTCCCGCTGGGCACCGACCAGTTTGGGCGCTGCCTGTTCTCCCGCATCCTGGTCGGCTCACAGGTCTCGCTCACGGTTGGGGTGATTGGGGTGCTGATCTCCTTTGTCATCGGGATTCTGCTTGGGGGAATTTCTGGCTATTTTGGCGGCTGGGTGGACACCCTGATCCAGCGCACCACCGAGGTATTGCTCTCCATTCCGCGTCTGCCCATCCTGATGGCCCTTTCGACGGTTATTCCGGCGAGCTGGCCCAGCACCTACGTCTACCTGGGTATTATCGGGGTGCTCTCGTTTATTGGCTGGGCGGGGCTGGCTCGGGTGGTGCGGGGGCAGGTACTGGCCTTGCGCGAGGTGGATTACGTAACCGCCGCCGTGGCCCAGGGGGCTTCCAACCTGCGCATCATCCTGCGGCACATCGTGCCCAACCTGAGCAGCTACCTGATCGTAACCGCTACCCTGGCCCTGCCTGGCTACATCATTGGGGAGTCGGCGCTCTCGTTCCTGGGGCTGGGCATCAAGGAACCCATGGCAAGCTGGGGGCTCCTGCTGAAGGACGCGCAAAACTTTCAGTCGCTCTCGCTTTACCCCTGGCTGCTGACCCCCGGCATTCTGATATTTATCTCGGTGCTGGCTTACAACTTTCTGGGCGACGCCCTGCGGGATGCCGCAGATGTGCGGCAAAGGGACTGAGGCACGGGGTAGCTGAGGCGTATGAATCCATATCTGAACGGCCAGGATTGTCTATCCAAGCAACGGGTTCTCCCTTTTCCCTGTGATAAGTGCCCTGAGGCCCTCGTATCTCTTCCAGGGCGCAGTGGGGCCGGAATGAGCTAAAAGAATCCAACTCTCGAGGCAACTAAAGGAGGAGCGCATGAACCGTCGGAAGTTGTTAAAGCAAGCTGCCTTCGGCATGGGCGCGGGGGCGCTGGCTCCCTGGCTCTTTGGCAAGGCAAAGGCCCAGCAAGCCAGCCAGGCCAACGTGCCTGCCAATCTGTTCCAGGAGATTGGCAAGCGCGGGGGCACCCTCACCCTACCGCTGGGTTCCACACCGCAAAGCTGGAATTACTTTGCGGTAATTGACAATTTTGCCTATACCGTGCTGAACAATGTTTTTGATCGGTTGATGCAGCTCGACCAGATTACCTTCGAACTTGTAGGGGTACTGGCCGAGTCCTGGACGATTTCCAAGGATGCCCGCACCACCACCGTAAAGCTTCGCAGCGGTGTGAAGTGGTCAGACGGCACTCCATTTACGGCCGACGACGTGATTTTTACCTTTACCGAGGTGGCCTCGAACACCAACCTTCGGGCCAACCAGGCCGCCACCCTCAGGGTGGCCGGGGTACCGCTGCGCTTTGAGAAGGTGGACGATCTGACCTTCCGGGTAATCTCGAGCAAGCCCTATGGCGCGGTTTTACAGGCACTGACCTTTTCGCCCATCATGCCGAAACACAAACTGGCCCAGTTCAAGCCCCTGGAAGACCCCGGTGGCTACAGCCGGGTCTGGGCCACCAATACCGACCCCAAGGAAATTGTGGGCACAGGGCCTTTTATTCTGCAAAGCTACGTGCCCGACCAGAAGGTAACCCTGGTGCGCAACCCCAACTCCTGGCGGCGCGATACCCAGAGCAACTCCCTGCCCTACTTCGACCGGCTGGAGTACCTGATTATCCGCGACCAGAACATCCAGGCAGCGCAGTTCCTGGCAGGCAACCTCGATCAGATACCCATTACCGGGGCGCAGTTTCCTGACCTTAAGCGCCAAGAAGTGGCTACGGGAAAAATCCGGGTATTGCGTGGCAGCACCATTTATACTTCTCCGCCGCATTGGGGTTTTAATTTTGACGTACCCAACCCCGAATTGCGTGAGGTATTTCGCAACCTGACCTTCCGCAGGGCCATGCAGTTTGCCGTGAACCGCAAACGCATCATCGAGGACGTGTACAACGGCCTGGCCAGCCTGCCCGGACATGGGGTCGCTCCCGGTACATTCTGGTACTATGACACCCGCAGCTACCTGGGCGAGTGGAGCCTCGAGCGGGCCGCGGGGCTGCTGGACTCCCTGGGCCTTCGCCGGGGTGCGGATGGACAACGGCGCTTGCCCAGTGGAAGGGTGCTCGAGTTCAGCTTCACCTATGCCTCGGACTCCCTGCCTTTCTCGGCGATTGCCGCCATTCTGCAGAACGACCTGCGGCAGATTGGCGTTAAGCTCAACCTTCAGGGCATTCAGCAGGGCACCCTGCTGGCTACTGCCACCAGCGGTAACTTCGAGAGCATTCTGATGGCCTACGGCGACCAGCCCGACCCCCAGCTCCGCAAGGACATCTGGCAACCGGGGGGCCAACTCAACTACTGGCACCGCTCGGTCTGGCCCGAACGCGGCAGCAGCGAGCCCAAGTTCGACCAGATGTTTCCCTGGGAGAAAAACATCTGGGAGATTTTCCGCCAGGCTGAGCAACTGGGGGATCAAAACGAGCGCAAGCGCCTCTACGATCGCTGGCAGCTTCTCTCGGCCCAGAACCTGCCCGTGATCATGATTGTCAAACCCGATGCCGTAGCCGCTGGTCACGCCCGCCTGGGGAACTTCTACGCCCGCGATAACCGGATCATCTACACCAACTTCAGCATGTTCGAGAAGTAGCGGTTGGGCGTAGATCTCATGGGCATCTGGGATAAGGGGGTCTGGTTGTATCCCGGGCAATTGTATCCCGGCAAACATGGGGCCTGGCCCGGCGCGTGTTCTGGGCAAAGGTCAAATAACCCCAGTGGTCTGGTAACCAAGAACTCGGTATGCACCACAGTCCCTCCCAATGAGCCGCACATCGCAATTTTGGGCAGTCAATATGCTTCAAAACATACCGCAAAACAAGTTATACCGGATTCAAAAAGATAATCATTCAAACCAAAAACCCCCAGAGGCTATCTTTTTGAATCCTAGAGCACTCCCTTCCAAGGGGCGGTATCGCCCTCCGCTACGCGGATAACTTCGGCCCTGTTAGTTCGCCGCCTTCCGGCGCCGAACTAACCGAATCTGGTATTACCGGTGCACTCGAGTAACCTCCTGAAGCAATAGACGCGGCATCGCAAGGGAAGATGAATACCCCACCCCTTTACCCTGGGCTCGCGCCTACCGGCTTGGAGCGGCTCCTGGACAACCCCTCTTTGATTGGCACAAGCGGAAAGCTGGGCCTCCTGACCCATCCGGCGGGGGTCACCCGGACACTCGTGCCTTCGGCGGTGGCGCTTTTGCAAAGGGGTTTCGCACTCGAGCGTCTTTATGGGCCCGAGCATGGAATAGATGGTTCTGGGCAGGCCGGCGAGGCCCCGGAAGTGCTGACAGACCGGGCTACCGGCCTGCCTACCCATAGCCTCTACGAAAAAGGTGTGGCTGAAATCGCCGAACTCATCGGGCAAGTGGACACCCTGTTGGTAGATTTGCAAGACGCAGGGGTGCGTTTTTATACGTTTGTTTCCACCCTGGTACAAGTACTGGAGGCGGCTCGCATCAGCGGAACCCGGGTGGTGGTACTCGACCGGCCCAACCCCCTGGGCTTTCCCCTCGAGGGGCCCGTGCTTCAGCCAGCGTTTCGCTCCTTTGTGGGGATGCTGGAAGTTCCTCTGCGGCACGGGCTAACCCTGGGGGAGTGTGGGCGGCTGGTAGAACCCGGGCTCGAGGTAATCCCCTGCGACCCTCAAGCAACTTTCGACTCGGGCGGTCTGCCCTGGGTACCTCCTTCGCCCAACCTACCCAACCCGCAAACCGTTCTGTTGTATGTGGGCATGGCCCTGATCGAGGCTTCCACGGCCTCCGAAGGGCGTGGAACTGCCCTGCCCTTTCAAGTAGCAGGCGCACCCGGCCTGGATGCAGAGGCCCTGTCCCAAAGGCTGGGTGGGCTGGGCCTGTTGGGGGTACGTTTTAGGCCACACTACTTCAGGCCCACCTTTTCCAAGCACCAGGGCCAGCTTTGCGCCGGGGTGCAGGTGCATGTGCTGGAGCTTGAGAAAGCCCTCCCGGTAGGCCTAGCAGTGCTGGGTGCGCTGGCCGAACAGGGCGTAGAAATCAGGCACGACTGGCTGCAAAAGCTACTGGGCATTC